>NZ_JBMPQA010000009.1:0-175986 GCF_049725055.1 Pseudactinotalea sp. Z1739 | reverse complement strand
TTCGTCCAGCAGGTTTGGGTAGCGGGCACGGACCTGGGCGATCAGGTCGCTCTGGCCGGCCGATAGCGTATCGGTGCCCAGTGTGTTGGCGGTGGGGACCAGGCCTTGTTGGCGCAGTACTTCGTTGACGCCGGGCACGCACCCGGCGAAGTTGTGGTCGACGTCGAAGACCGCGTGGTTGATGTCCACCATCGCGGTGGCCTCGCTCAGCAGGTCCATCGGCGCTGCGCCGGCGTTGACTGCGGTGTTGATCCGCTGGAGTTGGTCGACTGCGGCCCGGGTTCCCACGGCCCACTGGCCGAGTAGGCCGCCGCTGGCGCGGACTTGGCGTTCCTTGCCGGCTACGGTGCGCCGGTAGGGGGTGAGTAGGTCATGGATGATCGCGTCGTCGTTGCCGGTGAGTAGGGTGATCTGGTCCCAGCGGTCGTGTTCGAGCAGGACTTGGGCCACGTCGTTGGTGCGGTACCGGTCGAACGGGGCTGCCTTGACGCCCACGACGGCTTCCAGGTCGAACAGGCTGTGCCAGAAGTTCCGGCTCAGCGCTGCCCCGCCCACGGACTCCTGTAGGTAGAAGCCCAGCACGGGCAGTACCTCGCCCACGGCTCCGGCTCGGGCCAGCAGGGCGCTTTCACTGGTGTCGCTCATGCCCCAGGGGCTGATCAGGGCGGCGTGGTAGCCCAGGTCCTTGGCGATTTGTGCTTCGGCGACCGCTGCCGGTGCGTCTCCGGTGAGACCGGCGACCAGGATCGGCTCGGAGGTGTGGTCCTGGGCGACCTCGGCGGCCAGGCGCCAGACGTCGGTGAGCATGGCGCGGTCGTTGTGCAACTCGAACTGGGTGGTGTGCACCGCCACGGCCAGCCCGTGGGCACCGGCATCGAGGTAGTAGCGGCTCAAGGCGCGCTGGGCCGGCAGATCGATGCCGCCGCCGGCGTCCAGGGCCAAGGGGTGGGCCGGGATCACCACTCCGCCGCCCAGACGTGCCGCCAGATCGGTGCCCATCAGAACTTGCCTTCCCGTTGCTGGAACTTCGTGGCCTTGCCCAGTTGCCGCCCGCCCTCGGTCACCCACCGCGCCACCAGTTCCACCACCCGGCGCATCGGGACCGTGGGGTAGCCGTACAGATCGTGGCAGTGGGAGGCATCGGAGAGCAGGGCGTCGGTGGACTCGGTCCCGGTGAACTGCACCTCGGTACCCATCGCGGCGGCCAGCCAGGTGGCCAGGCGGCGGACCGAGACGGTCTCTGGCCCGGTGGCGTTGAGGATGTGCGGGGGAGTGGCGGCCAGCTCCACCGACCGCAGCGCCCAGGCGGTGGCGTCGGTCTGCCAGACCACGTTGACCGCGGGCATGGTGACGTCGATGGGCTCACCACCCAGGATCTGGGTGGCCAGGTCAGCGATGACGCCGTAGCGCAACTCGCAGGCATAGTTGAGCCGGAAGATGGTCACCGGGGTGTTCCAGGTGTGCGCGGCGTGGGTGAAGATGCGCTCACGGGCCAGGCAGGACTGGGCGTACTCACCCACCGGTTCGGGTGGGTCATCCTCGGTGGATCCACCGGCCGCCAGCGGACGCAACGGGTAGACGTTGCCGGTGGAGTACACCACCGAGGGCACGCCCCGGTAGCGGTCGGCCACCAAGGCGGGAATCGCCGCGTTGGACCACCACGTTTGATGCTCGGCGCCGGTGGTGCCGAACTTCATCGCGGCCAGGTAGATCATCGCTGCCGCATCAGGCAGATCGGCGTAGTTCTCCGGCTCGGACAGATCGGCGGACTGCACCACCACGCCGGCCTCGGTCAACCGCTCGCGCACCTCGGGGTCGGAGAAACGGGACACCGCGATGACCCGGGCCCGGGAGCCGACCTCATCCAGGGCGCGACGCGCCATCATCGCCATCGTGGGCCCGATCTTGCCGCCGGCACCCAACAACAGAACGTCACCCCCGACGGCCTCAAGAGCCCGCCCCACACCCGGCAGAGGCGTGGACAGGAGGTCCTCCAGATCCGCCTCAGTGGCCGGGTGGTTCGGCGCAGGCACGGGCGGTGAAGTCATCTACGGTCCTCGTCAGATCGAACGACAGTGAAGGCAGTCCAGAAAAGGCTTTCTCAAGGTTAGATCGTGGCAACGGCTGGCGTCAAGGAGGGAGGAAGCTGCGCCACAGCCACACGCAGGGCCCGAGCAGTGCGACTAGAGTTCGCGGTGCCACACGCGCCGGGCGGGAGCGCTTCCGGTGCGGTGGTCGCGGGCGACGCGTTACTGCGGGTTGGGCGCTCGACGGCATCAACGATGCTAGGGAGAACATGCCATTCCGGTGACTGCTTACCGGGGCAGGAACTACCCCGTCATGCCGGGGCAACGCATGCTCGGATCCCACGCCGAAGCCGACCTTGAGCGCTGTCCCATTGCCATCGAGGGACTGGCGAACACAACCGACCCGAATCTGTGAGCATGAGGCCAAGAATGCTGGGGGTAGCCGTGCCCCGCCACAGTCGCGCTAGCGCCACCTTCGGGCGACCGCTACATGGGCGTTAGGTGCAGGAGCATCGTGGCGGAGTTGTGTCTGCTACGGAGTTTGTGAGCGAATAGGATTTCTGCATGTCGGTCAATTTAAAGGACGTGGCGAAGCGGGCCGGCGTCTCTGTGCCAACCGCCTCTAGGGTGCTCTCCGGCAGCAACTACCCGGTGCTGCCCGAGTTGCGGCAGCGCGTGCAACTCGCCGCCGAGGAACTCGACTACGTCCCCAACGCGCAGGCGCAGGGGTTGTTGCGCGGCAGCACCGGCATGATCGGGGTGCTCGCCGGCGATGTCGGCGACCCCTACTTCTCGGAAATGATCAATGGGATTCACGAGGTGGCCTTCCGTCGCCACTTGCTGGTGGCGATCTGTCAGACCGGGCGGGACATTGACCAGGAACTGGCATATTTCAAGATGCTGCAGGCCCATCGGGCCTCAGTGGTGATCCTGGCGGGGTCCGGGCTGGATGATGAGGACTACCGTCGGCGGGTCACCGCCCGGGCCAACTCCTACCTGGCTTCCGGCGGGCGCGTGGTCTCCATTGGCACGCCGATCACCGATGTGGACAACGTGCGGGTGGACAATACCGCGGGCGCAGTCGAACTCGCCGAGCACTTGGTGGGCCTAGGGCATCGGCACATAGGCGTGCTGGCTGGGCCCGCGAACGTGGGCTCCACAGTGGAACGCCTCGCAGGTCTGCGGCAGGTGATTGGCGCTGCCGGCGGTACGCTGCACGTGCGCCACGGGTCGCCCACGCGCGATGACGCCTACGACGGTGCCGGTGGGATACTCGCCGAGCGTCCGGAGATCACGGCATTGGTGGGCTCCGCCGATCAGATGGCGATGGGCGCGATGGCCTGGCTGCGCGATCAGGGCAGGAAAGTTCCCGACGAAGTCTCGGTGGCCGGGTTCAACGACATTGACGTGGCCCGGGATCTTTCCCCGGCCCTGACCACGGTGCGCCTCCCGCTGCGCACGATGGGTGAGGAGGCGTTGACCATCGCGCTCGATGAGACAGGTGCCGACCAACCGCACACCGTGCGATGGCTGGAGAGCGAGTTGTTGGTGCGCGAGTCCACCGGTCCGGCTCGACGCTCTGCTGGCTGAGCGGCGTGTACCTCCAAGACCAGCACGCGCGCCCGTCATGAGTTCCACCGGGCTACAGGCTCACCGAAGATGACGACGGTGGGCGCGCCCCTACCCGCGGCGAATTGAACGCACTTGAAGAATTAGCGCGGCCCAAGGCGCAGCGGAGGTCACCCACGCACGACGAGACCGACCGCGGTCGCCCTCGGGCCTGCTTCGGGTGCGCCAGTCCAGGGTCCGGCGCACCCGAAAGGAAGCGTAAGGCGCTCAGTTTCTCGGCAGCGGGAACCACGCCAGGTCGGTCCCGTACAACCCCCAGGTACCGTGCACGTTGTCTACGAGACCGAAACCGGGGCGGTTGTACCAGCCGTTGGGCACATCCTGGTACAGCACCGCTTCGGTACCGCCCTCAGCGCTGCTCAGTTGCTGGATGCTGTGGGTGAACTTATCCCAGGTGAAGACCCCAGTCCCTGCACCATCGATTCCGCCGTAGCCGCCGGTGTCTCCCTGCAGAATGATCTCCTCGCTGTCGAGGTCGAGGGCCAGCCACGCCCCGTTGGGGCTGCGGCCGACGGCATAGAGGATTCCGTCGGCTACGTGAATGTCCTCGTAGGCCTCCCAGTCCGTAGGCTCGAAGGTCCGGGTAACCGTCCTCGTGCTGAGGTCGACCTCGACGATGCTGGCTACCAGCAGCTTGCGCTCATCACTGGCCTCGGCGCGAGTGTCGCCGGCGACGTAGGCGTAGTTGCCGGAGATGACGACGTTGCGGAGGTTCTGCTCCGGCACCAGGTCGCGTCGCACCTCCATCTCACCAGTGTCCGGATCGACGAAGGTCAGCGCGCCGCTGAACAGTCCATGGGTGGCGGTGGTCGCGATGACCACCTCGTCGCGAGCGTCGTCGTAGGCCATGGCCAACGGCCGCATCTGGTCGTTGCCGATGGGGCCGAAGGTTTGTACCTCGTGAGTCTGTGGATCGATGGCGACGACGTTGGTCGAGGGGTAGAGCCCAGCGATGACGGTTCCGGAGGCGGTTTCGACCATGGATTTGGCTTCCCCACCGACGTCGAAGAAGTCTGGCGTGGTGGTGTGCGGTGCCTGTTCATGGTTGCCCCGACCTTTGTTTCGCTGCTTCGGGTGGTGAACCGTCATCGCGAAGTACCCTGCTGCCCACACATCACCGTTTGAGTGGGCGAGCATCGATTGAACGAGCTCGGGGTATCCGTAACCGAGTTGGACGGTCGAGGTGACGGTCGCCTCACCACCGATCGGAGCACTCCAGACATGGCCGAGAGCGGTCGCGCCGACCACGGTGTCGTCGTCGACGGCGAAGAACCCGGCGTTCTCGGTGTCCGCCAAGGGTGCCCCGAGTAGGTCCAAACCGCTGTCGGTGACCTCGTAGTAGTTCGTGGTCAGGCGCGCCAGCGCCAGGACCCTGCCGTCGGGAGTCACGGTAAGTTGGTCGATGTACCGGTCTTCCTCGGCGATGGGGCGCACCACCCGCTCGGAGCCGTCGTGTCGCATGGAGATGATGAAGCGGCCACAGGAGACGTAGACCAACCCGCCGCTGGCAGCCACGTCGAGAACGCCAACGGGGGAGTCCACCAAATAGGGCGTCAGGTCATGTGCCACCACGCCGGGTGCATCCCTGGTGTAGACGCGCATGTCGCCCGGGGCGGCGGTAGCAGCGTAGACGTACTCCTCATCGACGGCGATTGCAGTGGTGTACTGCGAGTCACCGACCCTGCCGAAGTCCACGACGTCACCAGTAGTCCGATCCACCCGGAACAGGCGGCCGGTCGGGTAGGTCCCAACCCACAGGTGGTCCCCGTCGACGCGGAGGCGGTAGGTCCAGGTGTTGGCGGGCCCGATCTCGGCGAACGGTTGCGCAGTTCGCGACTCCGGGTCGAAGCGCCAAACGTGAGAACTGCCGGCCGGCCCGATGTAGACGTACTGGTCGTCTGCGGTGAGCATATTGTTGCCCGACGTGGACCCGAGGTCCAGGTCATCGACGCTCACGGTCTCTCCGGTGAACGGGTCGAATCCCCCAAGGCGGATCGTGCCGTCATCCACGTTGTGCCGAGAGGCGATGTAGACCACCCCATCGAGTAGCGCGGAGCCGCGGCTGGCACCGGTGAGGGCAGCGCTGTCGTATACGACCGGCTGCAGGCCCTCGTGCCGGTTCGCTGCCGCTGCTCCGGGAGCCAGCAGCGTCCCGGTGGCGGCCAAGCCGATCGCCGTGGTTCCGAACAGGAATCCACGTCTGCTGAGGTCGCATGGGCGCGATGTGGTGGTCATGAACCTGCCTCTCTGAAGGTGGTGGGACAACGTGACTGTGGTCGGCTGGTGTGCGTCGAGCACGCTCAAAGAGACCACGAGCAAAGGTCTTCTGCGAGGTGGTGGCGGGCTGTCACTACCGCCTATGTCACGCAGGGCCTGTCGACGACGGGGAGGTCGGCGGTGCCGGTGGAGCGGCGGTGCCGGTGATGAAGGGTCAGATAAGCTCCTCCAGGTGTTCGATGAGTTCCTCGCGAAGCGAGGGATCGATCGCGTCGGCGTGCTGCTCGGCGCGCAACCGGTCTAGTGCGCGCTGGATGGACTGACCCGCCCGAGTTGCGCGGCCGTTCTCCTGATGCTGGGCGGCCTCGCGAAGGGTGTTCACCATCTGGGACTGCAACGGGTTGCGCAGGCGACCATCCTCGCTTGCATCCTCGACCAGGTCCCGGACCTCGTCGATTTCCAGCGGAGGGAGTTCTGCTCCCAACTCGAAGAGAGCCAGGTCGGTGCCGTGCATTCCCCACGTGTTCATGCCGCCCCGGGTGAGGTTGAACTCGGGATTGTTGTACCAGCCACCGGGGACCTCGTGGTGCAAGAGGCGTCCATCCTCGCTCCGTCCGGAGGGAAGTTCGCGGATTTCATCCGCCCAGTGCACCCAGGTGAACACCCGCCCCTCCGCCGAACCGAATGCTCCGTAGCCTCCGAGGTCGCCTTCCATCACGACCTCCCGCGCGGCAAGGTCGTATGCGAACCAGAGGCCCTGCGGCCGCCGGCCCATCAGGTAGAGCACGCCGTCGCTGACCATCACGTCCTCGTAGGAGAGCCACTCGCTGCGCAGTTCTTCACGCCACAGCAACTCGCGGGTGTCGAGATCCACCGCTGCCACCTGTGCTGCCGACCGGATCGGGCCCGGAGTCGACTCCCCGTACGTATCACCGACGATGTAGGCCGTGGTGCCGTCGACCGCTATTGCCATGACCGCCTGCTCGGGGAGGTAGTCGCGACGGACGTCGAACTCACCGGACTCCAGGTCGACGAACGTCAGGGCCCCGGTGTGCAGCCCCCCGGAGGGCCCGGAGGCGACGAGCAATTGCCCTCGATCCGGGTCGGTGTGCAGGGCCCGCGTACGCATCTGCGCGTTCCCCAAAGTGCCCAGCACCGTGATCTCGCGGCTGTCCGGCTCGATGGCCGCGATAGTGCCACTGGGGTAGAGGCCGGCATAGATGGTGCCGTTCGGGCCTTCGGCGAGGGCCTTGGGCTCCCCATCGACGTCGAACCGCCAACTCTCGCCCGTCGATGGATGATGCACCGTCATCGCATAGTGACCGCCGACCCACACCTGGCCATCACTGCCCAGGAACATGGACTGGGCGACCTCGGGATACCCGAAGCCCCGTGTGGCTGTGTGCCACACCTCGGCGCCACCCTCCGGTTGGAGGTTCCAGATATGCCCGAGCCCGCTTACCCCCACGAGGTGTCCGTCCGGCATCGCCTGGAGCATCTGGTTTTCCATGTTGTCAGCGGGTTGGCCGACGTTCTCCAGGCCAGTTGGCGTGACCCGGTAATGGTTCGTCGTCATCCTGGCCAGCGCGTAGACCGTACCGTCGGCGGCGACGCTCAGTTGGTCGATATAGCGATCCTCCGCCGACACCTCCCGAACCACCCGTTCGGAACCGTCGGAGCGCACCGAGATCAACTGGCGTCCGCTCGCGACATACAGGTGTCCGGCGCTGAACGCCAACCCCAGGATGCCCACCGGAGACTCGCTCAGGTGCGGGCTCAGGTCGAAGGGCTCTCCGCCCTCCTTGGGCCACCGGAGCAGGCGCCCAGGTGAAGCCGAGCCGCCATAGACGTACTCCTCATCAACCGCGACCGCGGTCGCGTACAGCGAATCCGAGACGCGGCCGTAGGTGTCCACTGAGGCGTCGGAGAGGCTGACGCGCTTGACCATGCAGTCGGGGTAGGTGCTGATGTAGAGATGGTCGCCATCCACCCTCATGTCGTAGTACCAGGTGTTGGCCGAGCCGGCGTGTGCCCAGGCTCGGGCCTCCTGCGTCAGGGGATCGAAGCGCCAGATGTGCTCGTTTCCCGCTGGACCGACATAGATGTACCGCCCGTCGGTTGCAAGCGCGTGTCCTCCGGAACTGTCGATGTCGAGATCGATCACGGCTCGCTCTGCACCACTGCTGACGTCGAACTCGCCGAGGCGCAGCCGCTCGTCCGGCGTGTTGAACCGGGAACTGATGAAGACGCTGTCGTCCAGGACGACCGCACCCCGTACCGCTGCAGTGAGCATGGCGGGACCGAATCGCTCCACCCCCAAGGCTGTCACCTCGTGGATCGCGGCGTCGTCGAAGTAACTCGTGCCGACGTTCGAGGCTGACGAATAGACCAGCAGGCTGGCATGGGTGGCGTCTTGCGGTGCGGTCCCGCGAAGGTCGACCCGTTGCCAACTGCCGACGAGCCTGCTGATATGGAATTGCGAGGAGATTCTGTTCTCCTGGCTGTCCCAGAACTCCAGGTACAGGCTCGGTTCGCCGGAGTCCGAGTAAATGAAGACCGACGCCTCGTAGGTTTGACCGGCGTCAACTTCGACGAGCGCGCTGCGCAGTCCCGCTGTCTGCGAGGCGCCTGGGTCATCCAGTTGCACGCTCCACTCACCGCTCCGCACGTGTTGCTGGGAGGAGGCGATGTGCGGGGCCGAGTCCGGGCTGAACAGTTGCCACTCTGTTGGCATCCCGTCAGCAACGTCCTCGAAACCCCCGTTCGGCAGCAGGTTCACGCCACTGGCGGCGCTCGTCGAGGCCGTTCGCCCTGAGGGCCCAGCCCAGGTAGGGGCCGCGGCCGCGAGGCCCAGCCCTAGGGCGAGTGCCCCGCCGAAGAAGCCTCGACGGCTCAGCGCGTATGGTCCGACGGAACGTCCCGCGTGCCAAGCGTCGTGGCGGTTGGTGCTGGCCTGCATCATCAATCTCCTTCACCTTTGGGGAGCGATCGACGTGAGAAAACCTTTGCTGGCGTGCACCCTATGAATGTGTGTGGTGCCACGTCAAGGGTCGATTACCTGCTGGCTTGACGCGTGGGGAGATGACTCCCAGGCCGATGTGTCGCCGTCGTCCAGCTACTCTGGTAGCGGCGCCGGGCGGACTGGCTGACCGGTGCGCCCGGATTCGTACACCGCCTCGATGAAGGCCACGGCGTTGCGGGCCTGCTCCGGGGTGACCAGCGCGGTTGCGTCATTGCGAACCGCTTGGACGAAGTCCAGCAATTGGCGGTGCTGCAGGTGCTCGGTCTCCGACAGTTCGCTCTCCTCCAGCGGTAGCACTTCCAGGTCGGGCTTCTGGGCGCCGTCGACGGTCTCGTAGTGCGTGATCTCCTCCTTGACCGTCACGATCGAGCCTCGATCACCCATGATGTTGACCCGGATCTGCGGCGGTGAGTGGGCTGCAGTCGTGGCCAGGAACGTCATGAACGCTCCGCTCTTCAACCGGGCGGTGATGGTCACGGTGTCCTCGACCTCGATCCGCTCGTGGGCGAGCAGCCCGGTGTGGGCGTAGACCTCCTCAACGTCTCCCAGCAGCCACAGCGCCAGGTCCACCAGGTGCACCCCCTGGTTCATCAGAGCCCCGCCGCCATCCATCGCCCAGGTGCCGCGCCAACCGGCGGAGTCGTAGTACTCCTGAGTGCGCCACAGCGGGACCTCGATGGCCGCCGAGGTGATGCGTCCCAGCCCGCCGTCGTCGATGAGTTGTTTGATGTACTGGTTGGCCGGGGCGAACCGGCGCTGGCTGACCACCGAGAGCACCGTGCCCGAGGCGCGGGCGGCCTGCAGGATCTCATCGGAAGCCGCCACGGAGATGTCGATCGGCTTCTCCAACAGCACGTGCTTGCCGGCTTGCAGCGCGGTGATGGTCAGGTCGCGGTGCAGACCCGACGGGACCGCTATCACCACTGCATCCATGTCCTCCAGGGCGAGGAGTTCCTCCACGCTGCTAACCCCCGGCACGTCGTGGGTCCGGGCGAACTGCTGGACCAGGGCTTCGTTGGTGTCATAGACACCGGCGAGGCGCACCGGGGTATCGGCAGCGGTGAATCGTTCCACGTGCTGGCGGCCGATGATGCCCAGGCCGATCACGCCGATGGTGAGGTGGTCGGATCCGGTGCTCATCGGGCGCCCTCCAGGGCCTCGTTGATAGCGGTCAGGACGACGACAGGGGACAGGAGTTGTTCGGCGCTCAACGCGGGCTTGCCTGCCTGTGCTGCCTCGATGAACGAGTCCAACGCCGGGGCGTTGTAGTCCGGCCCCAAACTGAGTTCGCTGGCGATCACGCCGCGGGTGTGGATGGCGGTGGCGTGGAAGGGCACGCGGCCATCGTCCTGCGGCACCACGAACGTGAAGGTCACGGCGGCGCCACCGATGGTGGTCGTGGCCCAGACGGTGTCACCTTCGCGCCGGGCCTGCACGCTCAGGTCGCCGGGTCGCAGCACCGGGTTGCCCAGGATCTGCAGCGCGGTCTCGACGTGGTGGATGCCGTAGAAGAACAGCCCGGCGTACTCACTGTCCGGGTCGGCCGGGCCGACGACGTGCACGTGGCGCAGCGGGCCATGCTCGGCGTGGTCGGTGGTGAACTGGGAGATCTCCGGTACGAACCGCAGCGCCGAAGCCGAAACCAGGGTGCTGCCGCTGTCCTGTGCAACGTTCAGCAGCGCTGCAGCATCCTCGATCGTGGTGGCCAGCGGCTTGTCCACCAGCACCGGTAGCCCGGCGCGAAGCAGCGGTTCGGCCGCGCCGCGGTGCAGGCCACCGTCCCGGTTGCACACGATGGCGGCATCGACGTGGCCGAGCAGGTCGGCCGGGTCCTCGACGATGACGTCCAGACCGCCGTACTCGGCCAGTTCGATGTTGTGCTCGCTGCGGCCACCGGCCAGGGCTACAGCGCGGTGACCGGGGTGACGGTCTTCGAGGTTGAGGAAACGGATGAAGTGCTTGACGTGGGAGTTCTCGGTGCCGACGAAGCCGACGCGCATGACCTTGTCCTTAACAGGGGGAAGAGGTACGAAGCCCAGTGTTGTCTGCAAGCGCTTGCACGTCAAGGAGGCCGAGTGCGATCTGCGGGTTGGCAGGGATGGCTGCTTCACCCTGGTTGCGAGCCACAGTCCGGCCCCGCCGTGGCGAGCCCGCACGGTTCTTCCTCCTGCGATCGTCCCCGCCCCTCCGGGACATCTGGCACTGGAGTGCAAGCGTCCCTCCCTTCGGGGCTATTGCACACACTGCAAGCGATTGCACCTTCTGCGATAGGCTGGCATCTGTCCCAGGACCGCCGGAAGTGGAGCCATGCCCAACGATCCGCATATTTACGTCGCCATCCGACCCGACGAGTACGCCAAGCTCTTCGACACGGCCACCACGGACGCGCTCAAACGGCTCGGGACGGTGAGGTTCGCCGAGGGCGAGGGCAAGATGGCGCTGCCCGGGGAGTTGGCTGACACCACCGACGTGCTGGTCACCTCCTGGAGCACCGAGCCCTTCGACCCAGCACTGGTACACGGGTCCCGGCTGCGCCTGGCCGTGCACACCGCCGGCACCATCCGAGGACTGTTCCCCAAGTCCGTGTTGGAGAGCGGGCTGCGCGTGGCCCAGGGCGGGGCCGCGGCGATGGCGCTTCCGGTCGCCGAGATGGCGCTGACCTTGACCCTCGCGCTGCTGCGGAACCTGCACACCCATGACCGCGGCCTGCAGACCACCCGCGACTGGGTCGCCGGTGGCACCGGCATGCTGGGCAGGAGCATCCAGGCCCAGCACATCGGCATCGTGGGGCTGAGCCGCACCGGACGCCACTACGTCCGTATGCTCCGAGGCCTGGGAGTGCAGCGCATCAGTGCCTATGACCCCTATGTCTCCGTCGAGGACGCACAGGCCCTGGGCGTGCAGTTGGTAGACCTGGACAAGTTGTTCGCCACCAGCGATGTGGTCGCGGCGCACGCCCCGGTCACTCCCCAGACCCGCGGCCTGATCGGCGCCGAGACCCTCCGGCTGTTGCGCGATGGTGCCACCTTCATTAACACCGCACGCTCGGCCATCACTGATGAGGCGGCCCTGATCGCAGAGCTTACGTCCGGACGGATCAATGCGGGCCTGGACGTCTTCGATGCCGAGCCGCTGCCCTCTGATAGCCCCTTGTTCGGACTGCCCAACGTGCTGCTCACACCCCATGTGGCCGGCGGGACTGTGGAGGCCCGGTTCGCCCAGGGAGCCACCGTGGTTGCCGAGATCGAACGGTTCCTGCGCGGCGACGACCTCGAGCACGAGGTGACCGCCGAGATCTACGATCGGCTCTCCTGATGGGGCAGGCCCGCGCCAGCGACATCGGAGCGGTGAACGCCCGGGTGGAGTTCATCGATGTTGCGCTCGATCCGCCGTTCGTCATCTCCGGGCGACCGATGACCCACTTCACCGCCGCGGTGGTGCACCTGGACGTCCTGGCGCGGGATGGGAGCACAGCAACCGGACTGGGGGCCAGCATGCTCTCGGTGCCCTGGGCATGGCCCCGGCCCGATCCCGACATCGCGGCACGCGACCAAGTACTGCGAGGGCTGGTGCATACCTTCGCCGACCAGGTACTGGAGGGAGTGAGCGGCGACCCCTTCGACATCTGGCGCCCGATCTATGACCGCCTGGATGAGACGTTGGCGCTGGCCGCACGCTTGGCCGGATCGCCCCCGGTGCCGCGTTTGGGCGGACTGCTGGCCCTGGCCGCGGTCGACAACGCGGTTCACGACGCCTGGGCCCGAGCGGCCGGACGGTCCGTCTATGAGATGTACACCGAGGAGCACATGAACGAGGACCTGGGTTGGGCAGGGCTGACCGGCACCTACCCGGGGGAACACCTCGGCGAGCCGCGGGGCACCATCCCGGTGCAGCATGTCCTCGGAGTGGGGGACCCGCTGACCGAGGCCGAGGCCGAGCCCGGCGCGCGCAGCCTCACCTCCTGGATGGAGGCTGAGGGCATCAAGGATCTGAAACTGAAACTGCAGGGGTCACCGTCGGCCGATGCTGAGCGGATCGCCGCGGTCTACCGCGTCGGTAGTGCTTCCCGGGACGATGTGAGCCTGTCCATCGACCCCAACGAGGCCTACGACAGCGTGGCCGAACTGGAGCAGATGCTCGATGAACTCAGTGCCCACTCGCCCCGCGCTGCTGCCGCGATCACCTATCTGGAGCAACCCTTCCCGCGCGACGTCGACCTCGATCCCGACCAGATGAAGGCACTCGCTAGGCGTGCCCCGGTGCTGATGGATGAGGGCTACTCCCGGCTGAGCCAACTCGATGAACTGGTGGCCCAGGGGTGGTCGGGCGTAGTCATCAAGGCATCCAAGGGGCAGAGCCACGCGATAGTGACCTACGCCGTCGCCCGCTCGCGGGGCTTGGACATCGTCATCCAGGACCTGACCACTACGGGTGCGGCACTGGAGCACTCCATCGGCCTGGCGAGCGCGCTGCAGGTGACCTGGCCGCACCTGGAGTACAACAGCAGGCAGTACGCTCCTGGCGCGAACGAGGAGTTGGCCGCCCGCTCACACGACCTGGTGACGGTGCGGGACGGACAGGTGCGGTTCACCCGGGCGGCTTCGGGACTGTACGGGGCGTGAGTGGATGCGATCTCGTTGTCCAGCAGTTGCACCTCAAACTGCCGAAACAGCCTTCGCGACCCGGTTGGCGCAGTAATCTACGGATGACGAAATGTGCATCTTGTTCGTGCAATGCCGATGATGACGCCGCGGAACGCACGGGTCGCCATCCCGCCGCACGGTCGCTGGTGGGGGAAGTGGACATGACGAAGTGGATCGTCCGGCGGTGGGCTCGCTATGGCCATGACCGCCTGTACGTCGCAACGCCGGACGGCGCAGCCCTCGGTTACCTCGACCTCAAGACGGGCAGATGTCACGCCGATACGTTGGCCAATCTGCCGTTGCTGAAGGCGGCGCTCGCAGAGCCCCACGGGCGGAGCGCACCAGTCGCGGTGCCGAACTTCAAGCCCGTGCGGCGGGAGCCCTATCCGCCTGCGCCCGCCCCGTCGTCGTCAACGCCCACCTGGGACCCATATCCGGCAAGTGCGGCGCCCGTCGTGTCAGCCCAGTACTCGGCACCGCCACCGGTATGGGACCTAAGCGCCAACCAGCCCGGAGCCGCAGCCCGAGAGCGCGCTCTAGCCGAGCGCGAGGCGCAGGGTAGCGTGCGGCATTGGCTTGCCCGCTTCGTGGGAGCGAGGACGCAGGAGAGGGCGTGGCGTATCGGCGCCGACGGCGAACAAGCCGTGGCCGAGCAACTCTCCTTGCTCGGCGGGCAGTGGCGTGTCCTTCACGCCGTGCCTGTCGGGGAGCGCGGCTCGGACATCGACCATGTCGTGATCGGCCCGACCGGCGTGTTCACAGTGAACACGAAGTACCATCCGCACGACTCGGTCTGGGTTGGCGGCAACACGTTCATGGTCAACGGGCAACGTGTGCCCTACATTCGCAACAGCCGCCACGAGGCGCGGCGAGCGGCACGGCTGCTGAGCGAGCAAGTCGGGTTCCCTGTCGATGCCGTCGGAGTCGTTGCCGTTGTAGGCGCGCAGCGGGGCCTGACCGTGAAGCGGCAGCCCGAGGACGGCCGCGTCGCCGTCGTGCCGCGCAGGCGCATCAGCCGGTACCTGGCGGGTCTACCGGCACGCTTCAACGCACGCGAGGTTGAGGCGGTCTTCGAGGTCGCCCGTCGCTCGACCACGTGGCGGCCATGACAGATCAGCCGCACGCGTGGCGTTGGTCAGAGCCGCTCTGCAACGCGCCGGGCAGCGACTGAGAGCACTTCCCACGCAGTGGCGAAGGGGGGCGCGTAGGCCAGGTCCATCCACGCCAGATCGTCGACGGTGCCACCCAGCCAAAGCGTGGCGGCTGCCGCATCGATGCGTTTGCCCGCCCCGTGGCCGCCCATGATCTGGGCGCCGAGCAACCGCCGCGTGCTGCGTTCCGCCACCACCTTGATCGCGATCGGCTCGGCCTCCGGCATGTAGCCCGACGCCGTGTTGCCCTCGAGCGTGGCCGCGAGGACGTCCAGCCCCGCCTCGCCCGCAACTTCCTCGGTCAGGCCCGTCATCGCAATCTCGAGGTACTGGTCACCGCCGACGAAGCGGGTAATCGCTGTGCCGAGGGCCCCGTCGAAGGTGAGCCGGCTGTCAGGGTCAGCGAGATTGTCACCCATCGCCCGACCCAACTTGTTGGCGTGCGTGCCCAGCGGCAAGAAGTGGGGTTCGTCCAGTAGCCGGTGGTGCACCTCGCAGCAGTCGCCGGCAGCCCACACCCCGCGCGCAGGGTCGACGCGGCCCCGAGAGTCGGGCAGCAGCCCACCCCGACGGCCCAGCGGCACCTGCCCGGAGACCAGTTCGGTTCGAGGAGACAGGCCCATCGCAAGCACCACCAGTTCGCCCGGTACATGCTGCCCGTCGGCGGTCCGCGCTCCGGTGACGCGGCCGGCCTCAACGTCCAGTCCGGTCACCTCGGCCCCCTCGCGGACGTCCACCCCTGCCTTGCGCATGGTCTCGACGAGCCGTTGGCGCATCTCCGAGTCGAGAGTGTGCATGAACCGACCGCGAGTCAGGAGCGTGCACCGGTGTCCGCGCGCCAGCGCTGCCTCGACCATCTCCAGGCCGATGTAGCCACCGCCGGCAACGATCACGTCACCGCCCGCCGCCATCCGGTCCAACCACTCCCGGCCATCGTCGAGCGTGGACACCGCGCCCGTCCCCGGCAGCGGGTCGCCGTCCTCATCCTGAGCCCAGTCCGGCACGACCGGTGCAGCGCCCGTGGCGATGACGAGATCGTCGTAGCCGGTCTCCTCAACCCCGTGGTGGCCCTGCGCCGTCAGGGTCCGCGCATCGAGGTCCACGGCGGTCACCCGCGTGCCCATCCGCAGGTCGATCCCGGCGGCGCGGTGCTGCTCTGCGGTCCGCGCGACCAGCGCTTCTTGGGAGTCCACCTGCCCGGCCACCAGGTAGGGCAGGCCGCATGCGCTGTAAGAGGTGTGCGATGTGGCCTCGTAGGCCACGATCGAGACCTCGCGGCCGGTTCGCCGGGCCGCTCGCAACGCCTGGTGCGCCGCGGCCATACCGGCAGCGTCTGCTCCTATCACCACGATCTTGTGCGTCATGGCCTCGACTTTCCCACACCGCCGGGCGCCGGACACCCGCATCTCCAACTCGGTGTGCGCGGGCGCTGGAAACGGTCACGGGATACCCGAGCCGCTGGATACCCGGGCCGCAGTAGACACTGCCATCCCGGCGCCGCTTCGGCCTCAAGCGCCACCGGCACGGCCTCGCGTTAGAGGTTCGGCCCCACGGGGGTAGGAGTTGCTGCGGGTGTCAAGGACCCCGCAGCCCATCGGGGCTGAGCCGACCTGCTCGGCTCAGCCCCGCTCCGACCCAGTCAGGTGTCAGTCCGACACGCTCGCGCACTGACCGGAGGCCGGCCCCTGCACCTGATTCTGGCCGCCCACGGGCGTCTCGTCGTTTCCGGAACAGTTCAGCGGCCCGGCGATCTGGTTGCCTTCCAGTCGGACCTCACCGGTGGAGCCGGTGATCTGCACCCCGCCGGAGATCTCGTTGCCCCGAATGTGCACGTCAACTGCTCCGGTGCTGCGCAGCGGCCCCCGAGTGGTGGAGTCTGTCAGGACCAGAGAGGCACCCTCGGCCACGGTGATCGGGCCTGCAAGGTCAGCATCGGTGATGCAGGTGGTGCCATCCCGTAGTTGCAGTGGTCCGCGGTGCGTGCCTTCGATGGTCTCATCGCACACCGGTTCATCCGCTGTGAGGTGATAGCGGAAGACGTTGGTCTCGTTGGCGTAGAACACATCGGAATCGGCAACTGTGGAGCGTTGGACGCCGGAGGAGACGAGCACTTCCACCTGACCCTGAGCAGGGTCGAACTCGAAGAGCCTGCCACCGGCATTGCCGTACATGTGCCCGTCTGCGGGGTTGTGAGTGAGGGCACCCGCAGTTCCCCAGATGTTGGAGTGCGGGATCCCCGAGTCGATCACGCTGGTGATCTCGTGTTCCACGGTGTCGTACTCAACGAGATCCCCGGCGTCCGTCATGGCCCACAGGCGGCCATCGCCGTCGAACTCGATGCTGTGCACGACTTCGGCACCGGGAACCACGCTCGAGGAGATCAGGCCGTCCTGCACGTCCCAAGCGAAGATCTCTGCAGTCTCCTGCGTGGGTGTCGAGTCCAGTCCACCGTGGATCGACGTCCCGCCGTAGACAACGCCGTCGGCGTAAGCGAGGTCGGTGACGCTCTGGTCCTCGACTACGGCACGGTGGGTCTCGGACTCTCCGGTGACCGGGTCGAACAAAGTGAGTGCTCCGCCCAACTCGCCGTAATTGGGGATCGTGCCGGCAGCGACCATGTCGCCCGCGCTGATCATGTGCCGCGGGCGGTCCTGGCCGGTCGCGTCCCGACCGAGGGTGAGGACATGGCGGGGGTTCGTGCCCCACTCCCAGGTCTCGTCGGCCTCGGCGGTGTAGAACTCGGCGTTCGGGTAGGTCCCGATGACCGTGAGATCGTCATGGGCGGTGATCGAGTCCGCCTGCTCCGGTCCGTCCAACTGGGTGACGGTATTGGTCCCGGGGTCGATGCTGGCCATGACGCCCGGGCTCAGGTAGGCACCGACGTAGACCTTGCCATCGCCTCCAGGGGCGAGGGACATGATCGTCACCGGTGCGCCTTCGGCTTGGGAGGTCACGACATCGCCGTGTCCGGTCTCCAGGTTGTAACGCCAGATGTGACCGTCGGCGCGTACACCGATCAGGGTGCTGCCAGGGAACTCCGCCAGGCCGAGGTCGGCCAGGAAGACCTGGCTGGTCTGCCCGATCTCCTCGGCGATCGCAGAGTCCTGCAGTCCGATGTCGAACGGTTCACGCTCATCGATGTCGTAACCCCAGGCGACGTCATCGCTGTCGAGGTAGTAGAACGCACCGTCAGCGGTCTCAGTGGTGTAGTGCCACATCCCGGCAACAGGCAGGGAGTCGATCCACTCCTCACCGTCGTGAACGTGGGCGGTGGCGCCATTCACGACGCGGTGGGACACGAGCCGGAGGTCCTCGTAGCGCTCGACGCGCTGAATGAACTCGCCGCTTTGGGCTACCGGCTCGGGAAGATCGATCGTCGTGGTCTCTCCTCCGGCGGGGTCGATCGAGATGAGTTGCGCGGGCGTGCCGCCCCCGACCCACACCTCATCGTCGTCGGCATGCAGCCCCCAGGCATAGTCTCCCTCGGGGATGGTGCGCCCGAACTCGGTGATCTCATCGGTGTCCCGGTCCAGGGCGAAGAGGTTCGCGTTCGGATAGGTCGCCCCGTACAGGGTGGAACCGTGGGAGTCGAGGGTGCGTAGCATCTGCTCACCGGCGACACCAGAGGCGAGTTCGGTCAGTTCCCCGGTGTCGGGCGCATAGCGCCACAAGGTGCCGTCGTTAGGTCCACGGACGCTGAGATGCACCGTGCCGTCCTCGGCAGCATCGATCGCTGAGGCCACGGAGTACGGGTCCATGTAGTGCCGGTCCAGCAGTTCCCCATCACGCAGGTCGACCATGTTGAAACTGACCGGCTCACCGTCGGAGAACAGATAGCCCACCGGTGTGCCGTCGGCGAGTTCGCCGACTCCGGACAGCCGCACGTTGACCGAGTGCATCGCCACCCCCAGGTCGGTGGTCTGCCCACCTGAGGTGCTGGGCTCAGTTGAACCGGGGGTGGCGGCGGCTGGCGTGAACGCCAGGCCTACGGCCAGTGCTGTGCCGGCGGTGGCGACCAGCCCGCGGCGCATGGGGCGCAGGTTTCGGTGCGTGGTGCTGTCTTGCCATGACATGCGATCTCCTGTCATCGGAATCGGATCTGCGCGTGGTGGCGCGCACCGCTCCGGCTCGCGCCACCACGCTTCATGCGGTCAAGCCCTTGTATCCCGATCGATCACCCCACCTGATCCAGCACCGACCGGACCTGGGCGAGCAGGTCGGTTTGAGCCTGCTCGCTGACGGTGTCAGGTTCCTTCGGGTTCTCTAGATGCTGGGTGACCCGCTCCAGCGCCTGCGCGGCAGGGTCGGGGCGGCCACCCTCCAGGTGGTTCACAGCCTGGTCCAAGGCGTTGGACAGTTGATGGGCGACCGGTCCGGCAATGTCGCCGGCTTCGATGTAGGCGGCCAGATCGGTCTGGATGACCTGCACCTGCTGCACCGGCGTACCCGGAGTGCCACCGCCGTCGTCGGGCACCCACCGGTACAGCGACCCACCGCGGTTGTAGTAGTAGCTCCCGTTCCGGTCGATCGCCAGGTTCTGCAGGCCGGTCTGCAGGGTCGTGAGCCGCCAGGTTTCCGGGTCGAGTTCGAAGAGTCTTCCAGCGGTGACGCCCACCAGGGTGCCGGCGTTCCAGAACAGGTCTCTCGTGGTCCAGTACGCTGCGGAGTCGTCGGTGTTGAAGTAGCGCTGGCTGCGTACCACCTCCATCGTGGCAACGTCGACTTGGAAGATCGTGTTGGCGGTCATGCCCCACAAGTAGCCCTCGTCGTCGAACGTCAGGCCGGAAATGTTCTGCTCGCCCGGTACGGGGACCCCGTAGTCGATGACTTCATGACTCTGGGGGTCGACCGTGAACAACCGTCCCTCCGAGGTCGTCGGATCAACACCCAGGCCACCCCAGATGCCGGTTCCGCCGTAGAACATTCCGTCCCGATAGGCCAGATTGAGCACACTCTGGTCCTCGATCGGCTCGTCGATGACCTCAAAGTCACCGGTATCCGGGCTAAGGATGGAAAGTCCGCCACCGAGTTGGCCATAGTCCGGTACCGACCCGACCACGACCTCCTCGCCGGACGAGGCATAACCAACCGGCCTGTCCTGTCCGTGGCCGATCGCGACCCCGTCATCCGGATTAGCGCCGAAGTCCCAGGCCTCACCGGTGTCATACGTGCGCAGTCGCGCACCGGGATAGGTGCCGATCACGAGGTAGTCGTTGTGGGCGATCATTCCCTCGACCTGACCGGACATCGGCAGTTGCTCATGTTCGCCGGTATCGGCATCGACCCTGCTGACACCGGGGGGAGATGCGTAGCCGCCCACCCACACATCCCCATCCGGGCCCGTGGCGAGGGAACGGATCTGGAATGGAGTGCCTACAGCATCAGTGGCTGCGCTACTGGTCTCTCCGGTCTCAGGGTTCCAGATGTGGAATTCGGCGCTACTGGTGGCGGTCACGAGGGACTCACCAGGGAACCCGTCCAGGTCGACCTCTTGGATCCCCCAGCCCCGAGTTGATGCGCCGCCGAGATCCATCGAGATGTCGCGCCGTTCCTGTGTCTGCAAGTCGTAAGCGATCATGCCGCCACCGACGAACGGGATGAGCACTTCGACGCGCTCCACCCCTGAGTCAGTCGTCGTCACGGGAGGTGAGGCGGCGAAGCCGACACCGTTCTCGATGGTGTCGATCCACTCCTCGGTCTGCAGGTCGTAAACCAGAATGTCGTTCGAGGGCGTGATCCTGACGAGAAGCTTGTCCTGTGCCAGGTCGACGTCGTAGGCAAACTCTTGGTCGCTGTAGCCCGCTGGCAACGCCACCTCGGTCGCATCACCGGTCGCGATGTCGAGCCTGGTCAAGGCCGGAGTAGTTCCACCACCGGCGAAGATCTCACCATCGCCCACGGCGATGCTGCGCACGTATGAGTTGTCTTCAACCTGCTGGCCAAAGTCCTGCCATTCATCCGATGCGGGGTCGTAGGAGAGCACCTTTCCACCTGGGTAGGTCCCGAAGTAGACGGTCCCGTCCTCGTCGGTGTCGGCGTCCCAGAAGTACGTCTCTCCCAGGGGTTGTGCGGCGAACTGCTCGAAACTCAGGTCATCGGGGTCGAAGACGTAGACCTGTCCGGAGGAGGTGGCGACGTACACTCTGCGATCGGGCGCGGTGGCGTAGGCCCAGGTGAGAGTGCTGCCCTCGACCACCTCGGTGGTCAGGAGTTCACCTGTGAGAATGTCGACCGCGCTGAACTGCGAAGGTGAGCCTCCGGCTACGACGAGGCCGATGTTGCGCCCGTTCGCGTCCTGGGTGAATCCGGCCCCGGCATTGGTCACGCCTAGGATCGGCTCGCCCAGGGGCTCTTCGACCCCGGCGGCGTCATCGCTCTCGCTGGGCCGGAAGGAGACATTGTCCACCCAGCCATCGGAAACCCCGCCAATGGTGGTGTCGATCAGCACCTGCCCCTGGGCGGCACCTTCGGGGGCTGTGATGTCAACGTAGTACCGCGCCCACGAGCCAGGCGTGGGAGACACGTGTTCGTATTCTAGTGAGAGGCGCTCCCCGTCGTCGTCGAGGAAGATGACCGACGGCTGGAGTGTGCCGGAGTTGACGTACACGTCCAGGGCCAGTTCATAGGGTTCGCCCTCCTGGACGTCGATAGAGTCCGAGCGCAGCGCATACCCGCGTTCGGTGCTCTCATCCAACACCCGCATGCTCCACGACCCATCGCTGGCCCGGGTGTCATCGGCCCAGAACGCCTCGACCGAGGTAGCCCACATAGGATGCCAGTGCGACGGCCAACCCTCATCGTCGCGTTCCTCGAAACTGTGGTTGGCCACCAGGTTTTCGCTGGTCTCATCGGGGAGTTGATCGGGGCCGGCCACATCGGCGCCTGCCGCCGGTGCCAAGAGCCCCAGGGCGGCAATAGCCGCCACGGATGCCAGGATGCGTCGTCGCATGGATTCTCCATTCCGCGTTCACCGCCGTGGTGAAGCAGATCGTGCCGATGACATCGTCGACGGCTGGACCTGCCCATTTGCAATCGCTTGCAGTTGGGAACCTACCGATGGTCGCGACGGACTGTCAACCATTCGGAGACCGATCAGAGAACCGCGCGCAGGCCGGCAACCTGCCTCGGCCAGGGACCGGCGACCCGCCGGTTCGGTGAGGCGGGGCTTGACCTGCAAGCGATTGCATGGAATGGTGCTGGACCATTGTCAGTGGTCGCACCGTTGGAGCGGGCCGCGTGGGTTGGGCTCCGGGTCCGGGTTCGGATGGAAGTCGGCTTGGTGGGTGGGTCCCTGGCGTTCAGGGCGTAGGGCTCTGTGTGGTGGCTCGTGCGATGGCAGCCGGGCGTAATGAGGTAGGAGGCTCAATGACGAAATCGATCCTTCCGGTCCCGGGCCCGAGGCGGCGTCGGCTGGTTGCAGCCGGGACGGCGGTTGGCCTGTTGGCTACGTTGATGGGTGGGGTGGCCCAAGCCGACCCACCGGGGGCGGAGCCGGCTGATCATCCGGACTTCGAGGTCGAGGAGGTGGGGCCGGCCATCTTCAGCACGAACGTCCGTAGCGGTGAGTTCGGTTTGGACAGTGATGGGACCGAGGTGGTGTATGCGCTGTCGAACGGTGAGCCGGCCACCTTCAGCGTGGTGGATCCTGCTACCGGGGAGCGGTCGTATGCCCAGGCGCTGGAGGATTACGAACTCGGTGGGTTCTTGACCCAGGCTGATGATGGGCAGGTGTACTTCACTGCTCGCACCGGTTCCTATGCGGGGCTGTTCCAGTTCGATCCGGAGTCCGAGGAGATCACGAATCTGGATGTCGATCTGCAAGGTCAGCGGGTGCTGTACGACGGGGCGATCGATGAGGAGGGCGTGCTGTATTTCGGCACCTACCCCGATGCCATGGTGATGGCGTATGACACCAACACCGGTGAACTGCGCGATTACGGCAGCCTGACCGATGATGCCGCCTACGTGTTCTCCCTGGGCCTGGTCGATGGCGAAGTTTGGGCCGGCACCGGCCCGGTGCCGCATCTGTTCCGTCTGGACCCCGACACCGGGGAGACCACCGAGATGTTCCCTCCAGAGCACGTCATGGACAACGCCGACTGGTTCATCGGTCTGGAACACCGCGATGACCATGTGTTCGTGCGGTTGTCCCCGCGCGGCGGGTATGACATGGCCGTATATCACCTGGAGGAGGAGCGGTGGCTCGATGAGGTCATCGAGGGGACTTTCGATACGCCGGTTTCCGACGTGATCGACGGCAAGGTGTACTTCCTGGTCGATGATGTGGTGACCGGATTCGATGTAGAGAGCGAGACCGCGTTCTCCACCGGGTTCGAAGATTCCTGGCTGTGGCAGGAGATGTCCGAGGCTGTGGGCACCTACGCCCTGACCGCAGTCGACGGCGAGGACGGGCCGATCGTGACCGGAATCAACACCGATGGTCAGGTGTGGCATTACCACGTGGAGTCCCAGGAGGGTGAATTGGTCCATGCTGATGTGCTGGGGTCCCCGGCCGGGGCACACTCGATGGGTGTGGGCCCCGACGGGGCGGTCTACATGGGTGCCTACCTCAGCAGCGGTGCGATGAGCCGGATCGATCCGCAGACCGGGGAGATCGACCACATCCGCGGGCCCAAACAAGGTGATGCGATCATCACCCACGACGATCAACTCGTGGTCAGTTCCTACCCGGGTGCAGGTGTGCACATCGGCCCTGTCGCCGGTGGTTGGCAGTGGGGGCAGGCACAAGAAGTGCTGCACCTGGACCGCGGCTCCCCGTACTACCAGGACCGCATCTTCGCCATGGCCTCCATGGACGAGCAGATCGCGGTGGGAAGCGTGCCCGACTACGGCCAGGTTGGCGGTGCACTAACGGTCGTGGACCCGCGCACCGGCGACTACGATTTCCATCGCGACGTCGTCGAAGGTCAGTCGATCGTGTCGCTGGCCCACCACGACGGTGTGCTGTACGGGGGAACCTCGATCCACGGGGGTATCGACAGTTCGCCGGTGGCCGATGCAGCGGAGTTCTTCCTGTGGGATGTCGACAGCGCCGCATTGATCTCCAGTGAGGTCATCGATGAGGACGTCAGCATCATCAACCAAGTCACTGTCGACTCCTCGGGGCTGGTCTGGGCATTGACCAATACAGGCTTGGTCTTCACTGCCGACCCAGAAACCGGTGAAGTGCTCGACCGTGTCGAGACAGGACTGGCCACGGGCAACAACTGGGGCAGGACCACGTCGCTCTACGAGCACGACGGCTGGGTGTACGGCAACGCCGGGTCGTCACTGTTCCGGATCAACCCGGATGACTACGAGGTCGAGACGATCGTCGACGGCGGTGTGCGAGAGTCCGCAGTGGACGGAACCGGCCAGATCTACTTCGCCGGCAGCACCAATGTCTACGCACTCAACGCTACGGCGCCTGCCTGTGATGAAACCATCACAGGCGCGCACAACGGTCCGTTGACGTTGGACGAGGACACCACGTGCATCGTTGATGCCACGCTGCGAGGACCACTCACAGTGGATGACGGTGCCTCGGTGTACATGGAGAACTCATCGCTGGAAGGGCCGCTCAACGCCTCCGGCGCTGACGACGTCGTTCTCGAGGACTCGGCCTTCAACGGCCCGGTCAGTATTCAGGACAGCACCGGCACCGTGGCGTTGGAGGGCAATGAGATCTCGGGTCCGCTTTCCTGCACGGAGAACGCGCAAACGCCCCAGGGCGGACAGAACACCGTGACCGGGCCGACCGGCGGCCAGTGCGCGGAGTTGGTCGAGTGACCATCGCCCGGCCCGCGCGCAGCGGAGTGACGCTTCAACCGAAAGATCCTTCAAGAACGGAAGTGACAACGGCGATGCAGCCGAGAAGCCAACGAACCAAGGTCAGATCACGTGCGGCCATCGCGCTCGGTGCCGCGGTGCTGCTCGCAGTGCCCGTGGCGTCTGCTGGGGCACTTGCTCCTACTCAAGGGCTCCCGGGCGAGGAACTCCAGGTCACGAATCACAGTTTCGAAGACCCGGTGCTCGACGGTGACATCCCAGGATGGGAAATGCGGTTCGGTGCCGCTGGAGACGGCGAAGGCACCGTGGTTGACGACGTTGCCTACGACGGCGAGCACAGTTTCTGGATGGATAGCCCCGAGGACGATGTTGCGTACGGCCTGCTCAGTGACCCGATCGACATCACCGGCGGGGAGGAGTATGAGGCGTCCTACCACGTCTGGGTCGAATACGGCACTCCTTCGATGTACTTGTACTTCTACGATGCAGACGGTGAGCAGGTAGCCCAGAGCAGTGATCATTTCCGAAACCTGCCAGCAGAGGAGTGGGTCCGGGTTTCCCTGAGCGGCACCGCACCGGAGGAGGCCGTCAGCGCCGGGATCCTCGTCTATTCACTCCAGAACTCGGTCTCCAGTTTCTACGCCGACCAGGTCGAGTTGACACACCAGGCCCCACTGGACATCACCGACCACGGCGTAGCGATGCATACCCCGAACGTGCGGCTGGCTGACGCCACCGTCCTCGACGACGGAACTCCCGTGGGATTCCTGTTCAACGACGGGAACCCGGTGAGCCTGAGCATGGTCCACCTGGGCACGGGGGAGGCGCTGGACCGCCACGAGTTCCCCGACCACGCCATGGCGTCCGCGATCGCCATCGACGAGAGCGACGACATGGTTTACCTCAGTGTGCGCTCCCCGAATGACGGCACGCTGTGGAGTTACGATCCGCACACCGGTGATCTCGTAGAATTGGCCACCAGGGTGGTCGACGAGGAGATGCTGCGTTCGCTGCTAGTCCATGATGGAACGCTCTACGGCTCCACCTACCCGGATGCCAAGGTCTACTCCTATGACCTGGACAGCGGCGACATCCATGACTATGGAACAGTCGATGAGCAGTCCTCCTACGCCTGGGGCTTCGAGGAGGTTGGCGGTAACCTCTGGGTCGGTACGGGCACCAACCCCACGTTGAACGAGGTAGACGTCGACACCGGCGAGATCTCCCGTTTGGACGTCCCCGCCGACATCACCGATAACGCCGACTTCATCAACCGCATGGTTCGCCACGAGGATCTCGTATTCGTGGGGTACTCGCCCGGTGGGGACTCGAGTATGGCGGCCTATGACCTGGAAGCCGGGGAATGGTGCTGCACCGACGTCGACAGCCTGGGCACCTGGACCGAGGACAACCATGAGGGTGCGTTCTATTACATCGACGGCTCCGAAGTGCGCGGCTTCGACATCGACTCCCGTTCCGACTTCTCCATCGGATGGGGCGAGTCGGAGTTGAGCGGCGAACTGACCGATACTCGCTCCCTGCATCTGCTGGAGTTGGATATGCCCGACTATCCTGGGACCTCGCTCCTGGGCATCCGCGAGGACGGGGCGCTTTGGGTGTTCAACCTGGACGACCAGCACGGTGAGGTGATCGATTCCGATATCCAAGGAGCGCCCGCCACTATCCAGTCGATGGATATTGGCCCAGACGGTAACGCCTACACCGGTGCCTACCTCAGTTCCGGGGTGATGGCTCGTGTCGATCACGCCACCGGTGATCTAGAGGCCCTCAACGGACCCGGGCAGGCCGACGCACTCGCGACGGTGGGTGACTCCCTCGTCGTCGGAGCCTATCCCGGCGCTTCCTACTACACCGGGGACGCGTTCTCGGAGTGGGACTGGGGTACCAACCCTGCACATCTCTTCACTGTCGGCCGCACGGCAGGACAGGATCGCACCTCCGCCCTCATCGCTGCCGGCAACTTGGCGGCAGCCGGAACCGTGCCGAACTACGGTGAGCTCGGAGGAGCCTTGGTGCTGTTCGACCCCGACGGCGGTGAGCAGCAGATACACGAGGACGTTGTACCAGATCACAGCGTCACCGCCTTGGCCTACCGTGACGGGCTCGTCTACGGCGGGACCGGAGTGCACGGTGGTCTGGACAGCGACCCGGCCGATGGCCCCGCTGAACTGTTCGTGTGGGACGTGGAAGAACGGGAACTGCTGACCTCAACACCTGTTGACGGGGCCGAGTACCTCCACAGCCTCGCCTTCGACGCCGACGGCCAACTCTGGGCGATGGCCGATACTGGCGCGCTGTTGGAGTACGACCCGCACGGACACGAGTTCGTCGGAAGTGTCGCAACAGGGCTGTCCGGCTCGAATATCTGGGGACGGATCAGTGAGATGAACCTTCACCCCGGGAACGCCATGATGTATGGCAACGCCGGTGGCCGTTTGTACACCTTCGACCCCGCCGACGGTGAGTTCAGGACCTTTGGGCCTACGGGGATCCGGTACTCGGCGATCACCGAGGACGGGACGCTGTACTTTACCGACCAGACCAACGTGTACAGCATGGTCATCGACGGGGCGGAACCCGTCTGTGAGGAAGCGATCAGCGGCACCCACGATGGTGGGTTGGTCATCGATAGTGGCACTGTTTGCCTCGAGGACGCGACTATAAACGGGGGTATGCAGATCGCTGCCGAAGCGGCGGTGATCATGTCCGACTCCCATGTCCGTGGGCCGGTGGACGTTTCCGGTGCCGCTCAGGTGCAGGTCGTCGGCAGTGACCTGCGAGGCGCGGTTACTATTCAGGACGTCACTGGAGAAGTCAGGATCTCCGACAGTGAGATCCACGGCGCGATGGAACTGACTGGGGGTGAGCACCCCGAACCGGCGATCATCAGCGGCAACCTGATCCGCGGCCCACTGGTCTGCCAGGACAACGCCGCAGTTCCGATCGACGAAGGAGCGGTCAACGACATCGACGGGCCCGCCACGGGCCAATGCGCCGACTTCTGAGCCAGACGCCACGGGTAACGTCGACGCCCGGCTGTTCCTCAAGGGTGCGGCCGGGCCTCGGCGCGCCAGCGGGCTAGCGCCGAGTAGTCCACAACGGCCGCGGCTTGCGCCCAGGGCTGCGCGCCGGGGGAGGTGTCCTTAGGGGTGAGTGAGGCTCTCGTGTAGCCATGCCGTGCACGCCGCCAGCACATGGGCCGGCATCGGATGACCACCGTTGTGGTGCAGCCACTGAGGTACCACGACGTCGCCCCACAAGTGGGTCACGCCGTCGATGAGGTGGCGGTTGTGCTCGCCATCGGAGTCACCCCCGCCGACCAGGAGCAGGGGGCGAGGTGCAACAAGTTCGACGATCTCGTCCTGATCGCGGTCGGCGGGGATTTTCGATCCCAGGTACCAGGGGTCGCTCCAGTTGGAGAAGGCGAAGCCGAGGCCCGGTTCGTGGCAGGCGACCGCGTTCACGTGCGGGTCGAGGGCACCAAGATGCAGCGACAGTTTGCCGCCCAACGAATGGCCGAACACGCCCAACCGGTCGGGGTCGGCCAGGCCCTCCTGGAGTACGGCGCGTACGGCAAGCATGAGGTCACCGATGCTGCGTCCCAAGGCGGTCATCGGCAGCGTCCGGGCGTGCCGGGCAGCCGCGGGACCATAGCGCTCGGCGAGGCTCGTCGCGGCAGCTGCCGCGTCGTCGTCGGCCGCGTCGGTCTCGAACCACCACGGCACGGCGAGCACCGACAGTCTCGCCCGCGCCAAGGCTGGACCCAGCGGGTGCTGCGGGACCTTTCCGCTGATCCGGGTGCGCGCCGATTCCAAGCCGAACACCGAGGCAGCATCGTAGAAGGGCACGATGACGACTGTCTTGGCGAGACCGCCCTCGGGCTGGAAGAGTTCGGCGTCCAGTGCGCTGCCGTAGGAATTTAGCGACAACGTCCGGAACTTCCCGGGTGTGCCGATGTCGGGGTGCGCGGAGGGGTCGGAGATCTGCCAGTACCCCTGCGGATCCGGGCGCGCGCCCAGGTGATCCAGCCACCACTCGCGCAGTTGATCGTTGCCGAGCGCTTCCATTCCGGACCGGTTTACTTGATGCCGGACGTCATCACGCCCCGCACGAAGTAGCGCTGCAGGAAGATGAAGACCAGCAGCGCCGGGATGAAGGTCACGACTGCCGAGGCCATGAGGGTAGCCAGCGGAACTTGCTGTTCCTGCAGCGTGTTCAGTCCGACGGTGAGGACGTAGTTGCTCGGAGACTGCTGCGACACCAGCGGCCAGAGGAAGTCGTTCCAGTGCCATAGGAAGACGAAGGTGCCCAGCGTCGCCAAGATGGGTTTCGTCTGCGGCAGGACCACCGACCAGTAGATACGGAACTCCCCGGCGCCGTCGATGCGCGCGGCGTCGATGATTTCATCTGGCACGTCCTTGATGAACTGGCGCATGAGGAACATCGCCTGGGCATTGGCGACGGTAGGGGCGATCATCCCCCACATCGTGTTCAGCCCGCCAAGTTGTCCGACAATGATGTATTGCGGGATGATCGTGAGGTGGTAGGGGATCATCAACATCGCGATGAATACCCAGAAGATTACTTCGCGGCCCATGAACCGCTTCTTGGCAAACGCGTATCCGGCCATTGACGCGAACAACAGCACCAAAACGACGGAAACGACCGAATAGACCGCTGAGTTCCACGCCCACTGCGGAATGTTCTGGCTGTTCAATGCATCACGATACGAGTCCAGCGACACAGACGAAGGGAACAGCGAATCCGGGATGTTGATTGCCACCCCGGGCTGCAGGGAGATGATCACCATCGCGTAGAAGGGGAAGAGGGTGATCAGGGCGGCCAGCACCAACGCCACGTATGTGCCGCGACTCGTGGGCTTACGCCGTAGTTTCTTGGAAGCACCGGCGATGTCGAGGACTGGTGCAGTCGTCGTTCCAGCCATCAGTTGTCCCTCCCGAGGATGCGCCGCTGGATGAGAGAGAAGATCAAGGTGATGATCAGCAACACCACACCGACAGCACTGGCGTACCCGAAGTCGAAGTAGCCGAATCCCTGGTCGAAGATCATGTAGGTCAGCGTGTAGCTGGCGCGGACCGGTCCACCACCGGTCATCACGTAGATCGTGTCGAAAGCCTGGAAGGACTTCACCGTCTCCAGGATCAAGACGAAGAACAATGCAGGTTTGAGCAACGGCAGGGTGATCTTCCGGAAGCGTTGCCACGAGGATGCTCCGTCGAGTTCGGCAGCCTCGTAGTAGTCACCCGGGATCGCCAACATCCCAGCGAGCAGGATCAGCATGTTGTAGCCGAAGTTCAGCCAGGCGCTGACCAGGGCCAGCGCGGGCAGCACCAGGACGCTGCTCTGCAACCAACTGCCGACGTCGAGTCCGAGGATGCTCAACCCGGAGTTGATCGGACCGCCGGCGCTGAAGATCCAGATGAACACGATCCCGGCCAACACCGGGGAGGTCACCACTGGCAGGAAGTAGATGGACCGGAAGAAGGACATTCCGCGTAGCAAGCGGTTACACAACTGGGCCATCGCGAGTGAGATCGCCACCGTGAGGGGGATGGCGATCGCCGCGTAGATACCAGTGACCCGCAGGGCGTTCCAGAAGAGCGAGTCGGCGAACAGTCGTCGGTAATTGTCCAGCCCCTGCAGGGTGAAGGTGCCGGAGAGGCCGTAGTCCCCGAAACTCAGTACCGTGCCATAGAGGGCAGGGGCAATCCTGAAGATTGTGAAGAAGAGAACATAAGGCAGGATGAAGACATAGGCCACCATGGCACCTTTTGACCGCCACAGGGGGGTTCGCTTGCGCTGCGGTGGATCGGTGGTTGGCCGCTGATCCACAGGGGTGACGACTGCTGTCATACCAGGAATGCCTTTCACCTCAGTACCACGTGGCTCGGAGCCAACCAGGGGCCGGCTCCGAACCACGCGCTACGGATTGGTTGTCAGCCGGCCCGCTCCAGCAGGTCGTTGACCTCCTGCTCGGCGGCGTCGAGCGCATCCTGCGGTTCGGTTCCCTCAAGGAGCACCGACTGGATGTGCGGGCGGATGGTGTCAATGATCTCCCGGGCCTGCGGGTGCATCACGCCGGAGCGGACCGTGTCGAGATACTGGGCGCCCTCGGCGGTCTGCGGGTCGTCAGCGAAGATCTCATCGGTATCTACGTCCTCGCGCGGCGGCAGGAACCCGGAGTCAGCAATGAACTCCTCGATGAACTCCTGGTCGGACAGGAAGTGCACGAACGCCTGCGCGGCTTCGGGGGAGTCGGTGGTGTTGAAGATGGACCACGCTCCCACCGAGCCGGAGGCGACCTGCTCCACGTTGGTCATCGGGGCAACAACGTCCATGTTGTCCGAATCGATCGTCGTCCGGTGTTCGCCGAGGTTCGCGCCCATGATGTAGCCCACGTTGCCCTGGCCGGCTTGGCTCTGTTCGAAGGTTGCGCTGACGCTCAACGGCTCGTCGGGAACCCAGCCCTCGTCGACCATCTCCTTGATGAATTCCAGCGCCTCGAGGCCCTCGGGGCTGTTGAACGCTGCTGCGGTCAAGTCCTCGTTGAGTACCTCGCCGCCGGCCTGCCACAAGAACTTGTAGTACGTGTGGTTCAGCGTGCTGGTACCGGAGTATTCGGAAGCGTAGTAGCCGGCGTCCTGGAACTGCGGTGCGACGTCGCGGAACTCATCCCACGTGGTCGGGCAGGTCTCGACGCCGGCTTCGTCCATGACCTCGGTGTTGCAATAGGTGGTCATGATCTGCATCAACAGCGGCGCGCCGTATAGCGTGTCGTCCCAGGTCATGGCCTGCAAGGAGGAGTCGATGAAGGCGGTATCCCAGTCATCGCGCAGATCATCCAGAGGCAGCAGTAGGTCCTCCTCGGCGTACTGCGGAATGAAGTCGGGGTTGAAGTAGACCACATCCGGGGCATTGTTCCCCGCGATCGCCGTCACCAAGGCTTCCTCACGGTTCTGGAAGGCTTGCATCACGACCTCAACCTCAACGTCGGGGTACTGCTCGTTGAAGGCGTCTACGTGGGGCTCCCACCAGCCGAGGGAGTCCACCGTGGCTAGCGGGTAGGTCCAGACCGTGATGCTGCCTGAGACTTCCTCGGGATCGTCAGGTACTCCGCCACCAGCGTCGGAATCGCCGTTGCCGCAAGCGGCAAGGAGCAGGGCTGCACCTCCCACGGCTGCTGTTGCGGAGACGAACTTTGAGCGCTTCATGTGATCCTCCATCATTGGGTGAAGCGGGAGCGGTAGATATCGCTTTCTTGCAATCGGTCTCAGCACCAGGCCTTGCAAGCGGTTTCAGTCAGGTTAATGAGGCCCTTCCAAGGCTGTCAACGCATTGCCGGCGCGGTGGGGTAACGGTTTGGTCTCGTGAGCGTGCGGGTCTGCTCAGCGGGTTGCGACATCTCCGCGACTCCCTATCAAGCCTGGTTCTGCGGCCTTCCGGGCAGCCGCCCCAGCGGCGGGCGCAGTAGCACGGGGTGATGAGGTGGATGCAGCGACACCAGTGGTCCGCAGAAACTGCCTGCCGGTGCATTGCCACACGTGCAACGTTCCGGCAGGTGCACCGCTCCCCTCCTTTCGAGTTTGCCGCCACAAGGGTGAGAAAGCCTTTTCCGGTAACCTAAGTACCTGTGAGGGGCTTGTCAAGACTGAGGTGCAAGCGGTCCCATTGCAGCGCCATGCAGGTCCGCGCTGGGTTCTGCGTGGAACGAACGCCGGAAATGCGGGTGCGTGAGTGCCGAGAACGCCGGCGTGGGCGATCAGCCGGCACGGGTGGGGCGAAACCCTGCTCAAACTGAGTGACATCGGGGGAGTCCCCGCCTATCGTCGGGTTACCTAGCGCATCACGCGTTAGCATCAACGATCGGCTCGATGCCGTGGAAAGGTGCGCATGAAGCGCGTGACGATTTACTCGATCGCCAACGAACTGGGCGTCTCGGCATCGACTGTCTCTCGAGCCTTCTCCAGGCCGGACTTGGTCAAGCCCAGCGTTCGCGAGCAGATTCTCAGAACGGCCCAGGAGTTGGGCTACGCACCGAACCGGGCCGCTCGCGGGCTCGCCACAGGGCGCACCGGCTTGTACGGGCTCATGGTCCCCGACATCACCAACCCCTTCTTTCCGCCGTTGGTGCGGGCAGTGCAACACGCCTCGGCCCGGTACGACGCGGATGTCGTCCTGACCGACTCCAAGGGCAGCGCGAGCGCCGAGGAGGATCTGGTGCGCCGCATTCGCCCACAGGTCGACGGCCTCATCATTGCCTCCCCGCGGCTGCCCGGCACCCGGGTGAAAGAACTGCTTCGCGGGGTGCCGAGCGTGGTGGTCAACCGCTCGGTTCGGGGGGTGCCGACGGTGGTGGTAGATAACTCTCGGGCGCTCCAGGAAGCCGCCCGGCATCTACAAGAACTGGGGCATCGGCGATTTGCGTTGCTGCGCGGACCGGGCGGCTCGTGGGCAGCGATGCGGCGTACCGAGGCGATCCGGTCCTGGTCAGCAGAGGAGTCGGTCGAGTTGGTCGAGATCGGCCCGCTGGAGGCTCGGTTCCTAGACGGTCGGGCCTCGGCCCAGGAAGTCGTCGCTTCCGGAGCGACCGCGGTGTTCGCCTTCGATGACCAGATGGCTGCGGGAGTGATCGCCGGGCTGAACGACCTGGGCGAGCAGGTGCCGCGGGATCGCAGCATCGTGGGTTGCGACGATGTGCTGCTAGCCCAAACCATGACCCCGGGACTGTCCACCATCACGGCGCCGTTCGCCGACCTCGGGTTCGAGGCCGTGGAATTGCTTCACCGGCTCATTGCCGGGGAGACGGTCAAAGATGTCACGCTGCGCGGTGAACTGGCCATCCGGGGCACCGTGGGTCCGGCACCGAACTGATTAGCGCTTCGACGGCACCTGCAGATCCACGATCTGCATCAGGTTGCGGGTGATGTGGAACGGGTCCTTCACCGGTAGGGCAACCACCCGGTCCAACGGCTGGCCGGCACGGTCGCGGATCTGGATCCACTCCGCCCCGTCGACACCACCGGGAAAGGTGCGCAGGGTGTAGTCCCAGATGAGTTCGAACCACGCTCCGGAGCGCTCGTCTCCGTAACGGTGGTGCGCGATCGCTGTGGTGGCGGCCGCTTCGGAGTGCACCCACCACAGTTTGCTCGACCATGTCGACTGCACGAGTTCCTCGTACGCGGTGCCACTGGTGCTGCCGGTGGGTTGCGCAGGCCCCGTACTGTCGGTGTACCGCAGCAGGCCACCATGGTCAGGGTCCCAGCCCAGGGCGCAGAGCGTGGAGACCGACTCCAGCAACGGGGCGCGGTCCCGATCGTCGGCAAGAAGATCCAGCGCCTCCAGCATCACCCACAGCCCCTCGATCGCGTGGCCGGGCACCCGGTGCCGGTGCACCAGGCTGGCGGCGTCCGGCCCGGGCATCTCACTGAACGTGCCATCAGCTTCGCGGTGCCAGAGCACGTCCGTGAGCGACTGGGCCAACTGGTCGCGCGTGTGGTGGTGCCGGTCCAACTCCGTGGCTGCCTGGGCAACGACCAACAGTGTGTTGGCCAGGATCATCTTCGGACCGTAAGCGCTGTGACCCTTCGGAACCGCATAGGGAGGGGTGGGTGCTGTGCCGGCCAGATGATCGGCACGCGCCCGTTGCAGAATCGGTATCGCCGCATCGAGCCATCGGCGCTCACGGCTCACGCGCGCCAACTCGGCCAGGCCCATCACCACGAACCAGTCGGCGTAGATGCTGTGCTCTGGTTGGGCATCCACCTCGGGCACGCCGCCCTCGCGGCCCACGACGAACCGGGTGGTGTGGTCGGCCAGCACCGCGTGCTCGAGCAAGAACTCAGCGCCGCGCTCGGCCCACTGGATGGATTGCGCGGCGTCGATGCTGAGCAGCCCCCGCTGGGCGAGGTCGGCTGCCCTGGCGAGTGCCCACACGAACCGACCCTGTGACCAGGTGAACTTGTCCGTGGAGACCATTTGCCGGCCGCGGTTGTCGAAACAGGTGAAGAACCCGCCGATCCGCTCGTCGATGCCGCGGTCGATCCAGAACGGGAGCACCACGGACTCCAGGTGGCTGCGTGCTTGGCCAGAAACCATTCAGTGTCCTCCCCGGGCGTGACGCCCCACCAATGCGAGGTGGCGGGGTCTGCGGCGCGCCGTTGGTTGCGTTTGGCGACATTCGTTGGATACGGTTCGTGCAACCGCTTGCATCTAATCGTAGTAGACGGAGAATCATGTCCGCCAATGATGTCGTGCCCGCTGCGGGCACCGTGACCATCTCAGCCGACGCCGCCGAAGCCGGCCGCCGCGCCGGCGAGGTCGCAGCACAGGTGCTGCGCGATACCCTGGCAGAGCGCGGACAGGCGCGGGTGGTGTTCGCCAGTGCCCCCTCGCAGGACGCCATGATCCGCACTCTGACCTCCGCGGAGGGGATCGACTGGACCAAGGTCACCTCACTGCATCTGGATGAGTACCGCGGCATCGACCCCCACCACCAGGCCGCATTCGGTCAATGGCTCGCCGACCGGCTGCCCGAGCAGGCCCACGGCGGGCTGGACCGGATCCGCACTCACGGCACGGCCCAGGCGGAGATCGACCGGTACACCCAGATCCTGCATGACAGACCGATCGACCTGGTGTGCCTGGGCATCGGCGTGAACGGTCATCTGGCGTTCAACGAGCCCGGTGACACCAGTTTCGATGACCCCCGAGCCATCCGTGAGGTGGAACTGACCCACACGTCGCGCAAGCAGCAGGTCGACGAGGGGTTGTTCACCAGCCTCGATGAAGTCCCGACCCACGCTCTGAGCATGACGGTGCCGGCGATCATGCGCGGCGCGGCTCTGGTCTGCACTGTCCTCGGAGGAGCCAAGGCCCACGCAGTCTCCTCCTCGCTGACCGGCGAGGTGACCGCCCGGGTGCCTGCGACCGCACTGCGCACCCACGAGCGGATGTTCATGTTCCTTGACGAGGGTGCGGCGAGCAAACTTCCAGGCGACTTCCCCGCTGAACGAGGTGAGTCGCGCTGACCACGGTGGGGCACACTGACCACGTGGACCGATCGCACCGAACGCCCGGCCTGATCGACCTGCAGGTCAACGGCTATGGGGGTTATGACGTCAACGCCGACGACGTCACGCCCGAGACTGTCGCCGCGCTCACACGGAGTCTGTGGGAGCAGGGCGTCACCACCTACCTGCCAACGGTCATCACCGCCAGCGAGGACAAGATCGCCCACAGCCTGGCTCAGATCGCCGGTGCCCGGCGCAGCGATCCGTTGATCGCGCACAGCATCCCGGGGGTGCATGTGGAGGGTCCGTCGCTAGCGGCCGACGACGGCCCACGAGGTGCACACGATGCCGCTCAGTTGCGTAACCCGGACCTGGGCGAACTGGATCGCTGGCAGACGGCGGCCGAGGGCCTGGTCCGGATCGTGACACTCGCCCCGGAGCGTCCTGGCACCGTCGAGTACATCAAGGGCGCCGTGCGCAGGGGTGTGCGGATCTCGATCGGGCACTGCGCACCCGAGCAGGAACACATCTGCGATGCGGTCGAGGCCGGCGCCACACTTAGCACTCACCTGGGGAATGGCACCTACCCGGTGCTGCCACGCCACCCGAACCACATCTGGGCGCAACTGGCGCAGGACCGACTGTCCGCCATGTTCATCCCCGATGGCCACCACCTGCCTGCCGATACCTTGACGGCGATGATCCGGGCGAAGTCGGTTGCGCGCACCGTGTTCACGTCCGACTCCGCCGCCCTGGCCGGGATGCCAGCGGGTCAGTACGAGACCCCAGTCGGAGGCTCGGTGACCGTAGGCGACGATGGGCGCCTGACCCTGACCGGGACGAACCTGCTGGCCGGGTCGGGTCACTCGCTGCGCGCCGGTCTGAACTGGGCCCAGCAGAATCTGCCCTTCAGCCACGACGAACTGTCGGCCATGGTCACCACCAACCCGGCCGCCTTGCTCGGGCTCTCCAAGCGGGTGACCGGCGGCGCCGACACGGTGGACCTCGTCGGCACCAAGGTCATCGCCACCCGTGTGGCGGGCATCGAGGTCCACCGCGCATAGGCAAGGGTTGCGTCACGTTCCTAAGCGCCGTCCAGGGCCTGTCGGTCACCATCGTGCCGGGGCCTGCAGCGAGTGGTGCTGGAAGACATTGCGGCTGGCTGTCGTAGTCGTGCAGGCGTGTGCGGAGAGCCGCGATGGCTGGGCATCCAGGAGCACTGCCGGGAATAGGCGTCGGCGTGGAAGTCATCGATGATCTTGATATGGCGTCCTTGGATGAGGATGCCAGGGCATGCGCAATCAGTGCCCTTCGCCCCCGCGTCCTCATAGTAATTCGAGCGCAGCGTTGGGCTTTGTTGATCGGCGTAACCATTGCCGCCGCAGCCGTTCCTGTCTCGAGCAGGCGACACGGATCGAAGCGATACCTCGTCCGGGAGCTCTTGACCCGCAACCGATTGCATGCGAGAGTTTTCGCGCTCACGCATCGCGGTTGCCAGGAGGTGCCGGGCTGATCGCGCAACACTTTCCCGCGAGTCGGGATGGTTGGTGGGCCAGTTGCACAACGAGACAATGAGGTGACGGTGCATGAATTCCGCGGGATCCACGAGGGCTGTAAAGCAGGCTGAAACGAGACGGATACGGGTGGGGATCACAGCCTCAGTCTTGGCGGTCGTGATGGCAGGCTCGCTACCCGCCCTCGCAGACTTCACGCCGGGTGAGGAGGTTGCTCTTGGTACCCCGATCGAGGGTGTTACCTCGCCCATGGTGGCCTTCACCACAGCGCCAGAGGGGACGCCGGAAGCCGTCTATGTGGCCAACAGTGATCCGGCGGTGGCTTCGGTGGTGGACGTGCGCACCGGAGAGCGCCAGTTCAGCCAGGAACTCGACGGCGTGGTAGCGTCTTGGGGCTCACAGGCGGCCCCCAACGGGGATGTGTACATCGGTTCGCAACGCAATGGCACCTTGTACCGGTACGTCCCTGGCTCAGAGACGATCGAGGCGGTGGGTCGGGCGATCGAGTCTGAGACACATCATTGGGGGCTCGACATTGGCGAGGATGGCTATGTCGCCGGCGGGACCTACCCGAATGGCAAGGTGTTCGGTTATGACCCTGCCACGGGGGAGTTCACCGACTATGGGCGACTGGTTGATGGCGTTGATTATGTGCGTGATGTGGCGGTAGGTGAGACGCACATTTACGCAGGCACGTCGCCCAGCGCGCATTTGGTCGAGATCGACCGGGAGACGGGCGATGTGCTGGAGATCGAGTTGCCTGAGGCGTACCAGGGCGAGGCTGAGGTGTACAACGTCAGTTATCAAGGGGGGTTGGTGTTCGCGCGGGTCACTCCAGTCGGAGTGACGCTGGTGTATGACCCACACGATGACTGGGCGCTGCTCGATGAGATTTCTGAGTCCACGGCGTTTCAGGTCTCACCACCTGACGATGACGGTGTGGTGTACTTCGATGGGACAGGCGCTGTGATCGCCTACGACACCGCAGCAAGAGAGTACGAGCGACGAGAAGGCGTGTCGTTCTCGAACCGCGGGACCGAATGGCTGGAGTTGGGCACCGAGGAGTTCCCCGGCCGCACCCTGGTGTCGTCCCACTTCGGCGGAGAGATGTACCTCTATGACCCGGTGACCGGGACGAACACACAGGTCTCGGCTGATGTTGCCGGCGCCCCGGTTGAGTTGCGATCACTCGGCACCGGGCCGGACGGAGACGTCTACGCCGGTGGGTATCTGTCTCCGCCGGGGATGGCCCACGTCGATGCGGATAACGGCCAGACCCAACTGCTGCCGGGCATCAGCCAAGTTGAGGGCATGGGCGTGCACGGAGATGACCTCGTTCTTGGGGTCTACCCGAACGCGGGGATGTACGCCTATGACACCATCGCGTCGTGGGATGCGCCGGGCAACCCCTCCGGGCCCACGCGGATCGGCGAGCAGCAGGACCGACCTGTCGCGATCACCTCGATCGACGAGGCGCGCGTGGCAATTGGCACCGTGCCGGTGTCGGGTGAACTTGGTGGCGCGCTGAGTCTGTGGGACGTGGAGGCGGACCGAGTGGACACGCACCGGAACGTGGTCGAGGACCAGAGTGTGATAGCTCTGACCGAACGCGATGGGCTGATCTACGGAGGGACTTCGATCCACGGCGGGTTGGGCATCGACCCCACTGCCGAGGACGGCGAACTGTTCATCTTCGACCCGGAGACCCAAGAGGTCGTGCACGCCGAAGTTCCCGTGCCGGGCCAGCAGTACGTCGCTGGATTGGCCTTCGACGACGAGGGGCTACTCTGGGGGTTAACCGCCGGGTGGTTGTTCACCTACGATGTCGAGGAACGCGAGGTCCTCCGCGTCGAGGAGATCATGGACGTTGGGCAACCCGGTGCCTACTGGGTGGGCCGTGACCTCGTCTGGAGCGATGAGCGGCTGTTCGGTGTCACTGGTGGTGCGTTGTTCGAGATCGATCCGGTGGACTGGAACATCACGGTACTGGCCGACGGCTCGGTGCAGAACCTTGCGGTCGACCGTAACGGGAGTCTGTATTACACCCGAGGGGCGAATCTGTTTCGGTTCGATCTGGCGGAAGGGCCGAGCGACCCGGTCTGTGATGAAACGATTTCGGGCACCCACCGTGGACCGCTGCAGGTCACGGACGGCACTACATGCATCATCGATGCTGAGGTGAGCGGCCCGACCACGGTCTTCGCGGGGACTTCATTGGTGATGGCGGACTCCACGATCTCTGGGCCGGTGCGGGGATCTGGTGCGGTGGACGTTCAGATACGAGATAACGAGATCTCCGGCCCGGTGCAGATCACCGACTCAATCGGGCAGGTCCGGGTTCAGGGTAACCACATCAGCGGCCGACTGGCGTGCTCTGGCAATGCCGAGACTCCAACAGGTGGGGACAACACCGTACGAGGGACGGCCACAGGCCAATGCGCAGGTCTGGCCGATTGAACGGCTGGGCTCGCATCGAATCCACCGGGCTTGGGAAAGCTGCTCCCGACGCGCGCCTCCCGGGCTGGCAGATCCGGTGACCCGTGAGCGCAGAGGCCACGCCTCTCATGGCTTCATGCAGGGGTAAGGCCTGCATGAAGCATGTCAGTGAGCACCTCCCTGGTCGCCACCTCGGGCCTGCTCGAGGGCTGCTGGACACCGGGGCGGGCCGGAGTAGCCCAACGACAGGTGCGTCGCCAGCGATCGCGCTGCGTCGTCGTCGTCCGTTGTGGGAGTGCCCGACCACATCGCAAGGCCCCTGCGGGCCGCAACTCAGCGCACGGACGCCTGACCGCCGTCGACCGGGATTAACTGGCCCGTGATGAACCGGGAACCGTCGGAGGCCAGGAACACCATCACCGGCCCGAGGTCCTCCTTGGGATCGCCGTACTTCTGCCCCAGGGCGATGGCCTCCTCGTTCTGCCAATAGTGCGCGGTGCGCCCGTCATGATCCAGCCGGGCGATCGCCTCGTCGTACATCGGGGTGGCGATCGCGGGCAGGATGGCGTTCACCCGGATGTTGTCCTTGCCCCACGATCCGGCGGCGGTGCGGGTCCAGGAGTGCACTGCGCCCTTCGACGCGGAATAGGCGGGGGCCGAGATCTCCGCACGCAGGCCCGAGATCGACCCGAAGTTGATGATCGATCCGCCGGCGCCCTTCATGTGCCGGTGCGCGGCGGCGTTGGTCAGCATGGTCCCGCGCACGTTGACGGCGAACATCAGGTCCCAGTCCGCCACCGGGGTGTCCTCAGCGGCGGCGGAACGCTGGATCGCGGCCGGGTGCGCCAGGACGTCCAGCCCGCCCATCTGCTCGACCGCCTCGGCGAACACGGTGTCCACCCTGCCCTTGTTCGACACATCGAGGTTCCGGTAACTCGCCGAGCCGGGCCCGGTCTGGGTGGCGGCCTCGGTCACTGCGCGGCCCTCGTCGTCGAGCACGTCCATCGCCACGACGGTTGCGCCCGCCTCCACGTAGGCGGCCACGGTGGCCGCACCCATGCCGCGGGCGCCTCCGGTCACGATGATCTTCTTGCCGGTCAGGTCCATGATGCTCCCTTTCCTTGCTGGACACAATCGGCCCCCAGTATTCCTCGCCGAGGCATGGCCCGCCCGGTGGGCCTACCTGCCCGCCGGGCCTTGTCCGTCGCGTCAAGCACCCGTCCGCCCGCCGAGCTCGGTCTGCCCGCCGAGCACCCCGTCGGCGCGTCGGGCACCGTCGGTCCGCCGGGCGCCGTTGGCACTTCGCCGCCGAAAGAGGCAGGCTGGGACGATGAGCGCCACCACCACCTCTCACCCGATGTCGGAGGTGCTACGCCTGCAGCGCAAGGCCTTCCACCGTGACGGTCCCCCCGATGCGGCCACCCGGCGAGAGCGGATCGACCGGTTCGCCCGCGCTGTGGTCTCCCACTCCGACGAACTCGCCGAGGCGATCTCGGCCGACTTCGGCAACCGGCCCCCGATTCTGTCGCTGGTGGCCGACGTCGCCGCCTTCGCCATGGAGGCCGAGACGCTGCGCTCGGGCCTGGGGCGGTGGATGCGCCGGCGCCCGGCCGGCAGTCGGGTGGGCTCGGCCGCGCTGCGCCTGGCCGGGATGCCCGCCTGGATCCAGCCCTCCCCGTTGGGCGTGGTGGGCGTGATGGGGGTGTGGAACTACCCGATCAACTTCTCCGCGGTTCCCGCGGTCAGTGCGCTGGCGGCCGGCAACCGGGTGATGATCAAGATGTCGGAGGAGGTGCCCCAGACCGCCGAGGTGTTCGCCAACGCCATCCATGACGCCTTCGACGTCGAGGAGGTCGCGGTGCTCACCGGGGACGTCCAGGTCTCCAAGGACTTCGCCGCTCTGGACCTGGACCACCTGCTGTTCACCGGTTCGGCGGCCACCGGTTCGCAGGTGATGGCTGCGGCTGCGGCGAACCTGACCCCGGTCACGCTGGAACTGGGCGGGAAGAACCCGGTGGTGATCTCCGAGCACACCGCCGCCGACCGCAAGCGACTGCGCCGCGCCGCCGAGCGGGTGGCCCGCTCCCGCCTGATCAACGGCGGACAGACCTGCCTGTGTCCCGAGCGGGTGTACGTGCCGGAGGAGGCCACCCGGACGTTCGTGCAGGAGGTGTTCAACACCTGGGGCCGGGACCTGCCGGAGTTGTTCGAGCGGGGTGAGGTCACCACGATCATCAACGAGGAGGCCCACGAGCGGATCGAGGACCTGCTGGCCGACGCCGAGAACCACGGCGCCCAGGTGATCGGGTCGGTGCGGTCCGACGCCGAGGGCACCGACGCGATGCGCGCGGCCCGGCTGATCTCACCCACCGTGGTGCTGAACGTGACCGAGAAGATGCGCATCGACACCGAAGAGGTCTTCGGTCCGGTACTGCAGGTTCAGCCCTACCGGGACCTGGGCCGGGTGCTGGACGACCTTGCCGAGCGGCCGGCGCCCTTGGTGTCGACGTGGTTCGGCCCGGACGACGGCGACTTCCGCACCTTCGTAGCCCGCACCCGTTCCGGGGGAGTGGCCCGCAACGACTTCGCACTCACCAATGTGGTGCCGGGCACCCCGTTCGGTGGGGTGGGCGCCTCCGGCATCGGCCACCATCACGGCAAATTCGGGTTCGACCGGTTCTCCCACCTGCGCACGGTCGGTGGGTCCAACCTGCCGGTCTCGGTGGCACGCCTGCTCGGGGGGCCCGGGGACACCCGGGTGAGCCAGGTGGTGCGCGGCGGTCTGGACGCCTACAGCCGCGTGCTGGGGCGCCGGCTGCGCTGAAGCCGGGGCTCGCGGCGAGTGGTGCCGCTCGGGACCCGGTGGTCCCAGTAGCACTCTGCGAGCCCGTATCGTGGAAGATATGACCGAGGCGACGATGACTGGGCCGATCCAGCGCACCCACCCCTATCCCAGGCCGGACTGGACCTTCGTATGCGCCGATGCGCTGACCAAGGTGTTCCCCGACGACGTGCCACCGGCGGCCGCGCAGGACGAACTCAGCGGGTTCCTCGGGGAGACCCTCTCGTTCCAGGTGGCCTACCTTCCCCCCGCCCATGGCAGTGGGGGCGGGGACCGCATCCGGGTCGAGGTGGACGAGGCGTCCGCGCCGTTCACCGTTGTGAGCACGGTCGAACTGGTCCCGGTGACGTTGGCGGCCTTCGACGGACATGACGCCGGCTACCTGCGAGACGCGCCGGGGTTGTACCCGGACCTGCTCAAGCCACTTCCGGATGGTGCCCTGGTGCGGCCGTTGGCCGCGTCGTGGGGTGCCCTCTGGTTCGACGTCCGCATCGACGAGGCCGAGAACGCCGGTTCGCGCACCGTGGGAGTGCGGATCGTGCGGGAGTCCGACTCCCAGGTGCTGTACCAGGTCGATGTGCCCGTGCAGGTGCACCCGGTGGACCTGCCCGGCCTGGACATCATCAACACCCATTGGCTCCATGCTGATTGCCTGGCCGACTACTACGGGGTCGAGGCCTTCAGTGCGGAGCACTGGGAGCGCCTGGACGCGTTCATCGGCGCCGCCGCACGGATGCGGGCGACCTCCCTGCTCACCCCGACCTGGACGCCGCCCCTGGACACGGCCGTGGGTGGCACCCGGACTCCGGTGCAACTCGTGGGTATCGCCGACGAGGGCAACGGGTACGCCTTCGACTTCTCCCGTCTGGGTCGGTGGCTGGCGTTGTGTCGCAAGCACGGCATCACCACCGTCGAGATCGCGCATCTGTTCACCCAGTGGGGGGCGAAGGCGACTCCGGCGATCTACGTGGACACCCCCAGTGGTCGGGAGCACCGTTTCGGCTGGCACGTGCCGGCCACCGACCCGCAGTACCGAGATCTGCTGGAGCAACTGCTGCCGGCGCTGCGCGCCTACCTGGACCAGGAGTGGTCGGAGGGATCAGTGCTGTGGCACATCAGCGATGAGCCGCACCCGGCAGACCGCGACAGTTACCTCGCGGCCCGGGAGGTGGTCCACGACCTGCTCGCCGGTGCGGACGTGGCCGACGCCCTCAGCGATTTTGACTTCGTCGATGCCGTCGCCATCCCGATCGTGGCCACCGATGCGGTGGAACCGTTCCGCGCCGCGGGGATGAATCCCTTCGTCTACTACTGCGTCTCCCAGCACACCGACGTGGCCAACCGGTTCATCGCGATGCCCTCGGTGCGCAACCGCGTCCTCGGCCGGCAGTTGTTCGTGAACCGGGCGCCCGGTTTCCTGCACTGGGGCTTCAACTTCTGGAACACCCAGTTCTCGCTCGGTTCCCTCGATCCGTTCGCCGACACCTGCGCGGGCGGGGCGTTCCCCGGTGGGGACGCCTCCATCGTGTACCCGGCGCCGGACGGGACGGCTTGGCCGTCGGTGCGGTACCGGGTGCTCACCCAGGGGATGGATGACCATCGGGCCCTGCAGTTGCTGCGCGACCTCACCGATCACGACACGGCGGCGAGTTACGTGGACGAAGGTGGTGAACTCAGTTACTCCCGGTTCGACTACGACCGGCGCGCGCACCTGAGCGCACGGCAAGCAGTGGACGAGCGGATCCTGGCCGAACTAGCGGCACGGTCGAAGTAGCCGCACGGCCGGACCCGCCGGCCGCTTCCGCCGGGGTGAACCTGCGGTGGGGTGGGTGCCGCGGGGGTGCTGATCGCGTAACCTCGAGGTGTGGCCACTGACTTTCCCAGCGAGATCGCCGACCTACGCTCTACGCTCGCCTCGATCGAGGCGGTGAGCGATCCGGACGCCCTGCGCGCCCGGATCGCCGACTTGTCCGAGCAGGCCACGGCGCCGGACCTGTGGGACGACCAGGACAAGGCCCAGGCCGTGACCAGTCAACTCTCCTACGCCCAGGGGGAACTGGAGCGGATGAACAGGCTGGAGACCCGGATCGACGATCTGGGGGCTTTGGTGGAACTGGCCGAGGAGGAGGCCGACGCCGACACCCTCGCCGAGGCCGAGGCCGAACTGACCGCGATCAGAGACACGCTGTCCGAACTCGAGATCCGCACACTGTTGTCGGGGGAGTACGACCAGCGCGAAGCGGTCATCACCATCCGCGCCGGGGCCGGCGGTGTGGACGCGGCCGACTTCGCCGAGATGCTCATGCGCATGTACCTGCGCTGGGCCGAACGCAAGGGTTATCCCACTGCGGTGCTGGACACCTCCTACGCCGAGGAGGCGGGGCTGAAGTCGGCCACCTTCGAGGTGAAGGTTCCCTATGCCTACGGCACCTTGTCGGTGGAAGCCGGCACCCACCGGCTGGTCCGGATCTCCCCCTTCGACAACCAGGGCCGACGGCAGACCTCCTTCGCGGCGGTCGAAGTGATTCCACTGATCGAGAAGACCGACCACATCGACATCCCCGAGAACGAGATCAAGGTGGACGTCTACCGCTCCTCCGGCCCCGGTGGCCAGAGCGTGAACACCACCGACTCCGCGGTCCGGATGACCCACATCCCCACCGGAATCGTGGTGTCGATGCAGAACGAGAAGTCCCAGATCCAGAACCGGGCCGCGGCGCTGCGGGTGCTGCAGTCCCGACTGTTGCTGCAGCGCCAGCAGGAGGAGAACGCCGCCCAGAAGGCGATGGCCGGGGACGTCAAGGCCTCCTGGGGGGATCAGATGCGCTCCTACGTGCTGCAGCCGTACCAGATGGTCAAGGATCTGCGCACCGAGCACGAGGCCGGCAACCCGTCCTCGGTGTTCGACGGCGACATCGACGGTTTCATCGACGCCGGCATCCGCTGGCGCAAGAACACCCAAACCGCCGCCGCGGCCTCCGCCGCCAACGCCTGAGCCACCCGAACCCCCGGCCCCGGGCCCCCGGGCCCCCCGGGTTGCCGGAAGGCCCAGGTCCCCGGCCCCGGCCCCGTCGAAGCCAGCATTGTTCGGCTCAACTGGTTGCCTCAGCCGACTAATGCTGACTTCGCCGTGAGTTGGGGCTTGAGCCGGCGTGGGGAGTGGGAGTGGGCGTGGGCGCGGGCTTGGGCGACCACGTCGGCGACGGTGGCGGGTGAGGTGCCTCACGTCGTCGGGCGTTTTCGCTGATCGGAGGGCATCTACGGCCCGGAGTGGGGCATTGCTGGGGCACACCCGGCGTGTCATCCGTCGATGTGGCGCGGGCCCTTCCTATGATGCCAATGGCCAGGTATAACGCTTCCCCCGGTTTGCCCTACTGTCGAGACTGGCCGGAATTGCCCTCGTGATCCGTTTCCAGAAGGTCTCCAAGGTCTACGCCCGCGGGGCTCGGCCTGCACTGGACCGAATCGAACTGGAGGTCGAGCGCGGGGAGTTCCTGTTCCTCGTGGGTGCCTCCGGTTCGGGTAAGTCGACGTTCCTGCGCCTGGTGCTGCGCGAGGAACGCCCCACCAGCGGCAAGGTATTCGTGGCAGGCAGGGACCTGTCCAAGATCTCCCAATGGAAGGTCCCGCACCTGCGCCGGACCATCGGCACGGTCTTCCAGGACTTCCGGTTGCTGCAGTCCAAGACCGTGTTCGAGAACGTGGCGCTCGCGCTGCAGGTGATCGGTAAACCCCGTCACCACGTGATGTCCACTGTGCCCGAAACCCTCGAACTGGTCGGCCTGGCCGGCAAGGAACGACGCCTGCCGGCCGAGTTGTCCGGCGGGGAGCAGCAGCGGGTGGCGATCGCGCGGGCGTTCGTGAACCGGCCGGCGATCCTGCTGGCCGACGAGCCCACCGGGAACCTGGACCCTTCCACCTCGGTGGGGATCATGCGGCTGCTGGACCGGATCAACCGCACCGGTACCACGATCGTGATGGCCACCCACGACGACGAGATCGTGGACCAGATGCGCAAACGAGTCGTGGAACTGGTCGATGGGCAGATGGTGCGCGACCAGGCCAGAGGCGTCTACGGGGCGGAGCGTTAAATGAGACTCCGATTCGTTCTCTCCCAGTGTTTCCAGGGCCTGCGCGCGAACCTGGCGATGGCCGTGTCGGTGATGCTGGTGACCTTCGTGTCACTGACCTTCGTGGGCGCGGCCGTGCTGGTGCAGATGCAGATCGCCAACATGAAGGACGACTGGTACGACGCCGTGGAGGTCTCGGTGTTCCTGTGCCCGGAGTCCTCCTCGGTGCCCACCTGCGCCTCCGGCGAGGTGTCCGATGAGCAGGCCTCCGAGGTCCTCGGTGTGTTGGAGTCGGAGGCGTTGAGCCCGTACGTGCAGGAGGTGTACACCGAGACCAAGGAGGAGGCCCACGAGGCCTTCCAGGATCAGTTCGGTGAGCAGGACTGGGCCAGCCGCGTCTCCGCGGACCAGATGCAGATGTCCTACCGGGTGTCCCTGCACGACCCGGAGCAGTACCAGGTGGTGGCCGATGAGGTCTCGGGCCGGCCCGGGGTGGAGTCGGTGGTGGACCAGCGCGCCATCCTTGAGCCGCTGTTCCTGGTCCTGAACCGGGTCACCGCCCTGGCCGCCGGGCTTGCCGGGGTCATGACGCTGACCGCGGTGCTGCTGATCACCACCACGATCCGGCTCTCGGCGATGAGCAGGTCCAAGGAGACCTCGATCATGCGCCTGGTGGGCGCATCGAACTTCTTCATCCAGTTGCCCTTCATGCTCGAAGGAGCCATCGCCGCGCTGGCTGGGGCAGCGCTGGCGATCAGCGGGTTGTGGCTGGCCGCGAACTACCTGATCGAGGGGTGGTTGGCCGAGTCGTTCGTCTGGGTGAACTTCGTGGGCACAGGGGATGTGTGGACGATCGCGCCGTTGCTGGTCGGGATCGGGATTCTCCTTGCCGCTGTCAGTTCGCTGGTCAGCCTGAGCCGATACACGAAGGTGTGAGATGTCTGCGCAGTTGAGTTCTCCCGGTCCGAAGACCTCGAAACCGGATACCTCGAGTCCGAGTGCTTCGAGCCCGGGTGCCGCAGGCCCGAGTGCCTCGAGCCCGTGGACGGCGTTCCGCGCCCGGGTAGCGGAGTGGCCCACCCGGGTGCGGGGGATCTCCGCCCGGATGCTGGCCCTGTGGCTGGCGGTGGTGGTGGGGGCGCTGGCCTTCGCCGTGCCTGCCCAGGCGGACCGGCTCGGCGAACTGCGCGACTCCCGATCGGAACTGGAGCAGCAGCAACAGGAGAACCAGCGCGAGCACGAAGAAGTCACCTCCGCCCTGGAGGGCACAAACGTGGATCTGGCCGAGACCTACCTGGAACTGGACTCGATCAACCGCCGTCTGCCCATCGCCGAAGCCGAACTGGTGCAGGCCAACGAGGAACTGGCCGCAGCAGAGCGGCACCGGGACTCGGTCCAGGGCCGCCTTGAGGTGGCCCAGGCCCAACAGGCGGATCTGAGTGCGGAGATCGCCACCGGCGAGGAGGAGATCGTCGGCACCGAATCAGCGATGGGGGAGGTAGCCCGGTCCACCTACCGCGGCGGGCCGGGGATCAGCGCGATCACTGTGGTACTCGATGCCTCCAGCCCCTCAGAGTTCGCCAACCAGTACTCGGTGATGAACTCGGCGATGCGTACCCAGAACCAGGCACTGGTGGACCTGGAGAACCTCTCGGCCGTGAACCGCAACCGTCAGGTCCGGCTGGAGGCGGTGGAAGCCCGGATCGACGACCTGCACGTGGAGGCCCAGGAGGCCGTGGCCGCCGCCGACGTCGCCCGCCAGGAGGCCCAGGACCTGGTGGTGGAGATCGAAGGGCTGAAGGCCGACCAGGAGGCCCGTGCGGCCGAACTGGAAGATCTGTCCGAGCAGTTCGAGTCCGAGCAGGCCAACCTGGAGGCTGAGAACGAGGCCCTGGCCTCCGAGATCGCTGAGATCCAGGCGGCGGAGGCCGCCGAGCGGGAGCGGCAGCGACGGATCGAGCGAGAGCGTCAGGAGCGGGAGCGTCAGGAGCGTGAACGGGCCGAGCGGGAGCGCCAGCAGCAACAATCCAGCCGCAGTTCGGGTTCGTCCGGGGGCGGTTCCGGCTCTGGTGGCTCCTCGGGCGGTTCGTCCAGCTCCGGTGGTTCATCCAGTTCGGGTGGTTCCTCCAGTTCCGGTGGTTCGTCCGGGGGCTCCTCGAACCAGATCTTCATCCGCCCCGTGACCGGCACGTGGCACGTGACGTCCAGCTACGGCTACCGCATCTACCCGATCACCGGCGGGCGCTTCTTCCACCGAGGCGTGGACCTGCGTTCGCACTGCGGTGAGGCTCAGCGCGCGACTGCCGCCGGCACCGTGGTGGCGGTGCGGCCCGCGCGCGGCAACGGCACCCACGGCAACCAGGTGATGATCAACCATGGGGTGATCGGCGGGAACTCCTACGTGACCGTGACGAACCACCTGTCCCGCTTCGCCGTCAGCCAGGGCCAGCGGGTCTCCCAGGGGCAGGTCATCGGATACACCGGGCTCACCGGGGCCGTGACCGGCTGCCACGTGCACTACGAGATCTGGCGTAACGGCTCCACCATCAACCCGATGTCGATGTTGCGCTGACCCTGGAGGCCCGCCCCACCCCACCGCGCCCGCCGCGCCCCGCCCGCCGCGTCGCGGGCCTGGGCCGAGAGCGATCCTCGCAGCCCAGGGCGAGTGCTGTGTGGCTCGCCCTCGGCGCGCGGGCTCGCCCTCGACGGCGGGGGACGCGGCAGGAGCGGCGGCTGGCCTTGGGCGGCCGGCGGCGGCGCGGCCGGGATGGGCGCGCTGCGCGGGCTGCGCGGGCTGCGCGGGCGGCAGGCGGGCGGCAGGCCGGCTGCGGGCCGGTTATGGGTTTCGCACGGCGCCGGTGGGTGGACTAGCCTGACCAAGCCGGAGAAGCGGGCGGAGGTGAGGCAGCGATGAGCAGCAAGAACAAGGGCGCCAAGAAGAAGGCGAAGGACCCTGCGAACGAGCGCACCCTCATCGCCAGCAACCGCCGCGCGCGGCATGACTTCCACATCGACGAGACCTTCGAAGCGGGCATCGCCCTGACCGGCACCGAGGTCAAGGCGCTGCGTGCCGGACGGGCCTCGCTCACCGACGGATGGGTCAACGTCGACCGTGGCGAGGCCTGGCTGGAGGGCGTGCACATCTCCGAGTACGCCCAAGGCACCTGGACCAACCACGCCCCCCGCCGTCGCCGGAAATTGCTGCTGCACCGTGAGCAGATCGACAAACTGGCCGCCAAGACCCGGGAGAAGGGCCACACCATCGTGCCCTTGAGGCTCTACTTCCTGCGCGGCCGGGCCAAGGTCGAGATCGCCCTGGCCCGCGGAAAGCGCGAGTGGGACAAGAGGCACGCGCTCCGGGAGAAGCAGGATGCCCGCGAGGCCGAGCGTGCGATGAGTCTGCGGCAGAGCCGCTGACGTGCCCGACGCCGTGACGCCGGCTGCTCTGTCACGTCCGGCCGGCCGTGGTCCGGCGCGCGTGTGGATCCTCGCCCTGCTGGGCGCCGCCGTGCTTGCCCTCCCGGCTCTGTTCGCGCCGCCGGCCCACGCCGCCGAGGACGAGTGGTCCATCACGCGCTACGAGATCGATGCCCAGTTCGATGCCGACGGCGTGGCGCAGGTGCAGGTCGATCTCGAGTTCGACTTCGGTGCCGAGGAGGCCCACGGTCCCTATCTGACCTTCGTGGACCGCCAACCCATCGACGACGACCCGGACCACTACCGGGTGCTGGAGTACTCCGGCTTCGAGGCCACCTCGCCCTCGGGGGCTCCCGCTGACGTGCGGGTGGAGGACGCCGACAACGCCGTCGCGGTCTACATCGGTGATGAGGACGTCGAGATCACCGGCCTGCAGCGCTACACAATGACCTATCGGGTGGAGGGGATCGCGGTCTCCGGGGTGGGGGACCAGGGGCAGGACGAGATCTACTGGCAGGTGATCGGCCAGGACTTCGAGGTGCCACTCGCGCAGATCCGCATCACCGTGTCCGCCGCCGAAGCGCCCGAGGAGGCAGCCTGCTGGGCCGGGGACCCTGGCGCGGACGTGGAGTGCTCGGCCACGGTGGTCGGCTCCGAGGGTGCCGAACTGCATCAGGGACTGTTGCATCCCGGTCAGCCGATGTCGGTGGCGGTGCAGTTTCCCGCCGACACCTTCGGCGGCGCCCAGCCGATCCTGACCACCCGGCACACCTTCGCCAACACGATCGGACTGACCCGGGCCACCGGGCTGGGTGCGGCCGGGGCCACTCTGTTCGGCGTCGGCCTCGTGGTGCTCGTGGCACGCGGGCGCGGACGCGATGAGCAGTACCTGGGCGTGACGCCCGGCCTCACCCCGGCACGCACCGGTGGCACCGCCCGCCTGGGTGACGATGGCGGCGATGGCGGTACCCGTGATGACGGTGCCCGCCATCACGATGCTGCCGGGGCTGCCGGGGCTGCCGGGGCTGCCGGGGCTGCCGGGGCTGCCGGGGCTGCCGCGACTGCCCCCGGCGTAACCGCAACCGAGCCCGACGACGAGGCCGTGGGTCCGCGCCGCGGCGGCCCGATCGCGGTGCAGTTCCAGCCGCCGGCAGGGGTGCGCCCGGGGGAGATGGGCACCCTGGCCGATGAGGTCGCCGATCCCCACGATGTGACCGCCACCATCGTGGACCTGGCCGTGCGTGGATACTTCCGGATCGAGGAGTACACCGGCGACGACGAGGCCCAGCAGTGGCGCCTCATCCGCCCCGAGCGTGCCCCCGAGTTGGACCATCCGGATCTGCTCGACTACGAGCGCGACGTACTCGCGACCCTCTTCCCCGGCCAGGAGCGCACGGTGGAGTTGCGGGAGATCGCCGGGGAGTTCTCCGCGATGCGCTCGCAGTTGCAGCAGGACCTGTACGCGGAGGTGACCGAGCGCGGCTGGTTCCGCACCTCCCCGGCCCAGGTGCGCACGCGCTGGTGGTTGGCCGCCATCGGCCTCTTCGTCGCCGGAGTCGTGCTCGGCCTCGTCCTGGCCTTCACCCTCGGACTGGGCGTGCTGGGGCTCCCGGTCATCGCCACCGCGGTCGCGGTGGCCGTAGCCGCCTCCTACGCCCCCGCGCGCACGGCGTCCGGAACCGCGGTGCTGGTGCAGTCGCTGGGCTTCAAGAAGTACCTGGAGACCGCGGAGGCGAACCAGTTGCGGTTCGAGGAGGGGGAGGACATCTTCTCCCGCTACCTGCCCTTCGCGATCGCCTTCGAGGTGACCGAGCGCTGGGCAAAGGTGTTCGAGGACGTCGCCCGCAGCGGCGGGCAGGTGCCCGAGCCGGATTGGTACTCCGGGCCGGCTCTGGGCTCGGCGTCCTGGGCCGGTGCCCTCGGTGCGTCGATGGCCTCCTTCTCCTCGGCCGCCGACGCGGCCGTGGTCTCCGCCGGCACCGGAGGTTCCGCCTTCTCCGGCGGAGGTGGGTTCGCCGGTGGCGGCGTCGGCGGCGGTGGCGGCGGGGGTTGGTAGTCCCGCCAGGGGCCCGCGCTGCGCGGGAATAGGTTCGCCGCCGGCGTGGTTATCCCTCTAGACTGGTGCCGCTGGCCCGCGCTTGCGCACTGGTCGGTGCAGAACAATTCCACAGGGGGTGATCGGTTTCGACGACGGTTGTCGTTCCAGGGGAAGCGAGTCGAGGATGCAAGGTCATCTCGTCAACGCTCCTTGCAAACCAATAGGTGCTGATTCCAAGCGCACCGACTTCGCACTCGCCGCCTGAGCGAGTCCTGAAGTCCGTCAGCCCGGGCTAGCTCTCGTCCCGGATCCTGGCGTCGACTAGAGAGCCACTGCTGGTAGTCCTCGTCACCGGGGCTACTGGGACACTCAGGTGACTGGGCCTGTCAGCGACTTGTCTGCGTGAGCGCTGGGGCCGAGAAAATCGATAGCAGACTGCACTCGGAGAAGCCCTGGGTCTTCACTGTCGGACGCGGGTTCAATTCCCGCCACCTCCACCCCTCGAGAAGGCCGGATCCACGTGGATCCGGCCTTCTCGTTCTGCTCCCACGTGGACCCGCGAGGCAGACCGGAGGTCTGTGGAACCGCCCCGATTGGGCCGAAGCCGTGGTGGCAGGCATAATCTGAACACATGCCGTCCGGAGCGCTGCGGCTTGCGCTGATCAGCCTGCACACCTCGCCGTTGGCCGACGTCGGGTCCGGCGACGCCGGGGGCATGAACGTGATGCTGCGGCACAGCGCCGACGCGCTCGCGGGCCTGGGACACCAGGTGGAGATCTTCACCCGACGGGCCGCCGCGGATCTCCCGGACCGCCTCGAGCTACCCAGCGGCGTGGTGGTCCATCACCTCAGCGCCGGCCCGCCCGCCCCGGCCGGCAAACGTGAGCACGAGGACTTCATCGCCCCCTTCGGTGCGGCGCTGGCCGCGCAGTGGAGCGACTGGGACATCGTGCACTCCCACCACTGGTTCTCCGGGATGGCCGCCCAGCCCCTCGCCGTCGACCATGGCCGCCCGCACGTGCAGACCTACCACTCCATCGCCGCGCCCAACGGGCGTCCGCTCGGTGAGGGTGAACCACCGGAGGGTCCCGGGAGGATCGACGGTGAACGTCACCTCGCAAAGACCAGCGACGCCGTGCTCGCGGTCAGCCACGCCGAGGCCGCCACGGTCACCGGCCGCCTGGGCGCCGGCGGCGAGCGGGTGTTCGTGGTGCCGCCGGGGGTGGATGTGGATCTGTTCCACCCCATCGAGGGCGAGCCTCGCTCCACACTGGTGCTGGCGGCCCGCCTCGAGCCGCTCAAGGGCGTGGACCTGGCGATCCGCGCCCTGGCACTGCTGCCTGCGCAGATCCGACCGGACCTGCACGTGCTCGGAGCCCCCTCGGGCGCCTACCCCGGCTATGACGAGGAGTTGCGGGCCCTCGCCGCCGAGCTCGGCGTGGCGACCCGGTTGCAGTTCAACGGCGCGGTCGCCCGGGCCCGGCTCGCACGCTGCTTCGCCACCGCTCGCGCGGTGCTGGTGCCCTCGCACTCCGAGAGCTACGGGCTCACCGCGCTGGAGGCCTCGGCCTGCGGGGTCCCGGTGATCGCCTCCGGCGCCGGGGGGCTGCGCGAGGCGGTCCACGACGGCGTCACCGGCCTGATCGTGCCCAGCCGCGACCCGCAGCACTGGGCCGACGCGATCGCAGGGATGCTCACCGATCCGGACCGCGCTGCCGCGCTGGGACAACACGGTCGCGAACTGGCGCTGAGGCGCACCTGGCGGGCCACCGCGCAAGGCTGGGAGCGGGTCTACCGGCGGCTCCTGGGTGCGGGCACGCCCCCAACAGGGCTGGGCTGACCGCCGCGCCGGGTAGCCACCGGCCCGGGTCCTGCGACCGCAACAGGGCCGTCACCGGGTGGAGCCACGCACCACCAGGGAGACCGGGCTGACGATGTGTTCCGCGGGCACCTCGTCCCCGGCGATGCGCTGCTCCAGGAGGCGCATCGCCTCACCGGTGACGAACTCGTGGTTGGCGTCGATGCTGGTCAGGCCCGGATGTAGGTAGTCCGAGATCGCGAGGTTGTCGAAGCCGGCCACCTGTGCACGGTCGGGAATGCTCACGCCGTGCTCCCAAAGCGCCGACATCGCCCCGAGCGCGAGCATGTCCGTGACGGCGAAGACCGCGTCGAAGGCCAGGCCCTCACCGAGCACGCCGCGCATCGCCTCCCGGGCGTCGTGCATCGTGTAGTCGCCCAACGGCACGATCAACCGGGGGTCGACGGCGAGACCGGCCTCGGCATGGGCGGCCTCCCAACCGGCCCGCCGGGAGGAGGAGATCCCGGCGTCCTCCTGCGCCGAACCGCCCAGCACGATGACGCGGCGCGCGCCGTTGGCGAGCATGTGTGCGGTGGCCAGCCGGGCGCCGTCCTCGTTGGCGAGCCGGATGTGATCGACCGACCTCGGCATCGTCCGCTCACCGAGCAGCACCAGTGGAACCCGGTGCCGGGCCTTCTCGATGTCCTCATGGCTGAGGCCGACGGTGGACAGCACCACGCCGTCGAACATCCGCAGCCGGGGCAGGGCGACCGCTTCCAGCTCGCTCTCGGTGCGCGCGCTGGTGCGTTCCAGCACCAGATGCCGGCCGGTGGCCTCGACGTGGATGGCCAACTCATCAGCGATGTCACTGAAGTAGTCATGGAAACTCGGCGCGATGAAGGCGATCGCGTTCGACCGCCCGACCCGGAGATGGCGAGCGGTCAGGTTGACCTGGTACCCGAGTTCCTCGGCGACCAGGTGGATCCTGGCGCGGGTCTCGGGGGACACCCGGCCGCGGTTGGTCAACGCGTTCGAGACGGTCGCCACCGTAACGCCGGTGCGCTGAGCGATATCGCTCATGGTGACCATGGTGAACCTCCGAGCGCCGATTGTCGCAGATTTTTCGAGGCGCATTGACGGCGGCGCCCCCTCATGCCACACTCTACGTGCTTGATCGATTAATCACGTGCGATCCCAACGATGCGAGAGAGGGCTACCGAACGCGCGCAGAATCGACGCCGTACAGAACGTCACCGGCGCAGGTGCCGGAGACCGCCGGATCGAGGCTTGCCCGATCCGGCATTCCATACCAGGCCCCCGGGCCCTTGTCCGCGGTCCTGACTCGAAGGAGAGGGAGACAGATGTCATCAGAGGCAACATCGTTTCGGCGCAAGCGCGTGAGTGCAGTCGGCGCCGCAACCCTGGCCGCGGTTCTCGGGCTGGCCGCGTGCGGCGGTGGGAACGGCGACGCCACGTCCGATCCGGGAAGCGGAGAGGGTGCCGAGGGCACCGGGGCCGCCGCGGGCGGACTTCAGTGCTCCTCGGAGAGCGTTGCCGACGAGCAATGGAGTGCCGCCGAGCCGGTCACCTTCTCCATGCTGTGGACCGACTGGCCGGAGAACCCGATCACCGACGACTGGATCCTCTTCGATGAGATCGCCGAGCGCACGAACGTGACGCTGGAACTGACCAACATGTCCTTCAGTGACGCCGAGGAGCGGCGCAGCCTGTTGATCAGCGCCGGTGACGCGCCGCAGATCATCCCACTCATCTACACCGGCGACGAGCGCCAGTACGCGGCCTCCGGTGCCGTGGTCCCGTTGAGCGACTACTCCGACTACATGCCCAACTTCACCAAGTACGTGCAGGAGTGGGAACTGGAAGACATGGTGGAGAACCTGCGCCAGGCCGACGGCAGGTACTACATGACGCCGGGGCTGCAGGAGGTCTCCGTCCCGGTCTTCACCCTCATCATCCGCCAGGACATCTTCGACGAGGTGGGCGCCCCGGCACCGGAGACCTGGGAGGACCTGCGCGAGGGTCTGGAACTGATCAAGGAGGCCTACCCGGACAGCCAGCCCCTCGCTGACGGATTCGAGGGCCACTCGATGTGGAACTACGCCTCGCACGCCTTCGGGACCGTAGCGGGCTGGGGGTTCGGCACCGGGATGTGGTTCGACGAGGACGCCGATGAGTTCGTCTACGCTCCCACCACCGACGGATACCGGGAGATGGTCACCTACTTCCACGGCCTGGCCGACGACGGGCTGCTGGACACCGAGTCGCTGACCGACGCCAACGACGGCATGGGCACGGTCACGGAGAAGTTCGCATCGGAGCAGGTGTTCGCTGCCTCGGGTGCCTCCGGCACCGTGCAGGAGTTCGCCCAAGCCCTCGATGCGGCCGGCGTCACCGACTACGAACTCACCCAGGTCGCCCCGCCCGGCGGCCCCGCCGGGCAAGTCGTGGAGCCGCGCAACTTCTGGAACGGGTTCATGCTGTCCTCACACGCGGCCGAGGATGAGAACTTCTGCGACCTGTTGCACTTCGTCGACTGGCTGTACTACAACCCCGAGGCCCGCGAGATGCTGCAGTGGGGCGTCGAGGGTGAGCACTACACCAAGGACGACGACGGCACCATCACGCTGAACCCCGAGTACTCCTTGGAGTCCTTCAACATCAACGTCGGCGCCGAGACCGACATCGGCGACCTCGGCTTCAGCAACGACGTGCTCGCCGGCTCGACCGAGTCCCGGGCGCTGAAGGAGTCCTACAACGCCCCGGAGTTCGTGGACTACATCGACACGGTGCTGTCCACCCGCACCCCACGCGACCCGTTCCCGAACGCCCCGCTGACCGAGGCGCAGCTGGAGCAGGCCGCGCTGTGGGGTACCCCCTTGAAGGACACCGTGGACACCGCGACCCTGGCGTTCATCATCGGCCAGCGCGACCTGTCCGAGTGGGACGCGTTCCTGGGCCAGTTGGAGTCCCAGGGGCTCTCCAGTTACGAGGACCTGGTCAACGAGGCCCGCGAGAACGCCGAGAACGGGGGCTGACACGCACCGTTTGCCGGTGGGCCGGCGGCACCACGCCGCCGGCCCATCGAGCTCGGTCAACTCTGGTGAAGGACTAACAGATGAGTTCAGTTCGCACAGCCGGCCCGGCACCCGGCGGCGAGGTGCTGGTGGGCGACGGAGCACCGGTGGGACAGGAACGCTCGTGGCGTCCCCGGCGCGGACCACGGTCCTGGCTGGCGCCGACGAAGAAGTCCACGAAGGTGCCCTGGCGCAAGGCACTCCGGCGCGACTGGGTGCTGTACGCCATGGCCCTGGTGCCCGTGATCTTCCTGCTGATCTTCCGGTACATGCCGATGGTGGGCAACGCCATCGCCTTCCGCCGGTTCCGGCCCGGGGGCAGCATCCTCGGGGACGAGTGGGTGGGCCTGCAGTACGTACGCATGTTCATCGCCGATCCCAACTTCTGGAACGTCTTCGCCAACACCGCGATCCTCGGGCTGCTCACGCTGGTGGTGTGCTTCCCGCTGCCGATCGTGCTGGCGCTGATGCTCAACGAGGTTCGCAAGCGCACCTTCAAACGGGTGATCCAGTCGATCTCCTACCTGCCGCACTTCCTCTCGGTGGTGATCGTGGTGGGCATGGTGATGCAGCTGCTCTCCGTGCAGGGCACCGTGAACCAGGTGATCGAGGCGTTCGGCGGTGAGGCCATCCCGTTCCTGCAACGGGCGGAGTGGTTCCGCACCATCTACGTCGGCTCCGAGGTCTGGCAGACCGTGGGGTGGGGCACGATCCTGTACCTGGCCGCGCTGACCACGGTCGATTCCTCCCTGTACGAAGCGGCGCGGATCGACGGGGCGAACCGGCTCCGGCAGACCTGGCACGTGACCCTGCCCGGGATCCGCCCGATGATGGTCACCCTGCTGATCCTCAACATCGGCACGTTCCTCAACGTCGGGTTCGAGAAGGTGCTCCTGCTCTACAACCCGTTGACCTATTCCACTGCCGACGTCATCTCCACCTATCTCTACCGCGTCGGCCTGGTCTCCAGCAATTTCAGTTATGCCGCTGCGATCGGGCTGTTCCAGGCGATCATCGGCTTGGTCATGGTCGTCAGCGCGAACCTCATATCCCGTCGACTGGTAGGAGCAAGCCTGTGGTGACCCAGCGCGCGATCACAGCCACACCGAGCGGGTCCGGAAAGCCGGTCGGTCCCAGCGACACCCGTGCGTACCGGATCTTCACCTGGGCCAACAACGGTGTGCTGATCCTGATCTCCATGCTGATGCTGTACCCGTTCATCACCGTGCTCGCACAGTCCTTCTCCAGTGCCGGTGCGGTCAACGCCGGGATGGTGAGTTTCTGGCCGGTCGGATTCAACACCGACACCTACCGGGCGGTGGCTCAGAACGACCTGTTCTGGAACTCCTACCGCAACACGGTGGTGTACACCGTGGTGGGCACCACCATCGCGATGGCGTTGACGACCGTGTTCGCCTACGTGCTCTCCAAGAAGCACCTGCGCGGCCGGAACTTCCTGATCGGACTCACGATCTTCACGATGTTCTTCAACGGGGGCATCATCCCCAACTACGTGCTCATCACGGCGCTGGGGATGAAGAACACCATGTGGGCGATGGTGATCCCCGGTGCCATCTCGGTGTTCAACCTGCTGGTGATGAAGTCCTTCTTCGAGAACCAACCCACCGAACTCGACGAGGCCGCACAGATCGATGGGCTGGGCTGGTTCGGGATCTTCACCCGTATCGTGCTTCCGCTGTCCAAGGCGGTCCTGGCCACGATGACGCTGTTCTACTCGGTGGCGCTCTGGAACGACTGGTTCGCCGCCTTCCTCTACCTGGACCGGCAGGACCTGTTCCCGGTGACCTTGTTCCTGCGTAACCTCATCGCGGGAGCATCCTCGGCAACGAGTGAGGGGGCGGCAATGGCGGGCAGTACCACCGCGGCGATCTCGGCCAACATCCAGGCGGTGACGATGATCCTGACGATCATCCCGATCGTGTGCGTCTACCCGTTCGTGCAGCGCTATTTCGTCTCCGGCATCATGCTCGGCTCGATCAAGGGCTGAGAGGCGGTCCACCAGCGGCACCCGGTCCGGTGCACGGGCCGTCCGCCACCGCCCGTCACCGTCCGCCCCCGTCCGCCACGCCCCCCCGCCCGCCACGCCCGCCCCGTCCGCCATGCCCTCCTGCCGGCCACGCTCGCCCCGTCCGCCATGCCATCGAAAGGAAACCCGATGTCCCTCGACCAACGAGACAGCGCCGCCGTCTCCGTGGACCACCGCAGAACCACCACGATGCTTCGCCTCACCGAAGCGGACGGCACCCCCCTCACCCGGCGCGAGGTCCGGCTCCAGCAACGGCAGCACGCATTCGGGTTCGGCTGCGCCGCCTTCGAGGTGGCCGATGCGGACCCTCCCTACCAGGACCTCTGGCTCAATCTCTTCGACACCGCGACGTTGCCCTTCTACTGGGGGCGGTACGAACCACAGCGGGGCCACACCCGGCGCGAGGCGTTGCTGCGCGCGGCCCGGTGGTTCGCCGAGCGGGAGGTCCGTCTGAAGGGGCACCCCCTGGTCTGGCACACGGTCAAGGCCCCATGGGTGGATCAGTTGTCCCTGGCCGAGGCCGAGGAGCTGCTGCGGGGCCGGATCCGGCGGGAGGTCGGTCACTTCGCGGGGCTGATCGACTCCTGGGACGCGATCAACGAGGTCGTGATCATGCCCAGGTTCACCAATGAACCCGATGGTGTGCCGAACGCGATCTCGCGGTTGTGCGCGCAGAAAGGGCGGGTGGAGATGGTGCGCCTGGCCGTGGAGGAGGCGCGCAGCGCCGGAGTGCGCCCGCACCTGGTGCTCAACGACTTCGACCTCGGACCCGAGTACGAGCATCTGATCGAGCAGGTCCTCGAGGCCGGGATCCAGATCGACGCCATCGGCTTGCAGTCCCACATGCATCAGGGTTTCCGTGGCCAGGAGTACCTGACCGAGACCTGCGACCGGTTCGCCAGGTTCGGCCTGCCGCTGCACTGGACCGAAACCACCCTGGTCTCCGGTGATCTCATGCCCGAGCACATCGAGGACCTCAACGATCACCGGGTCCCCGACTGGCCCAGCACGCCCGAGGGCGAGGAGCGCCAGGCCGCCGACATCGTGGCCCACTACACCGCGCTCGTCGCCCACCCCGCGGTCGACTCGGTCACCTACTGGGGCATCGGTGACGGCGGGGATGCCTGGCTGGGGGCCCCGGCCGGCCTGCTCCGGGCCGACGGCTCACCCAAACCCGCCTACCACGCGCTGCGGACCCTGGTCCGCGAGGACTGGTGGCTCACGCCGACCACCGGTCGCACCGATGATCAGGGCCGGGTGGAACTCAGCGGCTTCGCCGGGCGTTACGAGGTGGAAGCCGGTGGCGCGACGGCCGAGGTGGTGCTGGAGTCCGGGAACGAGGAGGTCACGGTGGTGCTGACCTGAGCACGGACCGTCGCTCGAACATCAGCACTACCGGGGCGGGGCCACCCGGATCGGGCGGGCCACCCGGACCGGGGCGGGGCCACCCAGGGGGACCGGTGCGGATCCACCGGACCCGCTGGTGGCCGGGTGCTCATGACGGAGTCCTCCCGGAGCCGCCCGCCGCCGGGAGTACCCGCCTCAGCCCCGGCTGGCCGGTTCGGATGCGGGTCCGCTGGCGTCCCGGGCGAGCACGTACAGCAGGTCGGAGAGCCGGTTCAGGTAGCGCAGCACCGGTTCGGCGACGACCGCCCCGGACCCCAGCGCTGCGACCGCGTGCCGCTCGGCCCGGCGCACCACGGTGCGCGCCACGTCCAGGTGAGCCGACGTCGTCGTCGTGCCCGGGACCAGGAAGACCGGCTCGAGCGGGCGCACGGTGAGGCGCTCGTCGATGATCTCCTCCAGGGCTGTGACCATGGCCTCGGTCACCAAGGACACGCCCTCCTCGAGCCGGTCACGCCGCTCCGGGTGGGTGGCCACATCGGCCCCGAGCACGAACAGCTCACGCTGCAGGTGCAGGATGAGTCCGGCCATGGACTCGTCCTCGCAGCCGGCGCGGGCAACCCCGAGCACGGCGATCGCCTCATCGACGTCACCGCTGGTCTCCACGACCAGATCGGCCTTGGACACCCGCCCGCCCAGGAATCGTCCGGTGGAGCCGTCATCGCCACGCTTGGTGTAGATCTTCGTCGCCATGTCCTCAGCATGGCACCACCAGGCTCTGCCAGGAAGGCCTCGCGCTGCCGGGGCCGAACGGGACGCCCGGGCGGATGGGGCGTGCCGGAGCCCACCCGGTGCTGGTGCCGGCGTTCCGCAGGCGGCGTGAAGCGGCTATGGTCGGACCAGGCCCTGCCGAGGGGAAGCCGGTGTGACTCCGGCACTGACCCGCAACCGTGAATCGGGACATCCCGATCAGTCGGAACACCTGGGTTGGGCCGGAAGAAGTGGCTCTGTCCGTCGTGGTCTGCGGAGGGGAGTCCGTAGGCGCCGGCGGTGCACGCGCACCCGGCGGGCCGAGGACCCTGCCGTGACCGCCAGAAAGGCGTCCGATGTCCTCCCTACGCACCCGCCCCCGGCGCAGGCTCGCGCTCGCGCTCACCGCCGCCGCCGTCCTCGTGCTCGCACCGGCCGCACTCGATGCCCCGGCGGCCGCCGACGCCGCGCCCGGTGCGGACGGGGTCACCGTGGTGGTGGACTTCACCGACCTGGGCGGGACGATCGAGGTCGGCTTCGCCCCGGGGGACCCCGCTAACGGTCGCGAGGCGCTGGAGGGTGCCGGCTTCACCGCCACCGACTCGACACCGGGGATGGTCTGCGCGATCGACGCGATGCCCGACCCGTGCCCGGAGGATTTCGACGGCTCCTTCTGGTCCTACTGGACCGGTACATCGGGGGAGTGGGTCGCGCACACCGCCGGTGCCGATGGCACCGATCCCGCACCCGGGGACATCGACGGCTGGCGCTACCACGACGGGACCGCCGGGCCCCAGATCACACCGCAGGACGCACTCGAGGAGAGCGCCTCAGGGGCCGGCGCCCCCGCGGACGACGGTGCGGACGGCGGGGAGGACGACGACGCTGCACCGGGGTCGGACGAAGCCGCCGCGGACGATGGTGCGGCCGACGACGACACCACCGACGACACCACCGACGACGGCACGGCCTGGGCCGGCACCACCATCTGGGTGGTGCTGGCGCTCGCCGTGCTCGTGCTCGCGATCGTGACCGCCGTCTGGCTGTACCGCCGGCGGCCCTGAGCCGATGACCGCCGTGGCCCCGGCCCCTCCCACCCCGCTGGTGCGCCCCCGGGTCCCGGAACTGCACCCGCTGGCCTGGTGGGCCTGGGCCGGGGCGGCGGTGATCGCGCTGACCCGCACGGGCGATCCGGTGGGGGTCCTGCTGCTCACCGGTGCGGTGGTGGCGGTGGTGCTGTGGCGCAGGTCGGCGGCGCCCTGGACCCGCATCTTCCGGCTGTACCTGATCATCGCCGCGGCGGTCATCGTGCTGCGGTCGGGCTTCTATGTGCTGTTCGGCATCCGCACCGGCGGGCCGGTGCTGGTGCCCCTGCCGGCACTGCCGCTGCCGGAGTGGGCCGGCGGCATCTCGCTGCTCGGTCCGATCGAGTCCCGCGGGCTGGTGCACGCGTTCTCCGGGGCGATCGCCCTGGCCGCGATCATCGTGTGCTTCGGCGCCGCCAACGCCCTGGCCAACCCCAAGCACGTACTGCGCCACCTGCCCGGCGCGCTGCACGACCTGTCCACCGCGGTGGTCATCGCGGTCACGGTCACCCCCCAGCTCATCGCCTCGGCCCGCACCGTCCGGCGGGCCCGGCGGCTACGGGGCGTGGAGGGCTCCGGCCCCCGGGTGGTGCTGGGCTACGTGCGGCCGGTGCTGGCCGACGCGATGGATCGCGCGATCGCCCTGGCCGCCTCGATGGACTCCCGTGGCTACGCGCGCACCCGCACCCGGGCCTCGGCCGGGCTGAACCTGGCCCTGCTGGTGGCAGTCCTGCTCGCCGGCGTGGGCACCTACGGGCTGCTCGACGCCACGATGCCGGGTTGGCTGGGTCTGCCGGTGCTGGCGGGTGCGGCCGTGCTGGGCGTGCTGACCACCGCCCACGCCTCCCGCCGGGTCCGGCGCACCCGGTACCGGGCGGCTCCGTGGCGGATCCGGGAGACCGCGGTGGTGGCCTGTAGCGCGTCGGCCGCCCTCGCCGTCGTTCTGGCCGGTGACCGGGCGCACCCGGACCCGCTGCCGTGGCTGGGCCTTCCGCTCGGCCTCATCGCCGCAGCGCTCCTCCTGGTGGTGCCGGCGCTGCTGGGACGGGGTGGGCGATGATCCGCTTCGAATCGGTCAGCCTGGTCTACCCGGGATCGACCGCCCCGGTGCTGCGCGATGTGCACCTGGCGATCCCCGAGGGGGAACTGTGCCTGGTCACCGGTGCGACCGGGGCGGGAAAGTCCAGCCTGCTCGGTGCCGCCTGCGCCCGCGTGCCCCACTTCACCGGGGGCGTGCTGACCGGCCGGGTACTCGTGGACGGGCGGGACACCGAAACACACCTTCCGCGCGACCTGGCCGATCTGGTCGGGGTCGTCACCCAGGACCCGCTGCTGGGCTTCGTCACCGATACCGTCGAGGAGGAACTGGCCTTCGCCCTGGAACAACTCGGACTGCCCCGCCCGGTGATGCGCAAGCGGGTCGAGGAGGTCCTGGACCTGCTCGCGCTGGCCCAGCTGCGGGACCGGGCGCTGACCGAGTTGTCCGGCGGGGAGCAGCAGCGGGTGGCCATCGGCGCGGTGATGACGGCCCAACCGCGGATCCTCGTGCTCGACGAGCCGACCTCCGCGCTGGACCCCGGCGCGGCCGAGGACGTGCTGGCGGCCCTGACCCGGTTGGTGCACGACCTGGGCGTGACCGTGCTGCTGGCCGAACACCGGTTGGAGCGGGTGATTCAGTTCGCCGACTCCGTGCTCGAGGTCCATCCCGATGGCACGGTCACCTACGGCGACCCCGGGACGGTCCTGGCCGCCAGTCACAGTGCGCCTCCGGTGGTGGAGCTGGGCCGCCTCGCGGGGTGGGACCCGGTGCCGCTGTCGGTGCGGGACGCGCGCCGGCGTGCCGGGCCGTTGCGCACACGGCTGGGGCCGCCGGACGGCGACGGCGCGCGGGAACCCGGCAGCACCGGCTCGCCCCGGTCGCGGCGGCCGGCAAGGACCACCGACGACGACGCAGGCGGACCGGGAACCGGCGGTGCACCCGGGCATGGGCTGCTGAGCGCGCGCGGCCTGAGCGTCACCTACGGAGGCGTCACCGCGGTGCACGACCTCGACCTGACCCTGCATGCCGGTGAGGTCCTGGCGGTCATGGGTCGCAACGGCTCCGGCAAGTCCTCCCTGCTCTGGGCCCTGCAGGGCACCGGATCACGCTCGGGCGGGCGGGTGAACCTGCTCCGCGCAGCGGGAACACCGGACCCGGCAGCGTTGTCCCCGGCCCGGGCCCGCCGCCACGTGGCCCTGGTGCCCCAGACGCCGGCACACCTGCTCTACCACCAGTCGGTGGCCGCCGAATGCGCCGCAGCCGACACCGATGCCGGGGCGGCCGACGGTACCGCCGCGGACCTGCTCGACCGGATCGCTCCCGGCCTGGACCGGGCCACGAACCCCGCGGACCTGTCCGAGGGCGGACGGCTGGCGCTGGCGCTCGCGGTCCAACTGGCCGCCGACCCGCCGGTGCTGCTTCTGGACGAACCGACCCGCGGGCTGGACTACGGCGCCAAGGAAGCGCTGGCACGGGTGCTCACCGCTCGTGCCCGGGCCGGCCACGGCGTCGTCCTGACCAGTCACGACGTGGAGTTCGTGGCCCGCTGCGCCCACCGGGTGGTGACGTTGGCGCAGGGACAGGTGGTGGCCGATGGCCCGGCGCGGGAGATCCTGGTCGCCTCGCCCACCCTGGCGCCTCAGACCGCGAAGATCCTGCACCCGCTGGGCTACCTGACCGTGGCCGAGGTGCGCCGGGCACTGGAGGCGCGGGCATGAGCCGGGGTCCGGACGCTGCCCCGGCTGTGCCCCTGCGGCCCCGGACCCTCGTGGTCCTGGCCGCCGCCACCGCGGTCGGCCTGGTCATCTTCGGCTGGCCGTTGGTGATGACCGAGGGATTCATCCAGGTCGATCATGTCCCGATCGCGCTCGGTCTGGTGCTGAGCCTGGTGCTGGTGGTGCTGCTGGTGGCGCTGGCCGACGGGGGGATCGGGGTGAAGGCGGTCGCGCTGCTGGGCCTGCTCTCGGCCGTGGGGGTGGTGCTACGACCCCTGGCCGGCGGCACCGCCGGGATCGAGACCGTCTTCCTTCCGTTGGTGCTCGGTGGGCGGGTGCTGGGCCCCGGGTTCGGGTTCGCGCTGGGCTCCACCACGCTGTTTGCCTCGGCGCTGCTCACCGGCGGGGTCGGGCCCTGGTTGCCCTACCAGATGCTGGCCGCCTCCTGGGTGGCGATGGGTGCGGGTCTGTTGCCCCGCGGGGTGCGCGGACGGTGGGAGGTCGCCATGCTCGCCGGGTACGCCGTGATCGCCTCGGTCGGGTACGGGTTGGCGATGAACTTCTCCTTCTGGCCCTTCCAGCTCGGCCTGGGCACCGAACTCTCCTTCGTCCCCGGCGCGGCGGCGGGGGAGAACATCCAGCGGTTCCTCGTCTATGCGGTGACCACCTCACTGGTGTGGGAGATCGGGCGCGCGATCACCACGGTGGTGGGCATCGTGGTGATCGGTCCGCTGGTGCTGGCCACCCTGCGCCGGGGGGCCAGCCAGGTCGGGTTCGCACCCGCTCCGGCCGCTGTGGTGCGACACGCCGACGGAGAACACGCCGACACGCCGGACACAAGATCTGGTGGTCGTTCCGAACCCTGACTACTAGGTGTAGTGTTGGTCATCCAGCGAATTACATTGATGTCGTTCACGCCCCAGCCGCGTCCCAGCCACACCGAAGAAAGCAACTCACCTGATGTTCTCCTTCCAGCTCCCGTCCACGTTCGTCGACTCCTACGCCACCCGGCAGGTGCCGTGGGGCTATGCCGACGCCGCCGGCAACTCCCTGGGTGAGATCACCTTTCTGCGTACCTACTCGCGCCAGCGGGAGGACGGCACCAAGGAACGCTGGCACGAGGTGTGCAGCCGGGTGGTCGAGGGCATGTTCTCCATCCTCAAGGACCACTACACCTCCCAGCGCCTGCCCTGGGACGAGGCGGAGGCGCAGGAGATGGCCCAGGACGCCTACGAGCGGCTGTTCCAGCTCAAGTGGACCCCGCCGGGCCGGGGCCTGTGGGTGATGGGAACCCCGCTGGTCAACGAGGTGGGCAACTCGGCTCCGCTGCAGAACTGCGCGTTCGTGTCCACCGAGGACATGACCGAGCAGGACCCCTCGGCGCCGTTCACGTTCCTCATGGAGGCCTCGATGCTCGGGGTCGGGGTGGGCTTCGACACCCGCGGGGCCAAGAAGGGCTTCACCATCGCAGACCCCACGGTGCACGACTCGGCCACCGGCCTGGAGATCGACGCCGACGGACGCGCACTGCGCCCGGTGGTGGAGGCCGGCACCCCGGTGTTCACCATCCCCGACACCCGCGAGGGCTGGGTGGACTCCACCGCGATGGTGATCGACGCCTACCTCAAGGGCACCGAGCTCCCGGCGATGGACTACGCCCAGATCCGCCCCAAGGGCGCACCGATCAGGACCTTCGGCGGCACCGCCGCGGGACCGGCGCCGCTGCACCGGCTGCACACCGCGATCCGGGGCGTGCTGCACGGCCGCGGCGGCCAGGCCCTGACCACCCGGGACATCGCCGACATCGGCAACCTGATCGGTGTGTGCGTGGTGGCCGGCAACGTGCGCCGCTCCGCCGAGATCCTGCTCGGGGAACTGGACGACCCGGACTTCCTCAACCTGAAAAACCCCGAGGTCTTCCCCGAGCGCAACTCCTACGACGCGCAGGCACCTGGCTGGGCCTGGATGAGCAACAACTCCGTGGTGGTCAACTCCGGCGATGACCTGTCCGGCGTCACCGAGGCGATCTCCCGCAACGGTGAGCCCGGGGTGATCTGGCTGGACACCACCCGCGCCTACGGGCGCCTGGCCGACCCCGCCGACCACAAGGACCACCGGGTGATGGGCTACAACCCCTGCGCCGAGCAGCCCCTGGAGTCCTTCGAGTGCTGCACCCTGGTGGAGTCCTTCCCCTCCCGCGCGGAGTCCAAGGAGGACTTCCTGGCCACCCTCAGGATCGCCTTCCTCTACGGCAAGATCGTCACGCTGCTGTCCACCCACTGGGAGCGCACCAACGCGGTGATGCAGCGCAACCGGCGGGTGGGCACCTCGATGTCGGGCATCGCCGACTTTGTGGACAACCACAGCACCGAGGTGCTGGTCGAGTGGATGGATGAGGGTTACCGGGCGGTCCGGTCCTGGGACGCGGAGTTGTCCGAGAAGCTCGCCGTGCGCGAGTCCATCCGCACCACCACCGTCAAGCCCAGCGGGACCGTGTCCATCGTGGCCGGGGTCTCCCCGGGGGTGCACTGGGCCCCGGGCGGGACCTACTTCGACCGGGCGATCCGGTTCCGCAACGAGGACCCGCTGGTCACCCTGTTCCAGGCCGCCGGGTACCGGGTGGAGCCGGCCAGCGAGGACCCGACCGGCACCACGGTGATCTTCTTCCCGGTCAAGTCAGCAGCCCGCCGCTCCGAGAAGGACGTATCACTGCGGGAGAAGGCCGAGTTGGCCGCGCTGGCGCAGAAGTACTGGTCGGACAACTCCGTCTCGGTGACCCTGTCATTCGACCCCGAGTCCGAGGGCGACCAGATCGGGGACATCCTGACCGACTACGCCGGCCGGCTCAAGACCGCCTCGTTCCTGCCGCAGGGCAACTTCACCTACCCGCAGATGCCCTACACCCAGATCACCCGGGAGGAGTACGAGGCGGCCACGAAGAAACTCATCCCGGCCTTCCTCGATGCGATCTACGACGGCGACATGGAGACCATCGACGCCATCGGTGAGGCGTTCTGCGAGACCGACGACTGCGAGATCGACGACCTGAAGATCAACGCGGACTTCAACGCCGCCACCTGAAGCCACACTGACTGAAGGGCAAGGCGGTACCGTCGCGTCCGGCTGCGGCGAGACCAGGACCGTGCCGGAGGGTCGTGCCGGCCGACATCGGGGCGGACGGTCAACTCGGGGACACCAGGGCGCGCGGGCTCGGCACGGTCCCGGCGGCGCACGTGTCGTGGGCCGTCGTGCGGCGCGGACGGTCACGGGGTAGTGGGTCCTCGCGCTGTACCTGCACGCCGGTGACGAGGGCCAGCGCCTCGATGAACTGTTGACTGCGGCCCTCCCGGCCCGCCGCGCGTGCGGCGACAGTGGGGTCATGGAGGAGTTTGGCGGCCAGCCGGCGTAGGGCTTGCGTCGCCTGGCCGGCGTCCACCACACCGGACATCGGTAGCCGGGCAAGCTCTGCCTCGAGCGCACCACCGACGTGCTCACGCATGGCGACGACGACATCGTCCATGGCCCTCTCCGCCCTTCGTCCGAAGAACTCCTCGACCTCCTCGGCGAGGATCTCCTGGGCGCGGTGGACCTGGCCGTCGGTCGCTGCCGGTGCGTGGCTGCGTACGGTGTTCAGGTCCAGCAGCACCAGACCCGGAAGGTCGGCCACACCGGCGGCGACGTCGCGACGGAGGGCCAGATCCACCAGAACGAGGGGAGTCCTCGCGGGCGACCTCATCGCCAGGGCCTCGGAGGCGGTTTCGACGTCGATGACCGGGGTGCCCGTGCCACGGCAGCAGATGACGAGGTCGGCGGTCGCGAGTGCCGCGACCAGACCGTCGGCGGCCAGGGGCACGACGGCGTTCTTCGCGGCGAACCCCTCGGCCCGGTCGGAGGAGGACCAGACGCTGATGTCGGCGCACGACCGCTTGCGCAGGGCGACGACGGTCGCACCGGCGTAGGCGCCGGTGCCGACGACGACGGCGCGCGCTCCGGCCCAGGTGCCGGCGGGCACCCGCGGTCCGTCCGCGTCGCTCCAGGAGGGAACCTCCCGCGGACAACCCGCACGCGACGTGCGTGCCGAGGCGAGGTCGAGGGCAACGGACACAACCGATCGGCCGGCGGCGGCCAGGTCGGTGGACACGGCGATGCGGCGCGATGCGCGGGAGGCGCGCTGGAAGACGTCCTCGAGCGTCGGTGACGTCGTCCCGTCCGCGCGGGCGGACTGCAGGGCGCGGCGAAGTTGACCGGCGATCTCCCGCTCACCGACGACCATGGAGTCCAGGCCCGCCGCCACCTCGAAGACGTGCCTGACGACCTCCTGGCCGACGGCGTGGGACGTGCGGGCGGCGACGTGTGCGCGCGATGTCCCGGATGTCTCGGCGAGTGCCTGGCGGGCAGCCTCGATCGCGTCGGTCTCGGCCCCCGCCGGCTCGAGGTAGATCTCGACCCTGTTGCAGGTCGAGAGAACGAGCACACCTTCGACCGCGGGATGGGCGGCCAGGCGAGCCCCGGCGGCTTCGGCACCGACCGAGAGTCTCTCGAGTTCTGGCAGGGGTACGTCGTGGTGGTTGGCGGCGAGGATGGCGAGCGGCATTCTGGCAGGTTAACTAACCCCGCAAGGTTTGACACAATGCTTGAGTGAATTCATCTGATGATCTCTCGTCGACCCCCTCCGCCCTGCTGTCCGCCTACTCCGGGGTCCGGCCGGAACGACTGCCCGTGTGGTTCATGCGTCAGGCCGGCCGGTCCCTGCCGGAGTACTGGAAGGTCCGGGAGGGAACCGAGATGCTCGAGTCCTGTCTCCGGCCGGAGTTGTCGGCGGAGATCACCTGCCAGCCGGTGCGGCGGCACGGCGTGGATGCCGCGATCTTCTTCTCCGACATCGTCATCCCCCTGCGACTGGCGGGTGTTGATGTCGAGATCGTCCGGGGTGTGGGCCCGGTCATCGGCTCGCCAGTGCGCACGGCCGCCGACGTCGACCGCCTCACCGCACTACCCGGCGGCGACATGACGGCGATTCGCGAGGGCGTCGGCATCGCCGTGCGCGAGCTCGACGGTGGGAGTGAACCGGTCCCGCTCATCGGTTTCGGTGGTGCCCCGTTCACCCTGGCGGCCTACCTCGTCGAAGGGCGGCCCTCACGGGATCACCTCGCCGCCCGAACGATGATGCACGCAGACCCGGCCGCATGGGCCCGGTTGATGACCTGGGCGGCGGACCGCACCGCGGAGTTCCTCCTCGCCCAGATCGATGCCGGGGCACGCGCGGTCCAACTCTTCGACTCGTGGGCCGGTTCGCTTTCGGTCATCGATTACAGCGAGCGGGTCGCGCCCTACTCCGCCCGCGTCCTGTCCGCTGTCGAGGGCCTGGTGCCGCGGGTTCACTTCGGGACCGGCACCTCGGAGATCCTCACTCTCATGCGCGACACCGGTGCTGAGGTCGTCGGGGTGGACCACCGGATCGGCCTCGACGAGGCTGTCCGGCGGCTCGGTCCCGGCACCGTCGTGCAGGGCAATATCGACCCGGCACTGCTCGCCGCACCGTGGGACGTGCTCCAGCGGCACGTGGAGGATGTGATCGACCGGGGGCGATCGGCCGCTGCGCATGTGCTCAACCTCGGCCACGGTGTTCCTCCCGAGACGGATCCCGGCGTCCTCACCCGTATCGTCGAACTCGCGCACGCGCGATGAGGGATGCAGTGGACGTCGTCGTCGTCGGCGGCGGTATCGGCGGCCTCACGGCGGCGTGGGAGCTGGCCCGCAGCGGACGCCGGGTCACGTTGGTCGAGGCCTCCGACCATCTCGGTGGGCTCGTGCGTCCGCTCGACGTCGGCGGCGTGATCGTCAACCGCGGGCCGGAGGCGTTCGCGGTACGGCGGCCCGCGGTGGCCGAGCTGTGCGCCGAACTCGGGCTGCCCACGGAGCTGCCCGCGCACGGTTCGTGGCTGGTCACCCCGGCACAGGGCGCCTTCCGCGCCCCGGCCCGCGCCATGCTCGGCATCCCCGCGGACCCGAGCTCCCCCGACGTCGTCGCCGCCATCGGTGAGGCCGCGGCGCGACGCGCGGCGCTGGACGCCGATCTGGGCCCGACCCCCGGCTCCGACGCCCGCGACCTCGCGACGCTCATCACCGTTCGGATGGGCGAGGGGCTGCTCGAACGCCTCGTACGACCTCTGGTCTCGGCGATCCACGGCGCCGATCCGTCGGTGCTACCGGTCGACAGTGTCATGCCGGGCCTTCGCGACGCGCTACGGCGCACCGGGTCGCTTGCCGCCGCCGTCGCCGCGACCCTGCCCGAGGGGCCCGCCGTCGCGTCCGTCACCGGAGGCATGCACCTCCTCGCCGAGGCCCTCGCGGAGGCCGCACGCGCCCACGGCGCCACCTTGCTCACACGCGCCCCGGTCGCCGCGATCGAGTCCGGTTCCCGCGGGCGCTGGCGGGTCGTGGTCGCCGGCGGCACGGACGTCCCGGAGGCGCACGACGTCGTCGTGGCGACGTCCGGGGCCGCCACCCTCGCGCTCCTCCAGCCGCACGTCGACACCCACGCGTTGCGGACGACGACGGGTCAGCCGACGACCCACATCACGCTACTCCTCGACGCTCCAGAACTCGACGACGCCCCCCGCGGTAGCGGAGTCATTGCCGCAGAGGGGGTGCCCGGGGCCAAAGCGCTGACCCACGTCACCGCGAAGTGGGACTGGGCCGCCCGGGCCGCCGGGCCAGGGCGGCATGTGATCCGACTCTCCTACGGCCGGCCGGGGCAGGAACCACCCCCCGATTCCGTCGACACCGTCACGGACGCCGCCCGCCTGCTCGGCACCGATCTTCGGGCCGACCAGGTGCGCGACAGCACGGTGGTCCGCCACGCCGGAGCGCTCGTTCCGGCTGATCCGCACGTTCGAGATGCGGTGCTCGACCTGTCCCGGACGATGGCCGGGCGTGGCCTTCACCTTGCCGGCGGGCTCGTCGCGGGGACGGGATTGCCCGCCGTCGTGACGCGGTCGCGGTCGCTCGCCCCGATGCTGGGCGGCCCGGCCAGCGCGCCCGCCCCTCGTGCGGCTGCACGGCCTGCCGATGAGACAGTGGCACTGTGAGCGCCACCTCCGACTCGAGTCCCTGGGTGCTGGGCACCCGGGGCTCCGACCTCGCCCGGACCCAGGCCGGAGGCGTCGCGGACGACCTCGTTGCCGCCGGCGCCGGGCCCTTCGAACTGCGCATCGTGCGCACCGAGGGAGACGTCCGCACCGAGTCCCTCGCCTCGCTCGGTGGTGCCGGCGTCTTTGCCGGAGCACTGCGCGCGGCGCTGGGTGCGGGGACGGTCGACGTCGTCGTCCACTCGCTCAAGGACCTCCCCACGGCGCCTGCCCCGGGGTTACGGATCGCCGCCGTCCCGGTTCGTGCGGATGCCCGGGACGCGCTGTGCGCACGGGAGGGTCGCACCCTCGACACACTGCCGCGAGGCGCCCGTGTCGGAACCGGGTCCCCCCGCCGAGCCGCCCAGCTGCGCGCCGCCCGCCCGGACCTGGACGTCGTCGACATCCGCGGCAACGTCCCAACCCGGCTTGCTCGCACCGAGAACGATCTCGACGCCGTCGTGCTCGCGCTCGCCGGCCTCGCGCGCATCGGGCTCGCCGGCCGCGCGACCGACGTCCTCGACCCGGTCGTGATGCTGCCGGCTCCCGGTCAGGGTGCGCTCGCCATCGAGACCCGCGCCGAGGTGCCTGAGCCGCTGGGTCGGGCCCTTGCGGCCCTGGACCATCTGCCGACCCTGATCGAGGTCACCGCCGAGCGCCAACTCCTCGCCAGTCTGGAGGCCGGCTGCGCCGCCCCCGTCGGTGCGCTCGCGACCCTGGACGGCGAGACGCTCAGGCTCGAGGCGGTTGCGGCGGCGATCGACGGTAGTCGGGTGCTGCGCTCGTGCGGGACGACGTCGGTGGACCTCACGGGCCGGCGTGACGATGTGCTGGCGAGCGTTCGCGAGCTCGGCCACGAACTCGGCACCGAACTCATCGGGCAGGGTGCCGGCGAACTCACCAGGGCAACCCCGTGACCGAGGCGTCGGTCAGCAGTGACTCCCCGGCTCCGGGCTCGCCGCTCTCGGGCCTGCGAGTGCTCGTCCCGCGGGCCGGCGCCGAGGACCCGATCGCGCGCGCGGTCCGGGAGGCCGGGGCTGTGCCCGTGACCGTCGCACTCACCGAGACCGTGCCGGCCCACGACACCGTGATGGAGCGTGCCCTCGCACTCGGCGGTGCTGCGTGGCTGGTGCTCACCTCTGCTCGCACGGTTTCGGTGCTCGCGGACTACGCGGCCCGGACCGGCACGCCGCTCGGGGAGCGCCTTCGCCGTGCCGTTGCGGCCGGCACCCGACTGGCCGTCGTCGGCCCCGCCACCGCGGCTGCGCTCGCCGGCATCGGGCACCCGCCCCACCTGTGTGCCACCGCCCCGGAGTCGGCCAGGACGCTCCTGGCCGGCTTCCCCCGTCCCGGCGGCGGCGGTCGCGTGATCCTGCCGTGCTCCGCCCTCGCCGCGCCGGAACTGGTCCGGGGACTGCGCGAGCGGGGTTGGGACGTCGACCGCCAGGACGTCTACACCACCCGGGGCGCGGACCTCGACGCCGCCGCGCGGGCACGGCTGACCGAGCCGTGGCCGGACGTGATCCTCCTCACCGCGGGCTCAACGGTTCGCGCCCTCGTGGCGCTTCTCGGTCCGCCGCCCTCCTCCACCGCCATCGCCGTCATAGGCGACCCCACCCGGCGCGCCGCCGAGCAGGCCGGGTTACGGGTCGGCGGCGTCGCGCCCGAGGCGACCCCGGCAGGCCTCATCGCTGCCGCCGCCCAGTCACTCCGTCACTGCCACCCCGACCCAGGAGCCGACCACTGATGTCCCCCATGCCTCCGCTCGCCGACCGCCCGCGGCGCCTGCGTGCCAGCGCCCCGTTGCGCCGACTCGTCGCCGAGCACCGCCTCTCGCCCTCCGACCTGGTGCTGCCCGTCTTCCTCGCCGAGGACGCGAGGGAGCCGCGTCCGATCTCCTCGATGCCGGGGGTCGTCCAACACACCGCGGACTCACTGCGCGCTGCGGCACACGAGGCCGCCGCTGCAGGTGTCGGCGGCATCATGCTGTTCGGGGTACCCGCCGTCCGCGACGCCGACGGATCGGGCGCTACTGACCCGGACGGGATCGCCAACCGTGGTCTGGCGATGCTGCGGGAGGAGGTCGGCGCGGACGTCGTCATCATCTCCGATCTGTGCCTCGACGAGTTCACCGACCACGGTCACTGTGGTGTGCTGGCGGCGGACGGCTCGGTCGATAACGATGCGACGCTTCAGCGGTACGCCGAGATGTCGCTCGCCCAGCACGAAGCCGGCGCACATGTTCTGGGTCTGTCCGGCATGATGGACGGCCAGGTGGCCGCCTGCCGTGCCGCGCTGGACGAGGCCGGTGCCACCGGCGCCGCCATCCTCGCGTACTCGGCGAAGTATGCTTCCGCCTTCTACGGGCCCTTCCGTGAGGCGGTGGACTCCCGGCTCCGTGGCGATCGCCGCACCTACCAGATGGACGTCGCGAACCGCACCGAGGGTACGCGCGAGGCGCTTCTGGACCTCGCGCAGGGCGCTGACGTCGTCATGGTCAAGCCGGCGCTCGGCTACCTCGACGTTCTGTCCGACGTCGCCTCGGCCGTCGACATCCCGGTGGCCGCCTACCAGGTGTCGGGCGAACTGGCGATGGTCGAGGCGGCCGCGGCGAACGGCTGGCTGGACCGGGGCCGCACCATCCTCGAGACGCTGACCTCCATCCGCCGCGCGGGAGCCGGCATCATCGCCACCTACTGGGCCACCGAGGTGGCGGGCTGGCTCACCGGACAGCAAGGAGAGAAATGACCACGAACGATGATCTGTTCACCCGGGCGCTCGGCGTCATCCCCGGGGGCGTGGACTCCCCGGTCCGCGCCTACGGCTCCGTTGGCGGCAACCCCCGCTTCATCGCTGCGGCTTCCGGTGCTCGCATCACCGACGTCGAAGGACGCACCTACGTCGACCTTGTGGCCTCGTGGGGGCCGGCACTGCTCGGTCACGCGCACCCCGAGGTTGTCGCTGCCGTCCAGGATGCCGCGGCTGACGGGCTGTCCTTCGGTGCGCCCACGCTCGGTGAGATCGAACTGGCCGAGACCATCCGCGAACGGGTGCCCCCGGCGCAGCGGGTGCGCCTGGTCTCCACCGGAACCGAGGCCACGATGACGGCGGTGCGCCTCGCGCGGGGCGCCACGGGCCGTGACCTCGTCGTCAAGTTCGCCGGTTGCTACCACGGTCACGTCGACTCCCTGCTCGCCGAGGCCGGCTCGGGCGTGGCGACCTTCGGCCTACCCGGTTCCGCCGGGGTCCCGGCGGCAAGCGCCGCACAGACGATCGTGGTGCCGTACAACGACATCGGCGCGATCGAAGCGGTGTTCGCCGAGCGTGGCGAGGAGGTCGCCTGCGTGATCACCGAGGCCGCACCGGCCAATATGGGCGTTGTCGCACCCGCTGCCGGGTTCAATGCGGCCCTGCGGCGTCTCACCGCGCAGCACGGTGCGCTCCTCGTTCTCGACGAGGTGTTGACCGGATTCCGCGTCGGTCCGGCGGGCTGGTGGGGGCTCGAGGGTGCCGAGGAGTCCTGGGCCGCGGACCTCATGACGTTCGGCAAGGTCGTCGGCGGCGGGATGCCGCTGGCCGCGGTTGGGGGTCGTGCAGAACTCATGGAACTCCTCGCCCCGACCGGGCCCGTCTACCAGGCCGGGACCCTGTCCGGGAACCCGCTGGCAACCGCGGCCGGGCTCGCGACGCTCCGGCTCGCCGACGCGAGCGTCTACGCGCACGTCGACCGCGTGGCGGGCGTCATCGCGCAGGCTGCCGGGCAGGCCCTCTCCGCGGCGGGTGTGCCGCATGTGGTCAACCGGGCCGGGAACCTCTTCTCCGTGTTCTTCGGTCCGGACGCCGCGACCGGTGGCGTCCACGACTACGCCGGTGCCACGGCGCAGGAGTCGTGGCGCTATCCGGCATTCTTCCAGGCGATGCTCCAGGCGGGGGTGGCCCTGCCGCCGAGCGTGTACGAGGCGTGGTTCCTCACCGCAGCACACGACGACAACGCTGTGGACGTCATCCTCGAGGCGTTGCCGCGCGCGGCCCGGTCCGCCGCCCGGGCGCTGCCACCTGGTTGATGACGCCGGCGCCGCGGCACACGGCGGTTTGGCTGTCCCTGGGAAGTGTGCCATGCTGCCGTCCAAGCAACACGTGCTCCGGGGTCGGTGAAATTCCGAGCCGGCGGTGACAGTCCGCGACCCGCGCGTCTGATGACAAGCGGTTGACCTGGTGGAACTCCGGGACCGACGGTGAGAGTCCGGATGGGAGGCAGCACTGTTGGCGCCGCCGTCGAACGACGACGGCGCCAGTGGCATCGTGCGTCCTCAGGCACCCCGGCTCACACCGAGGCAAGAGGAGACCAGGTGTCGGACGACGCTATCAACCGGGCGCTCCAGCGCGCGCTCGTGCTCGCTCGGCGGGGACCGCAGCGCGGTGGCAACCCCCGCGTGGGGTGCGTCATCATCGGTTCCTCCGGCGCCGTCCTCGCTGAGGGTTGGCACCACGGTGCCGGAACCGAACACGCAGAGGCCGCAGCCATGGCGGCGGCTGACCGTTCCACGCTCCGGGGTGCGACCGCCGTCATCACCCTGGAGCCCTGTCACCACAGCGGACGCACCGCGCCCTGTTCGCAGGCGCTGCTCTCAGCCGGGATCGCCCGGGTCGTGTATGCAGTCCGCGACCCCGATCCGGTCGCCGCCGGTGGCGCACAGTGGCTCCGGTCGCAGGGGTTGCAGGTTCGCACCGCACGGGAGGCGGAGGTGCCCGACGACGTCGTCCGCGGTGCCGAAGCACTCACCGAGGCCTGGGTCACCGCCGTGGAGCGTCGGACGCCGTGGGTCCTGGGCAAGATGGCGGCCAGCCTGGACGGCCGGGTCGCGGCGGTGGACGGCACCTCGAAGTGGATCACCGGACCAGTCGCCCGCGACCATGCCCACGCGGTGCGCGGTGACGTGGACGCCATCGTCGTGGGCACAGGCACCGTCATCGCCGACGACCCCGCGCTCACCGCACGCCGGGCCGGCGGCACGCTGGCAGACCACCAGCCGCTGCGGGTGGCCGTCGGCCATCGTTCCGTGCCCGCCTCAGCCGCGATCCGCCACGGCCCGGGGGACTGGCTCCACCTCACGACACGCGACATCCCCTCGGTCCTCGCGCGGCTCTGGGATGTCGGCGCCCGCCGCGTCCTGATCGAGGGCGGCCCGACCCTCCTCGGGGCCGCCGTGCGCGCCGGCGTGGTGGACGAACTGCACAGCTACGTCGCGCCGGTCCTGCTCGGAGCGGGCCCGGCCGCCGTCCCCGACCTCGGTGTGTCAACCCTCGCTGACGCGCACCGCCGGCACACGACCGACGCACAACACCTGGGTGAGGACATCCTCGTCGTCACCCGCCGAGCCTGAGGAGTTCTCCGATGTTCACCGGACTTGTCGAGGAGGTCGCAACCGTTGACGACCGGACCGATCTTGACGGCGCCGCCGTTCTCGCTGTCACCGCGACCACCGTCCTCGAGGACCTGCGCACCGGCGACTCCATCGCGGTCTCCGGGACATGCCTGACTGTCACCGAACTGGACGAGCGCGGCTTCACCGCCGACGTCACGCCCGAGTCGCTGCGCCGGACGACCCTCGGTTCGCTGGCGCCCGGCGACCCGGTCAACCTCGAACGCGCAGTTCGCGTGGATGCTCGGCTGGGCGGCCACGTCGTCCAGGGGCACGTCGATGGCGTCGGCACGGTCCTGCAGCGCAGACCCGGCCCCCGATGGGACGAGGTCGACCTCGGGATGCCCGTCGCCCTCGCCCGGTATGTGGCCGAGAAGGGATCCATCACCGTCGACGGGGTATCGCTCACGGTGACGTGGGCCGGCGACGAGGCCTTCGGAGTCGCGCTCGTCCCCACAACTCTGGAGCGGACAACCCTCGGTACGCTGGCTCGGGGGGACAGGGTCAACCTCGAGGTCGACGTCGTCGCCAAGTACGTCGCACGCCTACTCTCGGTGAGGGCTGACGTGTGAGTGTCGCGAAGGTTCCTGCGCGATCGGTGCCCTCGGGTGGCGCGGTTTCAGCGCACCGGGAACGCGTCGACGCCGCTCTGGCGTGCCTGCGCGAGGGGCGCCCCGTTCTCGTGGCCGACGACCGGGACCGGGAGGACGAGGTCGACGTCGTCCTCCCCGCGGCGACGGCCACCACCACATGGGTTGCCTGGACCATCCGGCACACCTCGGGCTACCTGTGCGCCCCGCTTCCCGAGCACCGGGCCGACCACCTGGAGCTGCCGGTCATGGTGCGCCGCACCCAGGATCCACGCGGCACGGCGTACACCGTGTCCGTCGATGCCGCCGGCGGCGTGGGCACCGGCATCTCAGCGGCGGATCGCGCAACGACCCTGCGAGTGCTCGCCGACCCGACCGCCGGTCCAGCCGACCTCATCCGGCCCGGTCACGTCCTCCCGCTGCGCGCCCTACCCGGCGGCGTCCTGGAGCGGCCCGGACACACGGAGGCCGCTGTTGACCTGTGCCGCCTCGCCGGCGTCGGTGACGTGGCAGCCATCGCCGAACTCGTCGAGGACGACGGCACGATGACCAACCGTGCCCGGGCGGCGGTTCTGGCGCGGCGCCACGGCCTCGCCCTACTCACGATCGCAGACCTCATCGCCTACCGGAGTGCCGAGGGTCGGCCTGCGGTTCCGGCACCGGCACACACCTCGAACCGGGTCCGCGCCCGCGGGACCGCCCGCCTGCCCACCCCGCACGGCGTATTCGACGTTCACGCCTATGCGGACCTGCGCACCGGGGATGAGCACCTAGCCCTCACCGCGCCCGGCCCGATTCACGACAGCGGCACCGCCGCGCGCCCGGACCCACTGGTTCGCCTGCACTCGGAGTGTCGCACCGGGGACGCGCTCGGATCCGCGCGGTGTGATTGCGGGGAGCAACTGCGCACCGCCATGGCCCGGGTCGCCAAGGAAGGCGGCGCGGTGATCTACCTCGGCGGTCACGAGGGCCGCGGCATCGGGCTGCTCCCGAAGATCGCGGCGTACGCACTGCAGGATGCCGGGGCCGACACCATCGAGGCGAACCTCAGGCTGGGCCATCCCGCCGAGGCGCGCGAGTACGGCGCGGCCGCGGCGATCCTCACCGACCTCACGATGCGCAGGATCCGGCTGCTCACAAACAACCCGGCCAAGGTCACCGGCATGACCGACGCCGGTATCGAGGTCAGCGCCGCGCTCGGGCTCGACGTGGGTCACACGCCCCATAACCATCGCTACCTGGAAACCAAGAGGACGGCCATGAACCATCATCTGCCGAGTCTGGACGACCGCATGGGGGGCGCAGCCACTCCCCGCCCCGCCGAACGCGGAACGGACGCCACGGAGGACCTGTCATGAGCGGTCCGGGAGCGCCTACCGTCACACCCGACGGTGCAGGCCTCACGGTCACGGTGGTCGCCGCGCAGTGGCACGCCACCGTCATGGAGGGCCTCATCGCCGGAGCTCTCCGCGCCACGCACGAGGCCGGTGCTGTCGCGACTCTCCTGCGGGTTCCCGGTTCGTTCGAACTCCCGGTGGCTGCTGCTGCCGCAGCTCGGGCCGGCGCGGACGCAGTCGTCGCGCTCGGCGTCGTGATCAGAGGGGAGACCCCGCACTTCGACTACGTCTGTCAAGCCGCGACGAACGGCCTCACTGACGTCACGGTACGAACCGGTGTGCCAGTCGGCTTCGGACTGCTCACCACCGACGACGAGGCGCAGGCCCTGGACCGGGCGGGGCTGCCCGACTCGCGAGAGGACAAGGGAGCCGAAGCAGCCCAGGCAGCCATTGCGACGGTACTCTCCATTCGCCGCCTCGACGGCCGCGACCGGATCTGACTGCCCGATCGCGACCGGACCCTCCCTGGTCAGTACCTTCCACAGTGGCGGCGACTTCAGCGTTGGAGTGGGAAAGGGCCACGCTTGAGGTCAGCATGGTAGCGGCGGCGATCCCGAGGGTGAGACTGATGGCGGCGAGGGCGGCCCCGGACCTCGCGCGGTACCGGGTGAGGTCCCGTAGTGCCAGCCGGACCGGCACCGCGGTTCTCTCCGCCCAGCGGGCAGCGGCCCGGATGGCCCGTACCGGGGCAAGGAGGAGCACGCCGAGGATGAACGACAAAGCGCCGAGGACGATCAGCCCGACGTCGGCGAACGACTCGATCCCGGTGCCGGCGGTGGCGAGGAGGGCGAGGCCGATCGCGAAGGGAGGGACGCCCCACGCCGCGGACCGACCCGAATGCCGGGGTCGCGGGGGCCGGCCGGTGAGTGCGGCGACGATCGGTATCCGAGCGGCTGAGCGCGCCGGCCACCAAGCGGCCGCGGTCGCAGCCCCTACGGCCAGCACCATCGCGGCGCCGATGAGCCCCCACGAGAGACGTTGGACGCCGCGATCCGGTATTTCGACGGCACTCTCCTCAGTCGCGTTGTCGGCGGGGCTCGCTTGCCGGTTCGTCGCGGTTCATCTCCTCCAGGACCTCGAAGGGTGACTCCATACCCCCGCGCCACGCCTCGAGGCCCTCACGGATCGCCAGGAAGGCGACCACCAAGGCCGCGACGGAGTCGGCCCAAGCCCAGCCGAACAGGGTGTTGAGCAGCAGTCCGATCAACACCGTGCCGGACAGGTAGACGCAGAGCACCAGCTGCCTGGCATCGGCCATCACACTCTTGGACTGCAGTTCACGGCCGGTTCGGTGCTCCAGCCAGGCCAGCGCCGGCATCACGATCAGGCTCAGAGCCGCGATGCCGATACCCAACGGGGAGGAATCGACGTCCGGGGTTCCGGTCAGGGAGAGCACCGAGTCGGTGATCACGTAGGCGGCCAGGGCGAAGAAGGCGATGCCGATGGCGCGCACGGTTGGTTTCTCCCAGCGTTCGGGGTTCTCGCGGGTGAACTGCCACGCGACCGCAACCGCGGACAGGACCTCGATGACCGAGTCGAGCCCGAAGCCGATGAGGGCGGTGGAGGAGGCGAGGGCGCCGGCCCAGATCGCGACGATGGCTTCCAGGACGTTGTAGGTGATGGTGAAGGCGACGATGAAGCGCACGCGGCGATGGAGGGTGGTGCGGCGCGCTGCGGTGACCGCAGCGGTCATGAGGTCCTCGCGGCGCAGCAGTCGGGGACGGGGCAGGCGGAATCCATACACGGCGCGTCCTCATCGACGGCCAGCGTCACCTCGATCAGGACGGTCAGGGCGCGGGCCAGGTGTGGATCGGCGATCTCATACCGTGTCCGGCGGCCCTCCGGTTCGGCGACGACGATGCCGCAGTCGCGCAGGCAGGTGAGGTGGTTGGACACGTTCGAGCGGGTCAGCCGGAGATCTCGGGCCAGCGCGGCCGGGTAGCTCGGCGCGTCCAGAAGCGTCATGAGGATCCGGGACCGGGTCGGGTCCGCCATGGCCCGGCCCACCCGGTTCATGACGTCGAGATGGTCGGCAATAGTCAGCACCCGATGACTATACAGCAGTGACTGTACTATTTTGTCGCGCCCGTCTGATGACGGCAGCGTTCGGGGTCGGGCTGGCAGACTGGCCGGTGCCCGTACTCCCACGACGAAAGGTCTGCACCGGTGCCCCCCGACATTCCGACCCTGGCCACTCCGTCCGCCATCACGCTGGGCACCTCCGGGCTGGGGCAACCGGACGACGCCGAATCCGAGGCCGCGCAGGTGCGTGCTGCCGTGGCGTTGCTGGGCAGTGAGCACACGCTCATCGACACCTCCAACGCCTACGGCGGGGGCCGCAGCGAACTCATCCTGGGGAAGGCGATCGCCGAGGCCGGTGGCGTGCCGGCGGGCAAGCAGATCGTCTCCAAGGCTGACGCAGAGCCCGGTACCGGCGTCTTCGACCGGGATCGGGTGATGCGCTCCTTCGAGGAGTCCACCACCAGGCTCGGGCTGGACACCCTGCCGCTGTATCAGTTGCACGACCCGTACACGATCACCTTCGCCGAGGCGATGGGCACCGGGGGTGCGGTACAGGGTCTGGTGGAACTGCGTGAGCAGGGCGCGATCGGTGCGATCGGCGTGGCCGCCGGACCCACCTCGATGCTCACCGAGTTCGTGCGTACCGGCGCCTTCGACGTGCTGCTCACCCATAACCGCTACACCCTCGTGGACCGCTCGGCAGCGGACCTGATCAGCGAGGCGGCCACCGCGGGCATGACGGTCCTGAACGCCGCTCCCTACGGGGGCGGGCTGCTCGCCGGTGGCCCGCGGGAGGGGGCGACCTACGCCTACCAGGCTGCGCCGTCGGCCCTGTTGGCCTGGCTGGAGAGGCTCCAGCAGGTCTGCACCGCGCACGGGGTGCCCAGCGCGGCGGCCGCGCTGGCGTTCTCGGCCCGCAACCCCCACATCGCCTCCACGGTGGTGGGCGTGCGTTCACCGCAGCGGCTGGTCGAACTGGATCGGTTGCTGGCCACGGAGGTGCCCGCGCAGATCGGGCCCGCGATCGAGGCGCTCGGCCTGCCGCCGTCAACGATCGAGGACTGAGGGTTCGATCGCGGACGCCGGCAAGGTGATGAGCAACGCCATCTAACTTGCATAGCGACCTAGGTTGCTTTACGTTAGCGGAATGGCGACCCCGTCGACCCAGGAGTGGCCCGCGCAGTGGCTTCGCGGCCCGCTACCGCTGTGCGCGCTAGAGGTGATCGCGCGGCACGCACCACTGCACGGCTACGCGATCACCCAGCACTTGGAGGAAGCCGGCCTGGGCAGCATCGGGGGAGGCACGCTCTACCCGCTGCTCGGCCGGTTCGAACGGGACGGGCTGGTCAGCACCGACTGGGTTGCCGGCGCGAACGGCCCGGCTCGGAAGGTCTATGTCCTGACCGAGACCGGCGCGCAGCGACTGCAGACCGATGCCGAGCGCTGGCACCGGTTCGCCGAGATCACCACCACGTTGCTCGCCGAGGAAGGGGCGCCGGCATGAGCACCTCGATCGATGAACTGTATGACCGGATTCCCCACGTCGACCGCGACTGGGCGGCCCGGGCGATGACCGAGCTGCGGCTCCGCGATGTCAGCGGCGCGGACATCGGTGCCGCCATGGCCGAGGTCGACTCCCACATGGCTGAGCACGGCGGTGACATCCATGAGGTATTCGGTGATCCCGCGACCTATGCGGCCGCACTCGACCTGCCCGACACCGACGGGCTGCGTGGGTCCCAGTGGGTGGGCGTCTGGCTACCGTCCCTCCTGTTGTACGCCGGGGTCAGCATGCTCCTGGGCGCCGTGGTGCAGGCCTTCGGTGGAGGTGAGCTGCCGCTGGCCCCGATGGGGATCGTGCTCCTGGTTCTCGTGGCCGTGGCGTGGGCGGTCGTCCGGTGTGACCTGCTCCGGGTGATGGTGACCCGGCCGGTGGTCAGCGGGGTGGTGCTGGCGGCACTCATCGCCGGAATCGGCGTCCTCACGGCGCTCGTACCCGGTCCGAGGCTGGATCTGGCCCCCGCGGTGGCGATTCCCGCCGGAGGTGCCCTGGTCGCGGCAGGGATACTGCTACTGGAACGCCTCCGGCGGCGCGCGGTGGCCAACGCGATCACGCTACCGCGCGCCTAGGGACCTACCCGGCCAGGGTCGAGAGGATCTGCGCGAGTTCTCCGGGCCGGGTCAGCATCGGCCAGTGCCCGGAGTCGATGTCGACGAAGGCGACCTGCTCGGCCTTGGTCAGTTCGGGCATCTCACCGGCCTTCAGCCACGCCTCGGCGTCCTCGGCGCTGTACTCCGGGCACACCAGCACCACCGGCACGGCATAGCGGCGCTCATCGCGCAGGTGCACCACCCCCTTGGTCACCGTGCCCGGAACCGGGATCGCCGCTGCGCTGAAGCGGTCCTTGGCAGCCTGGTCCAGGTCGGCGGAGTCGGGGCCCTCGAAGGCTTCCCAGCCGGGGAAGGGAACCTGCCCGTTGGTGGGTTCGAAGAAGTCGGCGTAGGTGCCGCCGTCAGCGGCCGGGAAGCCGCCGATCAACGCGACCGTGGCGACCTTCTCCGGCCTGGCATCGGCCGCGATCCAGGCCAGGGTGCACGCGGCCGAGTGCCCCACCACCAGCACCTGACCGGATGCGGCGTCCACCGCCTGCAGCACTGCCTCGACCTGGTCGGCGAGCGTGGCCTGCTGCCCGGCGGAGCCGCTGGTCTGCCCCGGGAGCGCCACCGGGTGCGGGCGGTGGCCGAGTCGTCGAAGTTCGCCGGCCACCTCGTCCCACGCCCTCGCGTCCAGCCACAGCCCGGCGATCAACACGATGTCCATGCTCATCCCTCCTCGTTCGCCAGAATATCCAGGTCACGTTCGGCGTACCGCCGGTGCTCCCACTGCTCGACCAGCACGATCCACAGGCAGGTCCTGACCGGGAAGTCCTCCGCCTGCGGCCAGCCCGGTTCGGTGCGGGTCACCGTCGCCTCCAACTGCTCCGGGGTCAGGTCCTCGATCACCCGGCGCACCGAGGCGGTGCGCTGGTCCCGGACCGCCAGCACCTCGTCCAGGGTCGGACGGGCCTGGCGGTCCCACGGGATTCCGTCCCAGCCGGGCGCTTCGTCCCAGGGCAGGTCAAGCGGGTGCCAGGGGGAGAGCTCGCCCAGGATCATCCGATCCACCCAGGCGGCGTTGGCGAAGTTCAGGTGGCGCAGGGTCTGGATGAAGGACCACTCCTCATTGACGCTGCGATGCAGGATCTCCTCATCGAAGGTGCGTGCGCGTTCGATGGTGCCCTGCCACAGGCGCTCCAGGGTGGTCCAGGCCCGGCCGAACTCCTCCGGAGTGCTGGCCCGCAGGAGGGAGCGCTCGGGCTCGCGCCGGTCGAGTTCCGCCTCGATGAGGGGGCCGACGTCGACGCCGTTGATCACGACGTTGCGCAGTTCACCATCGATCGTGACGTCGACCAGCTCGGCACCGCGCACCCGGGTCCCGGCGAATAGCGACCCGCGGATGTCCGCGCCGGAGAAGTCGACCGAGCGCATCCGGGCGTCGGTGAACCGGACCCTGGTCAGGTGGGCCTCGCGCAGATTCACCCGCTCCAGGTTGGCGCCGGCCAGGTCCCGGTCGGTGAGATCGGTCACAACCGGGCCCCGCTCATGCCGAGCGGGTGCCGCGCCTGCGGCGACGTCCGGAATGGCGGGCCGACGCGCTCTGCGGCCGGATCAGGTCCCACTCCGGTGGGTCGGTCGGGGTGCGCACCACGTGCAAGCCGAGTGCGGCATTGGTGAGTTGTTCCATGACTCCTCCTTCGTTGCTTACCACCGTAGAAGCCATTCCGGACGATCTACTTCCGCCTTCCTTAGATGCGGTACTACCGTGGTCCGATGACCGACCTGAGCCCCACCGCCCGTGCGTTGCGCGCGTTGGAAATCCTGCACGCCCGCCCGGGGGTGACCGCCGAGGAGTTGGCCCAGCGGCTGGATGTCAGCGAACGCGCCGCCCGGCGCTACATCGGCATCCTGCGCGAGGCCGGGATCCCGGTGGAAGCGACCCGCGGCCGCTACGGCGGCTACCGGCTGGGCCGCGGCACCCGGCTGCCGCCGGTGACGTTCACCGAACTCGAGGCGCTCGCGCTGGTGATGGCGGTGCTGGACAGCCACCCCACCGCCACCGATGACGACGACGCGGTGGGCCAGGCGCTGGGCAAGGTGATCCGGGCGCTACCCCCGGCGATCGGCCGCCAGGCCGGGGAGATGCGTGCCCATGCCGCGGCTGCACCGGATCCCTATCAGGCCCAGGCTGACCCGGCCATCGCCAGTGCGCTGATCGCCGCTGCTGCAGCGCACCAGCGCACCCGGATCACCTACCGCAGCAACCCGGACCGGGAGTGGGACGCCGACGTGGACCCCTGGTCGGTGGTGGTGCGCTTCGGGCGCTGGTACCTGCTCTGCTTCGCCCACCACGTGCGCGCGGTGCGCACCTACCGGGTGGACCGGATCTTGAAGGTGCAGCCCGGCACGTTCACGTTCGAACCGCGCCAGGACCTGGACCCCGTGGCCGAACTGGAAGAGAATCTCGGCCTGGGCTGGCCGTTCGAGACGCGGGTGGTCTTCCACCATACGCAGGACGAAGTGAAGCAGTGGGCGCATCCGGCGATGGGCCGACTCGATGACCATGCCGAGGGGTGCCTGCTGAGCGGGACCACCAGCGACCCGTACATGTACGCCGCGGAGTGGCTGGCCCGCATCCCGCTGTCCTACCGGGTGGAGGGCGGGGCCGAACTGCGTGAAGCCGTGGTGGCCCTGCGGGATCGACTCGGCGTGGCGGTGTTCGGGTAGCGGACCGGGTCAGCGGTCGGGGAACAGCCGGGGCACCAGCCACAGGCAGGCGATCATGCCGAACAGTTCCACCAGCGCCTGGATCACGATCACCAGCGCCACCACCTCCCACCCGGGCGGAAGCGCCAGCGCCACCGGTAGCACCAGGAACGAGTTCCGGGTGGCCAGGGTGAAGGCCAACGTGCGACCCCTCGCCGGAGCCAGACCGACGAGAAGGGTGTTGATCCTGGCCACCACCAGTGCGCCGGCGAGGAAGACCGCGGCGACGGTGACGACGACCGGCACCAGGTGGGCGGCCCCGAGCGCGGCATCGGTGTGGGCCGCGGCGACGGCGAAGATGACCGATCCCAGCAGGGGCACCGGGATGTGTCCCAGGATGTTCCGGATCTGCTCACCATCACGGCGCCGGCGCAGCGCCGGCTCGGTCAGCACCGCAGCCAGCAGCGGTCCGAGCACCACGAGCAGCGCCGGCCACAGGTCGGCGATGTCCAGTGCGGCGCTGATCCGGGTACCGGCCATCAGCCACAGGTAGGCAGGTAGGAGGAGGAACTGCAGAAGGAGATTCACCGGCGTCAGCGCGATCGCGGCCGGAGTGTCACCGCGACCCAACTGCGTGAACGTGATGAACCAGTCGGTGCACGGCACCAGCAGTACCAGGAGCAGTCCCAGCCGCAGCGCGTCGTCGGCGGGGGTGAACTGCAGCACGAGCCATACCAGGGCCGGCATGATCAGGAAGTTGCCGGCCAGCGCAGAACCGAGAAATCGACCATCGGCGAATGCCGCTGCCATGGAGCGCAGCGGCACCTGGGTGAAGGTGGCATAGAGCAGCAGGGCCAGCGCCGGCCAGACCGCGATCTCCAGCGCGAGGCCGGCCTGGGGCCACCGGCTGCCAGTTCCGAGACCGAGCAGGGCGAAGCCGAGATAGATCCACACCTGCCCGCGCTCCAGTCGCTCGCGGAGGGTGGGAGTCGGCACGCGGTCGACTGTAGGTCAACGGGGACCGCCTGGAGCCGTAACGCGAGCCCCTCGATCCGTTTGACAGGACCGATATGATGGAATAGTCAAGTCATCATCCTGGAGGCACGTGTGGGGTTCGCGGTACGGGATCAGCCGCTGTATGAGATCAAAGCCGACCTGTTCAAGGGCTTGGCGCACCCGTTCCGGATCCGGATCCTCGAACTCCTCTCCGCCGACCCCGAGGTGTCGGTGGCGCAGATGCTCACCGACATGGACCTGGAGGCCTCGCACCTGTCCCAGCACCTGTCCGTGCTGCGTCGGCACCGCTTGGTGACCTCCCAGCGGCGGGGCTCACACGTCTACTACCGGCTCGCCTCCGCGCGAGCCGCCGAACTGCTCACGGTGGCCCGGTTGCTGCTCGCCGACGTCCTGCAGACCAACGCCGCCCAACTCGAACAGGCCACCGCACCGGCGCCACCGGCGCCGCGGCCCCAGGCTCCGCCCCGGAAGCCGGCAGGGACGGCCCAGGTCTGGCCGACCGATGCGGTGGAGGCTGAGTGAGCACCTGGCGCTCCTTGTTCCCGAGCCGTCAGGACTACACCGGACTGGGCAGGACGTGGAAACGCGACGTGATGGCGGGGCTGACGGTCGGCATCGTCGCGCTGCCCCTGGCCCTGGCCTTCGGGGTGAGTTCCGGTGCGGGCGCGGAGGCCGGACTGATCACCGCGATCGTGGCCGGACTGGTGGCCGCGATCTTCGGTGGCTCCCACATCCAGGTCTCGGGCCCCACAGGGGCGATGGTGGTGGTGCTGCTGCCGATCGTGGTCGACCACGGACCCGGTGCCCTGGTGGTCACCAGCGTGATGGCCGGCCTCGTGGTGCTCCTCGCCGGATTCCTACGGCTGGGCCGCACCATCAGTTACATCCCCTGGCCCGTGGTGGAGGGGTTCACCATGGGGATCGGCGTCATCATCTTCGCCCAGCAGATCCCTGCCGCCGTCGGGCCGCCGATGCGGTCGGCTCCACCAACGCCGTGGTCGCGGCTGCCCAGGCGTTCGGCGCGGCCACCTGGCCCAGCACCTTCCTGACCCTGGGTGCGGTGGTCACCGTGGCGGCCATCATGGTCGCCACCGGTCGGTGGCTGCCGCAGGTGCCCGGCTCCTTCCTGGGGATCGTGCTGGTGACCGTGATCGCCGTCGTCGCCGCGGTGCCGCTGGAGACCATCGGCGCCCTGCCCGACGGCCTGACCGCACCCACGCTGCCGGCGGTGAACCTGGACATCCTGCAGACGCTGGCCGGGCCTGCCCTGGCGGTGGCCGCGCTGGCAGCGATCGAGTCGTTGCTCTCGGGCCGGGTTGCCCACTCGATGTCCGAGGTCGGCCCGTTCGATGCCGACCGGGAACTGGTGGGGCAGGGCCTGGCCTCGGTGGCCTCGGGCTTGTTCGGGGGCATGCCCGCTACCGCGGCGATCGCGCGCACCGCGGTGAATGTGCGCTCAGGAGCCCGAACCCGGGTCTCCGCGGTGGTGCACGCCCTGGCGCTGCTGGCCGTGGTGTACCTGGCCTCCCGGGTGGTGTCCCAGGTGCCACTGGCCGCGCTCTCCGGTGTGCTGATGGTGACCGCCGCGCGGATGATCTCGGTGCGGGTGGTGCGCACCATGTTCGCCACCACCCGCTCCGACGCGTTGGTGTTCACCATCACCGCCCTCATCACGGTGTCCTTCGACCTGGTGGTGGCGATCCTGATCGGGCTGGCGGTGGCGGCGTTCTTCGTGCTCCGGGGCCTGAGCCGGGCCAGCGGGGTGCACCGGGAGACGATCGCCGGGAAGGTCCGACCCGGCGATGAGCGGATCGCGGTGTTCCGCATCGACGGTGCCCTGTTCTTCGGAGCGGTGGAACGGATCATGGAACGGGTCGGCGAGCACGAGGGGATCGACGTGGTGATCCTGCGGCTGTCCCAGTTGCATCTGGTCGATGCCACCGGTGCGCACTCCCTGGCCGCGGTGGTCTCGGAGTTGGAGAAGCGCGGCGTCACGGTGTTGATCAAGGGTGTGCGCCCGGAGCACCTGAACCTGATGCGCCGGCTGCAGGTGTTCAGCGCGTTGCGGCACCGCAGCCACCTGTTCGATGATCTCGAGCCCGCGGTGGAGCACGCCCGTTCCCACATCCAGCGGATCGACGCGGCCGCCCGGCCCTAGCCCGCTCCCGCCCCGCGAACCGCCCGGGATGGTGGCGAGGCCGGCTCAGGGCTCGCCGACGCGCAGCCGGGTGCCGTAGCGGGCGCGGATGGCGTCGTTGTGCTCATCCCCGCCGGGTACGTTCGCCGACACCAGGATCGGCGGCGTGTCGCCGCGATCGAGCATGATGCCGCAGACCTCGGCGGCGATCATCTCCGCGATCATGTTGGCGGTGACGGCGCTGGAGGGGACGGCCGCCCCGACACCCGGGATCTCCACCTCGGCATCGCCGAACACCGACCCGTTGTCGATCACCACATCGGCCACCTCGAACAGCCGCCGGCCCGAGGGGTGCCGGGAGGTGATCTGGGTGGTGTGGTCCATGCTGGTCACCGCAATCACCTGGTGCCCGCGCCGGCGGGCCTCCACCGCCATCTCCACCGTCGCCCCGTTGCCGCCGGAGTTCGAGGCGATGATGAAGGCGTCGGCCTGGTGCAGTTCGGCCAGGTCCAGCACTGCGTGGGCGGTCTCGGGCCTGCGCTCGGCATCGGGGGTCATGATGTCGGCCGGGTCGGTATCGCCGTACATCACCACGTCCTTGACGTTGAGTTGATTGGCCGGGACCAACCCACCGGCCCGGCCGGCCACCTCCATCGCGAATCCCCGGGAGTGCCCGGTGCCGAACGCCTGGATGATGCCGCCGGCGTCGAGCGCCCGCACGTACACCTCCGCGGCCGCGCGGATGTTGGCGGTCTGGGTGGTCAGCACCCGGGTCACGGCGGACATGATGGCGGAGGCGGCGATGGTCTGGTTGATCACGGTCACGGAAGGTCTCCCGGGGTTAGGCGGCACCGCCGCGCGGGGTGGCGGCGGCGAAGGAACGGGTCAGGGTGAACGGGTCGGTGATCGCGGTCCCGACGACGACGGCGTGGGCGCCGGCATCGAAGGCCGCGTTCACATGGGCGGGGGTGCGGTAGCGCCCTTCGGCGACGACGGGCAGGTCGAACCCGGCGCACATGGCGGCGAGCAGGTCGAGGTCGGGGCCGGCGGGCTCGGGCCGTGCCGTTGCGGTCGCGGTGGCCGCACGAGCGCCGGTATATCCGGCCAGCGTGGTGGCCAGCAGGTCGGCCCCGGCCCCGGCGGCGTGCTCGGCGCTCGGCATCGAGTCACAGTCGGCCATCACGGGCACGCCCAACCGGGCATGGATCGCCTCGATCAACTCCGCCAGGGTCGGTCCCGCAGGGCGCGCGCGTGCGGTGCCGTCCACCGCCACCATCGCGGCCCCGGCGCGCACCACCTGCTCGGCACCGGTGAAGGTCGGGGTGATGTAGACCCCTGTCCGCCGCCCGGCCTTGGTGATGCCGATGATGGGCAGGTCGGTGACGGCGGCGATCGCGGCCACATCAGCGGCCCCGTTCGCGCGGAGCCCCACGGCTCCGCCGGCCTCGGCGGCCCGGGCCATCGCGGCCATCACCGGTGCCTGCCCGATCGGACTGGCCTCGGGAGCCTGGCAGGAGACCACCAGGCCGCCGGCCGGAACGGGTATCGCGCGGCTACTCACGCCGGCCTCCCGGGAAGGGTTGTGAGGAGAGATCGTCGTGCGGCTCGACGGCAGGAGGCGTCGTCGTCGGCCGGCTCGTCGTACCGTAGGCGTGCACCCTCGGTGCATAGGGCCCGGCATCGCCGCCGGCCAGCCAGGCCGCCCCGTCGAGCGCGGTGCCGGCCGGATCCTGCAGGTGCGCGTCCGGCAGCACCTGGGCCAGAGCGTTGGCCAGCACAGGGGTGAGCACCTGGCGTGAACGCATCAGGCCACCGACCACCACGACCGGGACCGGACCGGTACCGAACCCGGCAGCCGCCGCGGCGATGGAGCGGGCCAGCGAGGTCATCGAGGTCCGCACCAGCCCTGTCGCGGTCGGCTCGCCGGCATCGGCAGCGGAGATGACGTCAGCGGCGAAGGCGGCCACAGCGGCGACCGGTGCCTCGGAGCGATAGATGCGGTGTGCGATCTGGTCCACCGGGCCGTACCGGGCGATGGCCGCCTTCGTCAGGGTCGTGGGCGGGTGCAGGCCCTCGGCGTGCTCCAGCACGGCCCGCAGCCCGCGCCGGCCGAGTTGGAAACCCGACCCCTCATCGCCGAGCAGGTAGCCACGACCGTCCACCACGTTGAACTCACCGCCCGGGGTCAACCCGATGACGGCGGTTCCGGTGCCGATCGCGGCGACCACACCGGGCGCTCCCCGCAGGGCACCGGCGTGCCCGGTGACGTCATCCCCGACCAGCAGCACCCGGGTGGCGCCGCTGGCCGCAGCCACACCGCGGGCCAGCTCCCGGAGCGACTGATCCTCCTGGAAGAGCCCACTCATCCCCAGCGCGGCCACCTGGACGCGCGGGCTGCCCAGCCGCGCCAGCCCCTGCCGGATCGAGGCGAGCATCCCCGGAACATTGCCGCCGGGACGGTGCTGCACGCCGTCGGCGTGCGCCTGGGCGCCACCGGAGAGGCGCAACCGGATCTGGGACTGCCCACCATCGATCGCCAGCCATGACGTGATGCTCATGGGCCGGCCTCGGGCATCTCTACTCCTCCTGACAGGTGACGCACAGGTCTCCAGCGACCCAGCCTCGCAGGCTGGACGCCGATGACCTCAGCCTAAGGGGCACAGGTACAGGGAAGGCCGGTGACGCGACCGCACCTCGCCGGTCGGGTGGTCCAGTCGCGGCGAGGCCGGCGGGAACAACCTTCGGCAACCGGTTGTCTGTCCTGGTTACGCGGTGTTTGTCTGGGCTCATGATCATCGAACAGGCCGACGTCATCGTCACCAGCCCGGACCGCAACTTCGTCACCTTGAAGATCACCACCGACGAAGGGCTCACCGGCCTGGGTGATGCCACGCTGAACGGCCGCGAGCTCTCGGTGGTGTCCTACCTGCGCGACCACGTGGTGCCGCTGCTGATCGGCCGCGATGCCGGGGCGATCGAGGACACCTGGCAGTTCCTCTACCGCAGCGCCTACTGGCGCCGCGGTCCGGTGACTATGGCCGCGATCGCCGCGGTCGACGTCGCGCTCTGGGACATCAAGGCCAAGGCTGCCTCGATGCCGCTGTACGAACTGCTCGGCGGGACCTCCCGGCGCGGGCTGCTCGCCTACGGACATGCCTCGGGCGGCACGCTCGAGGCGCTCTTCGACAGCATCCGCGAGCACCAGGAGCAGGGCTTCAAGGCCATCCGGGTGCAGAGCGGGGTGCCGGGCTTGAAGTCGATCTACGGCATTGCCTCGGACGCCACCTACTCCGAGGGTGGGACGCACGAGTACGAACCGGCCCAGCGCGGTGCGCTGCCCCATGAGGAGGACTGGGACACCGGCAGCTACCTGCGCCACATCCCGACGGTTTTCGAGGCCGTCCGCAACGAGTTCGGCCCCGAGCTCCCGCTGCTGCACGATGCTCACCACCGGCTCAGCCCGATCCAGGCGGCGCGCCTGGGCAAGTCCCTGGAGCCCTATGACCTGTTCTGGCTCGAGGACGTCACCCCGGCGGAGAACCAAGAGGCGTTGCGGCTGGTGCGCCGGCACACCACCACACCCCTGGCGATCGGGGAGATCTTCAACACCGTCTGGGACTACCAGCAGATCGTGCGGGAACAACTCATCGATTACGTACGCAGTTCGGTCACCCACACCGGCGGGATCTCCCACCTGAGAAAGGTGCTGGATTACGCCGCGCAGTACCAGATCAAGTCAGGGATGCACGGGCCCACCGACGTCTCTCCGGTGGGAATGGCCGCGGCACTGCACCTGGGCCTGGCGATCCACAACTTCGGAATCCAGGAGTACATGCAGCACGGGGCCCGCACGAACGAGGTGTTCGACCAGTCCTTCACCTTCACCGACGGGCTGCTGCACCCCGGGGACGCTGTGGGCCTGGGCGTCGAACTGGACGCCGATGAGGCGGGCAAATACCCCTACGAGCAGGCCTACCTGCCCTACAACCGGCTCGCTGACGGCACCGTGCACGACTGGTGAGGCGGCGTTGCGCTCAGGTACGCACCAACTGCTTGCCGAAGAAGTGCGTGGCGTAGGGATTGTCCTCGAACGGATCCACGGGCTCGTAGCCGGTGGAGGTGTACAGGCCGCACGCCTCCACCAGTGACTCGTTCACGGCAAGCAGCACCCGCCGCGCTCCGAGCGCGCGCGCCCGGTTCTCCAGTTCCTTGAGGAGGAACGTGCCCAGGCCGCGCCCGCGCACGTCGGGTTTGAGCCACATCCGCTTGATCTCCACCACCCCGGGCTCGAGCACGTAGACCGCCCCGAAACCCACCACGGTGGCGGTGCCGACCTCGCGGACCAGCACGAAGTCCCCTCGCGGCGGCGTCACATCGGCTGGATCGTCGGCATGGGTGAGGTCGGGGTCCTCGTCGGTGCCCAAGCGCTCGCTGAGTTCGCTGAGGTAGTGCTGCATGGCCCGTGCTGCCGCAACACTGCCGGCCCGCCCACCCAGGATCCGCACCGGCGCGGGCGGGCGGTGCTCGGGGCTCGTCGGGGGCACCATCCACCTAGTGTGCACCGCCATGCTGCGGGCTGTCCTGTCCGGTTCTAGGCTCGCGCTATGGCAGACCCGGACCAACCCCACCGGAGCCCCCGCCTGTGCGTGCTGGCGGCCACCCCGCTCCTGATGGTGGAGATCGAGTCCTCCGACGAGGACACCGAGGCGGCAGGGAATGTGCATCTACATCCGGGCGGACAGGGTTTGTGGGTGGCCCGTATGGCTTCATCGCTGGGCGCCGGGGTGACCGTGTGCGGCCCCTTCGGTGGCGAGGTCGGGGCGGTGCTGAGCCCGATGCTCGCGGAGGAGAATCTGCGGATCCGGGCGGTGCCGTACAACGCGGGCAACGGCGCCTATGTGCACGACCGGCGGGCAGGGCAGCGGGTGACCCTGGCGCACATGGTTCCCGGACCGCTCACCCGGCACGAGATGGACGACTTGTACGGCACCGTGCTGGTCGAGGCGCTGGAGTGTGACGCGTTGGTGGTGACCGGGGCCGAACCGGAGCGGGTCCTGCCGGCGGAGTTCTTCGCCCGGATCGTGCGGGACGTGCGCAGCGCGGGGATCCCGGTGGTGGCCGACCTGTCCGGGAACACGGCGAAGGCGGCCGCGGCGGAGTGTCCCACGCTGCTGAAGATGAGCCACGAGGAGATCCAGGCCGCAGGCCTGGCTGACCATGACGATCTGGCCACCCTGGAGGAGGCCGGCCGGGAACTGGTCTCCGGCGGGGTGGAGGCGATGTTGATCTCCCGGGCCGGGGAGCCGCCGCTGCTGGTCACCGCCGACTCCGCGCGACTACTCGTGGGACCGGTCGTCACCCCACTGGACCACCACGGCGGGGGCGACTCCATGACGGCCGGGGTTGCGGTGGCGCTCGGGCGCGGAGCCGGGGTGGCTGAAGCCGCCCGGCTTGGTGCCGCGGCGGGGGCCCTGAACGTGACCCGTCGGGGGCTGGGCACCGGCAGGCGCGAACAGGTCGAGCGGTTCGCCGACCACATCGGCATCGAGGAGGTCGCCGGCGCGGGCGGCCGGAGTGCGGACGGCACCGATGCCGGCGGCAGTGAGCGCGGGAACGACGGCGGGAGCAGCGGCTGATGCGGGTCCTCATCACCAACGACGACGGCATCGCCTCTCCCGGCCTGACCGTGCTGGCCGAGGTCGCCCTCGCGGCTGGGTGCGACGTCGTCGTGGCTGCCCCGCACCGGCAGTACTCCGGTGCCAGCGCGGCCCTGACCGCACAGGAGGTCGACGGCGCGCTGGTGCTGGTTGAGGGGCGCCCGCCCGGACTACCGGAGGAGGTCACCGCATTCGGGGTCAAGGCCGCGCCCGCGCTGATCACGTTCGTGGCCGCCTATGGCGCGTTCGGTGAGCGCCCCGATCTGGTGCTCTCCGGCGTCAACCTCGGCGCGAACACCGGGCGGGCCACCCTGCACTCCGGCACCGTGGGTGCCGCACTGTCGGCGGCGACGCAGGGGATCGGAGCACTGGCCGTCTCGATCGCCTCCGGGGACCCACAGCACTGGGACACGGCGCGGCTGGTGAGTGAGCACGCGTTCGACTGGTTGCTCCGTCAGCCGGCCGATGAGCGGGTGCTCAACGTCAACGTGCCCGATATCCCGGCCGGCCAGTTGCGCGGACTCAAACCCGCGCCCCTGGCCAGTTTCGGTGCCGTGCAGGCCAGTGTGCGGGAGAAGGGCAAGGGTTACGTGATGCTGACCTACTCCGGTGTCAGCGCCCGGGAGGAGCCCGGCTCCGACCACGACCTGCTCACCCGAGGCTGGGCCACGGCCACCCTGCTCAGTGCGCCCTATGACGATCCCGGGCAGACCGTGCTGCCCGAGTTCGAAAGTGGCAGCACGGACGTCGCGGTGGACGTGGGCTCCGGAGCGGTGATGAGTTCGGGCGATGACAAGCCCAGCGGTGAGATCTCCGAGGAACCGGCCGGCCGGGATGCCCCCGGCGGGTGAGCGGCGCTCAGGGCGTTGCCGCCTCCAGGAGCCGGTCCAGCACCCGCCCGGCCGCCGCGCGGGCAGCATCGTCGCCGGGGTGCTGGGCGAGCCAGAGCGCGGCCTCGTTCATCGCCCCGGACAGTTGTGCCGCTGTGGCATCCAGGAGTTCCGGAGCCACACCGACGCTGTGCAGCACCTCGCGCAGATGGGCGCCGGAGTGCTCGGCATCCAGGGCGCGCCATTGGGCCCAGCCCATTACGGCGGGAGCGTCGATGAGCAGGATCTGCCCCACGGGGGCTGCGGTGATCGCGTCCAGGAAGGCGTGGCTGCCGGCGCGCAGCTGAGCGCCGGGCTCGGTTCCGGACTGCTCGGCGGCGGCGACCACCGCCGCGGCGACATCGGCCTGCAGGGCAGCGGCCACCGCGCCGAAGAGCCCCGCCTTGCTCCGGTAGTGGTGGTACACCGCGCCTCGGGTGACCCCTGCCGATCGGGCCACGTCCTCCAGGGATACCGCGGCGTAGCCCTCGGAGGCGAATGACTCGGTAGCGACCCGCAGGAGGGTCCGGGCGGTCTCCGCGGCTACCGCGGCAGAAGCACGTGCCATCGCTCTTCCTTTACCTACTCGGTGTATGTATCCTGGTCATGCTTACAAACACAGTGTACGTAAAGGAGAGTGCGATGTCTGTCACCAGCGTCTACCCGGTCCTGATGTCCGACGACGTGGCCGCGGCCGCGCGGTTCTACCGCGAGGTGCTCGGATTCGAGAGCACCTTCGAGGCGGACTGGTACGTCAGCCTGCGCCTGGGGGAGTACGAGCTGGCGATCCTGCAGTGCGACCATCCCACGGTGCCGGCCGGGTTCGGTGCACCCGTACGCGGCCTCATCCTCAACATCGAGGTGGAGGATGTCCACCCGCTCCACCACGCCCTGACGGTGGAACATGGGCTGACGCCGGTCCTCGCGCTGCGGGATGAGGGCTTCGGGCAGCGACACTTCATCGTCGAGGCCCCCGGCGGGGTGCTCGTGGATGTGATCCAGCCGATTCCGCCTACGGCACAGTTCGCGCAGGCCTACGCACAGGAGGCCCTGCCCACCGGGTGAGGTCGGTTGGTCGTGTTCCGGGCCCGCAGCCGTTCGTGCGATCGGCGGGCGGTGCCCGGATCGCCGGCACGGGTTCCGGCAGGGGTGGTCAGGTGCCTAGCGCCGCGGTGGACACGAAGACGACGCCGGCCAGGATCGCCGCCCCCGTCATCAGTGCCACCGCCGCGATCAGTCCACCACCGGGCATCCGCTCGATGGTGGGTGCGCCGATCGTGATGGCTCGCACCACCCGCTCGGCCTGCCGGATCCGCGCAGTGAAGAGCCACAGCATCCCGACGCCGCAGACCAGGGCCGCCGCCGGCAGCGCGATCCCCAGCACCGCGTTGCCGGCGGCCAGGTATCGGCCGGCCAGGGCCAGCCCGGCTGTCACGGCGAGGACGGTGCGGCGCCAGGCCAGATCGGTACGTTCGAACTGCAGGCCCCGGTCCCAGGTCATCCCGACCCGCCGAGTAGCAGGCCCGCACCCACCAGCACCGTGACCGCGACCAACCCGATGGTGACCGGCAGGGTGGTCAACGGTGAGGGCAGCGGGCGGTCCTGCCGCAGCGCGCGCTCGATGCGCACCCACCCGATCCAGGCCTGCAGCACCACGATCAGGGCGGTGGCCACCAGCGCCAGGGCGGCGATGGCACGCACGGTGGAGTTGAGCGGGGTGGCCAGGGCCTCCAGGGCTACCGCGCCGGCCAGGAAGGCCAGGGCGGTGCGGACCCAGGCCAGGAACGTGCGTTCGTTGGCCAGGGAGAAGCGCGGGTCTGGCTCGTCGCCGGAGGCATAGACGTGCCGGGGGAAACGGGCCCTAGCCATCGAACCTCGCTCTGGACGGTCTGCTCTGTGCTGTCACCGCCCCTCAGAGTACTGCCTGCACCACCTCGGCCCAGATCTGCCCGGCTTCCTCGACCTGATCCTCGGTGACGACGAGCGCCGGGATGAAGCGCACCACCTGGCCCCAGGGACCGCAGGTCAGCAGCAGCAGCCCACGTTCGGCGGCCGCTTGCTGGGCCCTGGCGGCGGTGGCCCCGTCCGGGCGGCCGTCGGCGTCCCGGAACTCATTGCCCAGCATCAGGCCGAGACCGCGCACGTCGGTGATCGCGCTGTGTTCGGCCGCTACCTGCTCCAGCGCGCCCCGCAGTTGCGCGCCCCGCTCGCGGGCGTTGGCCACCAGGTTCTCCTCGGTGATGACGTCCAGCGTCGCCAGCGCTGCGGCGCAGGCCACGGCGTTGGCGCCGTAGGTGCCGCCCTGCGAGCCGGCCCAGGCCTTGCCCATCAACTCCTCCGAGGCGGCGATCGCCGAGAGCGGGAAACCGGAGGCAATGCCCTTGGCGGTGGTGATGACATCGGGACGCAGGCCGAAGTGGTCTGCACCCCAGAACTCCCCGGTGCGGCCCCAGCCGGTCTGGATCTCGTCGACGATCAGCAGGATCCCGTGCCGATCGGCGCGCTCACGCAGGCCCGCGAAGAACTCGGCGTTGCCGGGCACGTACCCGCCCTCGCCCAGCACCGGCTCGACGATGAACGCGGCGGTGTCAGCCGGGGCGCTCATGGTCTGCAGCGTGTAATCGAGCTGGTTCAGGGCGAACGTGGTGGCCTCGGCCTCGCTCCAGCCGTAGTGCGTGGGGTCGGGGAAGGGGGAGATGTGCACCCCGGCCATCAACGGGGCGAACCCGGAGCGGAACCGGGTGCCGGAAGTGGTCAACGAGGCCGCCGCGACGGTACGTCCGTGGAAACCCCCGTGGAAGGCGATGATGTTCGGGCGCCCGGTGGCCTGGCGCACCAGGCGCAGCGCCGCCTCGACCGCCTCGGAGCCGGAGTTGGCGAAGAACAGCGAGTCCAGACCGCTGGGTAGCACCTCCGAGAGCCGCTCGGTCAGGTCCAGCAGCGGGCGGTGCATCACGGTTGTGTACTGGGCGTGGATGATCTTGGCGACCTGTTCCTGTGCGGCGGCCACCACCTTGGAGTGGCTGTGACCGGTGCCGGTCACGCCGATGCCGGCGGTGAAGTCCAGGTAGCGCCGGTCATCCTCATCCCAGAGCAGCGCACCCTGTCCCCGGGCGGCGACGACGCCGGTGGCTTGCTTCAGGTGGGGGGACAGTTCAGCCATGGTCAGCTCCCGTGTAGGATTGTCGACAATCTGTTGGTCCATTGCTACCACGGTGTGGCAGTTCAGTGCTACCGCATCGTCCCACGAACCGGAGCAGCACGCCTTCGCACTCCCGCGGGTCGTGGCGGGATAGGTGTTGAGCGGCCGCTTGCGGTAGTCGCGGATGGATTGCCGAGATAGATTGCCCGTACCCCCACCTGCGAAAGGGATCCAGCATGACTCACCAACTCCCCGCGGGGACCCCCACCGGTCTGTTCATCAACGGGCAGTGGGGTCCGGCTACGAACCAGGCCCAGTTCGATGTGGTGGACCCCGCCACCGGTCAGGTGCTGACCCAGGTAGCCGACGCCGACCCGGCCGACGGCCGCCGCGCTCTCGACGCCGCCGTCGCGGCCCAGCCGGCCTTCGCCGCCCTGCCGCCCAAGCGCCGCCACGAGATCCTCATGGACGCCTTCACCCTGCTGCACGAGCGCATCGATGACCTGGCGCTGCTGATGACCCTGGAGATGGGCAAGCCACTGGCCGAGGCCAAGGGCGAGATCACCTACGCCGCAGAGTTCCTCCGGCACTCCGCCGGCGATGCGCTGCGGATCTCCGGGGGCTACCAGACCGCCCCGGCCGGCGGAGCCCGGTTCATGATCATGAAGCAGCCGGTGGGCCCGTGCATCCTCATCACCCCGTGGAACTTCCCGATGGCGATGGGCACCCGCAAGCTCGCCCCGGCGATCGCGGCCGGCTGTACCTCGGTGATCAAACCGGCCGCCCAGACGCCGTTGTCGATGCTCGCGCTGGTCGACATCCTGCGCGAGGTCGGCCTGCCCGACGGCGTGGTGAACACCATCACCACCAGCGATTCCGGGGGAGTGATGGAGCCGCTAATCCGCTCGGGCCTGGCCCGTAAGCTCTCCTTCACCGGATCCACCGGGGTGGGCAAGAAGTTGCTGGAGCAGAGCGCGGACAAGGTGCTGCGTACCTCGATGGAACTGGGCGGCAACGCTCCGTTCATCGTGTTCGACGACGCCGACCTGGACGCCGCCGTCGAGGGCGCCTTCCTGGCCAAGATGCGCAACATGGGCGAGGCCTGCACCGCTGCCAACCGGATCTACGTCCAGCGCGGCATCATGGCGGACTTCTCGGCCAGGCTGACCGAGAAGATGGCCTCCTTGACCGTCGGGCCCGGAACCCAGGACGGGGTGAACGTGGGCCCGCTGATCGACCAGGCCGCCCGGGACAAGGTCACCGAGTTGGTGACCGACGCCGTCGACCGGGGAGCCACGGTGCTCACCGGCGGGCAGCAGGCCGAGGGTGAGGGCTACTTCTATCCCCCGACGGTGCTGTCCGACGTGCCCATGGACGCACGCATGGGAACTGAGGAGATCTTCGGGCCGGTGGCCCCGCTGACGCCCTTCGACACCGAAGAGGAGGCGCTGGCCGCGGCGAACGACACCCAGTACGGCCTGGTCTCCTACGTCTACACCACGAACCTGAACCGCGGGCTGCGGATGGCCGAGAGACTGGAGTCGGGCATGGTGGGCCTGAACCAGGGCGTGGTGTCCAACCCGGCGGCGCCCTTCGGCGGGATCAAGGAGTCCGGTCTGGGCCGCGAGGGTGGCACCATCGGGATCGAGGAGTTCCTGGAGACCAAGTACGTCGGTATCGCACTGTCGGACTGACCAGTTCTTCGCCCATTGCGTCCGGGCGGCCGGCGGACGGTAGGTCGCAGGCATGCCCGATGACAGAATGGTCACCGCCCGCAGAGTAACCGGGCACCACCACCGCCCTGGAGCACTCCTGATGTCGACGTCCCCCGAGCCACTGCCCCCCGTGGCCTCACCGGATCTGGCGGCGTTGCGTCACCAGTTGGGTGACCGCCTGCTCACCGATCCTGAGCAGATCGCGCCGTACTGTCGTGACGCCTCCCGGGCCGCCCCGGAAGGGCCGGCACACGCCGTCGTCCTGGCCGCTGACACCGCCGACGTGAGCGCCGCGCTGGCCTGGGCGAATGAGCACTCGGTGCGGGTCTCGGTGCGCGGAGGCGGAACCGGGTTGTCCGGGGGAGCGGTGGCCTACCCCGGCGGGCTGGTCGTGTCCTTGGAGGCGATGAACAAGATCGTCGATATCGACATGGGCAACCGGCTGGCCGATGTGCAGGCCGGCGTGATTACCGCGGACCTGGATGCGGCCGCCCGGGAGCGGGGTCTGTTCTTCCCGCCGGACCCGGCGAGTTCGCGCACCTCCACCGTGGCCGGCAACATCGCCAGCAACGCCGGGGGTCTGCGCGGGGTGGCCCACGGGGTGCTGGGTGACTCTGTCGCGGCACTGGAGGTGGTGTTGGCTGATGGCCGGGTGCTGCGGACCGGGCGGCGAACCACCAAGGACGCCACCGGATATGACCTGACCAGCCTGTTCGTCGGATCGGAGGGCACGCTGGGCGTGATCACGGCGGCCACCGTGCGACTCAAGGCGGTGCCGCCGGGGCAACCGCGGATGTTCCGGATCAGTTTCGATGACATCACCGACGCCGGCCGGGCGGTGATGGCGATCGTGTCCAGCCCGGCTCGCCCGGAGGTGCTGGAGATGATCGATGCGCTCGGCGTGGAGATTATCGAGGACTATCAGCCCAGTGGCCTGCCGCGGCCGGAGGCGGCGTTGCTGATCGGGCAGACCGTGGGCATCGACGCCCAGGAGCAGGCCGAGACGATCCTGAGGATCTGCACCGAGCATGGCGGAACCGAGGGCGGGATCTTCGCCGACGAGGAGTTGCTGGAGGCCAGGCGGCGCTCGCACCCGGCGCTGGTAGCCCGCGGGATGCGGGTCTCCTCCGACGTCGGCGTGCCGGTAGCGGCGCTGGCGCAGATGGTCACCGGGGTCAAGCGGATCGGGGCCGAGCACGGCCGGCGCGTCTCGATCGTGGCGCACGCCGGGGACGGCAACCTGCACCCCACCGTCGAGGCCGGGGCGGGGGAGGACGAGTACGCCGCCGCCCAGGCCGTCATCGATGACATCACCCGCTTCGCGTTGGAACTGGGTGGCACCGTCAGCGGGGAGCACGGGATCGGTTCGCTCAAGCGGCACGCGCTGGCCTGGCAGGTCGAGCCGGTCTCGCGTGAGATGCAGGCCGGCATCAAAGCCGTGTTCGACCCCAACGGCATCCTTACCCCCGGCCGTGGCATCTGATCCCACCCACCCTCGTCCCCGGCTCGTACCCCGCTGACGCCGTCGACTGGCCGCCGACATCGTCAGTTCGGGTGACGAGGTCACCGGGAGGTTCACGAGGTGGGCGCCGGGAGTGCCCGGGTGGTCAGTGCTGCTGGGCGATGAGGCGCTCCAGCGCGTCGGCCATGTGCGCCACGATGAGTTCATCGGTGTGATCGGCGCCGCCGGGCACGAATGACTCCGCGATCGACCGGTGCTCCTCTACCCTCGTTCGCGGGTCGGCGTAGGTCGGCTCCAGGGCCCGGATGCACATGCGGGTCTCGGTGAGCACGGTCTCGTGCGCGCGCTGCAGCCGCGGACTCCGGGCGCCGGCCACCATCGCCTCGTGGAATCGCACATCGGCGTCGGAGACGGCGACGACGTCACCACTGCCGGCGGCGCGGCGCATCTGTTCCACCGCCACCAGCAGTTCGGAGCGCACCGGGTCCGGATCCAACCGGTGCACGTGTGCCGCGGCGGTGCGTTCGATCCCCTCCCGGGCCAGGTACATGTCCCGGATGTTCTCCGGGGACAACTCGATCAGGAACAGCCCGCGGTTGCGATGGGACACCAGCAGTCCCTCCTGGGTCAGGCGCTGCAGCCCTTCGCGGAGCGGGCCACGGCTGACTCCCAACTGGGCGGCCAGCGCCGACTCGTGCAGTTGACTGCCCGGGGGGATCTGGCCCTCCGCGATCGCCTCGCGCACCCGGGAGGCGATCAGGCTGGGTGTGGATTGCTGCACCACCGGATCCAGTGGACGGATTCCCTGGACCGTGGCCATCAGGACGCCCCCTGGGTGCCAGTGGTGGCATGTGTGCCGGTGCCGGTGCCGGTGCCGGTGGCCCGTTCGAACAGGGCACCGAAGCCCTCCAATCGTGGGCGCAGGCCGAGTAGACCGAGACCGTCGAAGACGGTCACCTGGTTCGCGGTCAGAACCGGGATACCGGCCACGTGCTCCAGGTCCGGCAACCAGCCCAGGGAGTGCATCGCGGTGTCCGGAACCAGGATGGCCTCCGCACCGGTAACGCCGGCTCCGGCGACGATCGCACCGACGTCGTCGCGCCCGAGGGTGCCGACTTGCGCAGCGGTATGAATACCGTGGCTGGACATCCCGACCACCTCGATCCCGCCGGCGCGGAGGAAGTCGGTGAAGTGCTGCGCCACATCCTGGGGGTAGGAGGCCGCCACCGCCACCCGCTGCAGGGAGAGGGCCCGACAGGCGCGCACGAAAGCCAGCGACGTCGACGAGGCCGGCCGGCCGGTGCGCTCGGCGATCTCGGCGACTTGGGCGTGGGCGCCGTCCCAACCGAACACGAAACTTCCCGACGTGCAGGCCCACATCAGCGCATCGACGCGGCCCCGGATCCGGGCGGCGCCCTCCAGGAGGCGTTCACTCGAGCCCAGGTCCAGGAGCGCCTCGACCTCGTGAGCGTCGACGCCCACCGAGGTTTCCTCCACCAGCAACTGGACCCCATGGGCGTCCAGTGGTTCGGTCAAGTGGGTGTAATCGTCGGCGGCGCTGTCGCCGGGGTACAGCAGTCCGATCGTGAGCATCAGACCCTCCACGTCTGTCGATTGTCAACAATCCTACCGCTGCTCGGGCCCTGGCCCACCATCCTCCCCGCCGCGACCGGCCATCCTCCCCGCCGCGACCGGCCATCCTCCCCGCCGCGACCGGCCATCCTCCCCGCCGCGACCGGCCATCCTCCCCGCCGCAACCGTCCAATCGGTCGCTTGCAGCGGTGGGTCGGGTCCCGGGCTCGCCGTCATCGTCCAATTGGTTGATTGGAGCGGTGGAGCGGGAGGGAGCGAGCCGGGTGGGGGCGCTGGCTGGAGAGGGAGCGAGCCGGGTGGGGGCGCTGGCTGGGGAGGGGGCGGTTAGGTGAGCAGGTTCAGGGCCATCAGCGCATAGGCCCCGGCGGCGGTGGTCAGGTCCTCCAGCGCCACGGACTCGTTCGGCCGATGCGCCTGCTCGGTGACCGAGCCGGGCCCGAGCACCACCACCGGTATACCGGCATCGCGTGCCAGGAACCCGCCGTCGCACGCCGCCGTCCAGCCACCCACCGGCAGGTCCGGCCCACCGGCGGCGGGTACCGCGGCGGTGGCGGCCCGCACCAGCGCGCTCGCCGGGTCGGTCTCGAATCCGGGCATGTTCATCGGCATCAGCACATCCACTGCCAGCCCACGCCGGTCCAGACCCAGGCCCGCGATCCGCTCGCGCACCTCGGCGAGCACCTGCTCGGGATCCTCATCGGGCAGCAGGCGCCGGTCGGCGCTGATCCGGCAGTGGTCGGGCACCATCGACCCGCCCACACCGCCGGTGACCACGCCCACGTTCCAGGTGGCCGCCCCCGCCAACGGGTGCGCGTCGGCAGCCAGTTCGGCGTGCCAGGCCTCCAGGTCGGCGATGATCGCAGCCGCCCCGTAGATCGCGTTGCGTCCGTCGGCTGGGTTTCCGGCGTGAGCCGCCTGGCCGTGCACGTCGATCTCGATATAACTGGCGCCACGGGCGGCCACGATGGTCTGCAGATCGGTGGGCTCGGCCACCACGCACCCGGCGTGGGTCAGGTGTGCCGGGTCGGTGATGAAGTCCCGGATCCCGATCCCGAGCTCCTCCTCATCGACCACCGCGGCCAGTTCCACCGGCCCGCGCAGGCGCACACCGGATCGGGCCAGGGCGCCCATCGCCACCAGGGCCGCGGCCAGCCCGCCGAGCATGTCCGCCGCTCCGCGCCCGTACAGACGCCCATCCCGGACCACCGGTTGATACGGGTCGGTGCGCCATCCGGTGCCGGCCGGGACCACGTCGGTGTGCCCGAGCAGCAACAGTCCGGGTTCAGCACCGGCGTCGGGGGTGATGATCCGCACGTTCGGCCGCTGTGGTGCCACCACCGTGCTGCTGGCATCCAGGCCCAGGTCGCGCGCGTGTTCGGACAGGACCCGAGCGGTCACTTCCTCGGTGCCCATCTCGCCCTGCCCGGCGGCGGTGATCAACTCCGCTGCCAGGTCGGCCACCGCCTCCGGTGCGATCGCTTCCAGCACCGCCGCTGCGTCGTCGTCGGCCATCAGGACCGGCCCTGCAGGAGCCGCACCGCAGCGGCCAGGCGGGCCACGCCCTCGCGGGTACGGTCTGGGTTGGTGGAGGCGAAGCACAGCCGCAGCGCGTTCGGGAACCGTTTGGAGGGGGAGAAGGCGTTGCCGGGGATGTAGGCAACCCCCTCCGCCAAGGCGATCTCGAACAGGGCCTCGGTGTCCACCGACTCATCGAAGGTGACCCACAGGAAGAAGCCGCCGTCGGGGTCGGTCCACCGGGCGCTGTCGCCGAAGTGCTCCTGCAGTGCCTCTTGCATCGCCTGCTTTCGGCGCCGGTACTCCGCTCGTTGGGTCTGCAGGTGCTCCTCCAGTCCGCCGCTGGTGAGGAACCCGGCGAGCAGACGTTGCGCAGGCAGGTTGGTGCAGGTGTCCATCGCCTGCTTGGCGTTGATGATCAGTTGCTGCAGCGAGGGGGCGGCGTCCACCCAGCCCACACGCAGCCCAGGGGCGACCATCTTGGAGAAGGTGCGCACCGAGAACACCAGCGGATCACCGTCGGCCAGTTCGTGCAGGGTGGGTACGGCGGCACCGGAGAAGCGCAGCAGTCCGTAGGGGTCGTCGTCGATGATCATCGAACCCCAGGAGCGTGCCAGTTCCAGCAGTTCGTGGCGCCGCTCCAAGGTCATCGTGGTACCCGAGGGGTTCTGGAAGGTGGGCACGGTATAGATCGCCTTCGGGGTGCGCCCGGTGGCTTCGACCATCTCCGCCATCCGGGAGACGATCAGGCCCTCGGTGTCGACCGGCGCCTCCAGCAGTTCGGCCTGGTAGGACAGCGCGGTCGCGGAGCCGTTGGTGTAGGTCGGGGACTCCACCACCACCAGGTCACCGGGGTCGACGAAGATCTTGCAGGCCAGGTCCAGACCCTGCATCCCTCCCGCGGTGATGGTCAGCCGGTCGCTGGTCGTGGCATCGGAGGTGCCCTGCAGCATCGCCAGCAGCGCCTCGCGCAACGCCGGGTCGCCCTCGGTGGCGGCGTAGTCGAAGGCGTCGGCCCGTCCCGCCCCGATCGCCTCCACCCCGATCGCGGCCAGGGCTTCGGTCGGGATCGCCTCGGCAGCCGGGCTGCCCATCGCGAAACGGACCACGTCATGGGTCTGGGCGGCCAGCAGCGATGTGGAGGAGTCGATCACCGAACCCACCAGAGAATCGGCGCGTGCGGCCAGGGGCAGGGTGCGGTTCGCGGTGTTCATGCCTGTGCTACTCCTTCGTGACGACATTCATGTCTTGACCGTCAGCCCTTGGGGGAAGTCGGTCAATTGCTCGGCTCCATCGGCGGTGACCATCACCGACTCGCTCATCTCATAGCCCCACCCCTCCATCCACATCCCCATGATGATGTGGAAGCACATCCCGGGGGCCAGCACGGTCTGTTCCTCGGCGCGCAGGCTGATGGTCCGCTCGCCCCAGTCCGGCGGGTAACCCACGCCGATGGAGTAGCCGATCCGAGATTCCTTGTAGAACCCGCGCCGCGCGATGGAGTCGGCGAATGCGGCGTGCACCTCCCGGCCGGTGGCGCCCGGACCCATCACCTCCAGGGCGGCGTGCAGTCCCTCGGTGACCGCATCGGCGCAGCGTGCGAGTTCGGCATGGGGCCTGCCCAGCGCCACGGTGCGGGCCAGCGGGGCGTGGTACCGGCGGTGCACCCCGGCGATCTCGATCGTGGTCGGCTCACCGCGCACCAGCGGGGCGTCCGACCACGTCAGGTGCGGCGTCCCGGCCGACTGCCCGGTGGGCAGCATCGGCACGATCGCGGGGTAATCCCCGCCCAGGTGGTGGGAGCCGAGGGCCTGCGCGTGCTGGATCTCGGCCACCACATCACATTGCCGCCGGCCCACCTCGATGGCGTCCATGGCCACCTGCATCACCGTGCTGGCGATCTGGCCCGCCACGCGCATCTTCTCCTGCTCGGCCGGCGACTTGACGGCCCGCACCCAGTTGACCAGTTCGACGCTGTCGACGATGGCGGCGTGCACCAGGCGGGAGTGCAGGGCGAAGAAACCTCGGGGGGAGAAGTAGTGGGCATCCATCTCCACCGCGATCACGGCCCCGGGGACGTCCTCGAACAGGCCGAGGTTGCGGGCCTGCTCGGTGATCCAGTCCATGGGGTGGATGTCGGCCCGCTGCACGTAGTGCTCGGGGTAGCCGTGGATATGGGTGCGTTCCAGGTAGGCCGTCCAGTGTGCCCCTTGGGCGTCCATGGCCCGGGCGAACAGGTGCGGGCTGCCCTCGGCGGGCACCACCAGGCATTGGGGGGTGTAGAAGGACCAGGCGTTGTATCCGGTGAGGTAGTACAGGTTCGCCGGGTCGGCCACCATCAGGGCGTTCAGCCCTCGGGATGACATCGCGTGCTGGACCCGCTCCAGCCGGTTGATGTACTCGCTGACGGCGAAGGGCCGGGCGTCGTATGGCTCGGGGGTGTCGGGCAGGGTGTAGCCGGGAACTTCCAGGTCAGTCATTCCTCACCTCCGCATGGGTCGGCGCCGGCACAGCCGGGGTAGCGGGCCATGACGGCACAGCCGGGGTGGTGGGCCGATGGCTCAGTAGGTGCTGGCCCGCCCCGACCGCGCTCACCCCGATCGCGCGTAGCGCGGCCCAGATCGTCGCCTGGTTGGCGGTGATCACCGGGATACCCAACTCGGCCTCCAACGGGGCGATCAGCGGGCGGGTGGGCAGATTGGTGCACGAGACCACCACCGCCTGCGGCGGAGCCAGCACGGCGTGGGGTGCGCGGGCGGCACGGCGGATCAAATCGGCGGTGCGTTGGTACGGCACGGTCCAGATCCGCCCGCTCAGGCCCAGGCTGTGCAGCCCGCTGACGGCGATGCCGGCCTGGTGCAGGAAGGCCGCAAGGCGGGCGGCGATCGGCTCATCGTACGGTGTGGCCACCGCCACCACCTGGGCATCGAGCACCGCCAGCGCCTGCAGCAGCGCCCCGGAGGTGGTGACCGCGTGGTCGAAACCGCCGCCCCGCAGCGCCGAGACGATTCCTGCCTCCCCGGCCAGTCCGCCGACGAAACTGCCCGAGGTGCAGGCGTAGGCCATCACCTCGGGATTGATCGTGTGCAGGTCCTGCGCGCAGCGCGCGATCACCTCCGGGGCCCCGATCAACTCGGCCTGGGTCAGGTTCACCTGCACCCGCTGGTAGGGGGTGCGCGTCAGGTGCAGGCTGACCTGCGGCGGAATCCACTCCCACAACTCGCGGTCGAGGGCGAAGTCGTAGGGCGCGATCACCCCCACGCCGCGCTGATCCAGCGGCGTCAGGGCCGCCGCCGGTTGATCCTGCACCAGTTCCATAGTTGCACCCTAGATTGTTGACAATCAGACAGGAAGGCTTATAACGTCCCGGTGTGTCTGGTTCCGTCCCGGCGATCGCCGTGCTGCTCGATTCCGAAGGCTCGCGCCCGCCGGGTTTGAAGGCTCTGGAGGGGCGCGCGCAGGTGCGCTACGCCGACGCGGACTCCCTCGGTGAGGCGGTTCAGGGAGCTCAGGCGCTGTTCCTGTGGGACTTCTTCTCCACCGCGGTGCGCGACGTGTGGGACCGGTGCGGTGACCTGGACTGGATCCACGTGGCCGCAGCCGGCGTCGACACCCTGCTGTTCGACGAGCTGCGCGAGTCCGACGTGATGGTCACCAATGCTCGGGGGGTGTTCGACCAGCCGATCGCCGAGTTCGTCCTGGCCAGCGTGCTGGCCCACGCCAAACTCCTGCACGAGAGTGCGCAGTTCCAGGCCGAGCGCACCTGGGTGCACCGCGAGACGACCCGGGTGGCGGGCAAGAACGCGCTGGTGGTGGGGACCGGGGCGATCGGCCGCGCCTGCGCCCGGTTGCTCGGTGCTGTCGGCATGACCGTGCACGGGGCGGGCCGCACCGCCAGGGCCGGTGACGCCGACTTCGCCGGAATCCACGCCAGCGCGGACCTGCCCGCCTATGTGGGCTGGGCCGACTACGTGATCAATGCCGCCCCCCTGACCCGCGCCACGACCGGGCTGTTCGACGCACCGGTCTTCGCCGCCATGCGCCCCGGCGCCCACTTCATCAACATCGGGCGCGGAGCGAGCGTGGTGGAGGACGATCTGCTGACCGTGGTGTGTCAGGGGCCCCTGGACGGTGCCAGCCTGGATGTGTTCGGCACCGAGCCGCTCCCGGCCGAGCACCCGCTCTGGGACGCACCGGGGGTGCGGATCTCGGCGCACATGTCCGGGGACGTGGTGGGCTGGCGCGATGAACTCGCCGCCCAGTTCCTCGACAACGCCGAGCGCTGGTTGGCTGGTCAGGACCCGGTCAACGTGGTGGACAAGTCCGCCGGATTCGTCCGGTAGCCGGGGTCCGGGCAGGGCCGCAGAAGCGTGAACGAGGGCGAAGGAGCCGGGCAATGAGCAGCGAGTTGGCGATGGCGGACGCCGCCACGCTCGTGGCCGGCTACCGCTCCGGGGACTTCACCCCGGTGCAGGCCACTGAGGCGGCACTGGCCCAGATCGAACGCCTCGACCCCCACGTGCACGCGATGGTGCTCACCGATGCCGAGGGGGCACTGGCCGCCGCCACCGCCTCCACCCAGCGGTGGGACGCGGGGGAGCCCAGGGGACCTGCCGATGGCGTCCCCACCACGATCAAGGACATCCTGCTGGTCCGGGGCTGGCCGACCCGGCGGGGCTCGGCGCTGTGCGCCCACCTGCCCCCGGCCGATCAAGACTCGCCGGCCGTGCAGCGGCTGCGCGAGGGTGGGGCGGTGTTCCTGGGCAAGAACACCACCCCGGAGTTCGGGTGGAAGGGGGTGACCCATTCCCCCTCCTATGTCCCGACCACCAACCCCTGGAACCCCGGGTTGACCGCCGGTGGCTCCTCCGGCGGTGCCGCGGCCGCGGTGGGCCTGGGGATGGGCGCGTGGTCGATCGGCACCGATGCCGGCGGATCTGTGCGCATCCCCGCCTCCTTCACCGGGACGGTGGCCCTCAAACCCACCTACGGCCGCATCCCGGCCTACCCAGCCAGTCCCTACGGCACCCTGGCCCACCCAGGCCCGATGACGCGCACCGTGGCCGATGCGGCCGTCCTGCTCGACCTGGTATCAGCCCCGGACCACCGGGACTGGTTCTCCCTGGAGGCTCCGTCGTCGTCCTTCACCGCCGGACTGCACGACGGCGTAGTGAACCTGCGTATCGCCTTCTCACCTGATCTGGGGTACGGCGAGAACGACCCGCAGGTGGAGGCGGCGGTGCGCACGGCGGTGGAGGTCTTCGCTGCGGCGGGAGCGAACGTGGAGGAGGTAGCGCCGATCTTTCACGACCCGGTCTCCGCCTTCCACACGCTGTGGTTCCCCGGGGCGGCCAAAGTGGTCGAGACGTTCTGGACCGGCGAGGGCGACTGGGAGCGGGTGGACCCCGAATTGTGCGCGGGCATCTCCCAGTTCGGGCAGGTGGACGCCTCGGCCTACCTCGATGCCACCGCGGTGCGGATGGATCTGGGCCGCAGGATGGGAGCCTTCCACACCACCTATGACCTGCTGCTCACCCCCACGATGCCGATCGCTGCCTTCGAGGCGGGTCTGGAGGTGCCCCGCGGTTGGGGCCGGCGGTGGTGGACCTCCTGGACCCCCTACACCTACCCGTTCAACATGACCGGTCAGCCGGCGCTGAGCCTGCCGTGCGGGTTCACCGGCGACGGTCGCCCGATCGGGTTGCAGATCGTGGGGCCGCGCCACGCCGACGGGTTGGTCCTGCGCGCGGGACAGGCCTTCACGGACCACACTGACTGGCACACCCGCCGGCCACCGATGGCCATGGAGGAACGATGACCCAGCACCTGCGCATCACCCTGACCTCCCGGGGGGTCAGCGCCCGGGCCCGGTTGCTCACCGAAGCCGCACCCCGCACGTGCGCGGCGGTCTTGCAGGCGCTGCCGGCCGGTGGGCAGGTGTACCACGGCAAGTACGCCCGCAACGAGATCTACACCTTGATCCCGCACCCGGGATCGGAGCCCGGGGCGGAGAACACCACCATCACCCCGATACCCGGGGACCTGTGCTGGTTCACCTTCACCGGAGACGACCTGGGCAATCCTGCCTACGGCTATGAAGGCGCCGAGCAGCACCGCGAGACGGGGTCCATCGTGGACCTGGCGGTGTTCTACGGGCGGAACAATCTGCTGATCAACGGTGATCAGGGGTGGGTTCCGGGCAATGTGTTCGGCACGATCGTGTCCGGTCTGGAGGAGTTTGCGGCGGCCTGTCAGGACGTCTGGATGGGCGGAGCCCGGGGAGAAACGCTAACGTTCTCACGCGAAGAGACAGGCTGAGCCGCACCGCCAAGGGCACCGAGGCCGGGCGGAGAAGGGGGATCCGAGGCACCTACTGAGCTGATCACCGTAGATCCAAGGAGAAAGTGGGACTCCGTGAACAAGTTTGCTGAACTGCTCGGTCTGCGCACCAGTCCGAGAATCTTCTTCGGCGCCGCCGCGATCGTGATCCTGTTCGTTGTCGGCACCTTGGCCTTTACCGATGCGGTCGCACGCGGCACCGAGGCCGCCTCGACGTGGTTGATGGACAACATGGGCTGGTTCTACGTCCTGGGCGTCACCAGCTTCCTGGTCTTCCTCATCTACATCGCGATGAGCAGGTTCGGGCGGATCAAGTTGGGGCCCGACGACGAACCCGCCGAGCACTCCGGGCGATCCTGGTTCGCGATGCTGTTTGCCGCCGGGATCGGCACCATCCTGATGTTCTGGGGTGTGGCCGAACCGGTGTCCCACTTCGGCGATCCGCCCCGCCAGGGTGTCGAGCCCGGGAGTGTGCAGGCCGCCGAGGAAGCGCTCGCGTTCACCTTCTACCACTTCACGTACCACACCTGGGCGATCTTCGCGCTGCCCGGTCTGGCGTTCTGCTACTTCCTGTACAAGCGCAACCTGCCCCCGCGGGTGTCCTCGATCCTGCAGCCGATCCTGGGGGAGCGGATCCACGGCCGCATCGGCCAGGCGGTCGACGTGCTGGCCATCGTCGGCACCGTCTTCGGTCTGGCCGTCTCGGTGGGTCTGGGCACCCTGCAGATCAACGGTGGCCTGAACCAGCTGTTCGGAATTCCCGAGTCGGATCTGACCCTGATCATCGTGATCGTGGTGGTCTCACTCATCGCGTTGGTCTCGCTGGCCGCCGGGCTGGAGAAGGGCATCAAGCGCCTCTCCAACATCAACATCGTCGCCGCCATCGGGCTGATGCTCTTCGTGTTCGTCACCGGCGCCACGGTGTTCATGACCAAGGGCACGATCGAGGCGTTCGGGAGTTATCTCGCGATGCTGCCGGAGCTGGCGCTGTGGAACGACACCTTCGGCGACACCGGATGGCAGTCCAGTTGGACGGTGTTCTACTGGGCCTGGACGATCACCTGGGCCCCGTTCGTGGGCCTGTTCATCGCCCGGATCTCCCGGGGCCGCACGGTGCGGGAATTCGTCCTCGGGGTGCTGGCGATACCGGCGACCTTCAGCGTGATCTGGTTCGGCATCTTCGGCAGCGGTTCCATCGACATCGAGATGAACGGCGATGGCGGTCTGGTAGACCGGGTCGTGGGCGATGGCGACATCCCCGGTGCGCTGTTCGCGTTCCTGGAGAATTTCCCCTTCGCGATGGTGACCTCGGCGATCTCGATCGTCCTGGTGGTCATCTTCTTCACCACCTCGGTGGACTCCGCGGCGCTGATCACCGACACGATGGCCAATGGTCACGAGGAGGACGCACCGCTGCGCCAGCGTGTCTTCTGGGGAATCTCGATCGCCATGATCGCGGTCATCCTGCTCACCGTCACCGCCGGCGGGGCCGGACTGGAGGCATTGGAAACCACCACGATCGTGGTCGGCTTCCCGTTCTTCATCCTCGCGTTGTTCCAGATGTACAGCGTCTATCGAGCGATGCGTGAGGACGCCGGGGAGTTGCCGCCGATGCGTACCCGTAGTTGGCGCCAGGTTCTCCCCCCGGAGGAGCACGAGCGGCGCAGGGAGGCCGGGGAGCTCGAGGATGAGGTGATCGAACCCGAGGCCATCACCTCCGTACCGCGCATGCGCGAGCCCTATGAGCCCCTGCGCCCGGTCGCCACAGGGCCGCTGGCGCGCCGCACCGGCTCGGCCCCGTTGGTCTCCAGCACGGGCCCGGCCGCCCGTGAATGGGCCGCTGAGCAGGCGCGTCGTGCTGCCGTTGCCGACGCGGCGGACGCCCCCGGTACGCCCGGTTCCGATGGCGGGGCGGCACCTGACGCCGACCCGGGCCCCGCACGCCGGTAGCGGGCCGCCCCCGACGGGGGTGGTGGGCCGCGGCGGGGGCGGCGGGGTGACGGCGGGGGCGGGGCGGGTCAGATGACCCCGAGGGAGAGCATCGCGTCGGCCAGCGGGATGAATCCGGCCACGTTCGCCCCGGCGACGTAATCGCCCGGGGTGCCGTATTCCTCGGCGGTGGCCACGCAGCGGTCGTGGATGCCGCGCATGATGTCCTCCAGCCGGGCCTCGGTGTGCTCGAAGGACCAGGAGTCCCGGGAAGCGTTCTGCTGCATCTCCAGCGCGCTGGTGGCCACCCCACCGGCGTTGGCTGCCTTACCGGGCCCGAACTTCACCCCGGCATCGCGCAGCGCGCGCACCGCTTCGGGGGTGCACGGCATGTTCGCACCCTCGGCGACGATCTGCACACCGGCCTTGATCAGGGCGGCGGCGTCCTGGCCGTTCAGTTCGTTCTGCGTCGCGCTGGGCAGGGCGATCTGGCAGGGCACCTCCCAGACCGAGCGGCCCGGGACGAAGCGGGCTCGACCACCCTTGGCCTCGACGTAGTCGGAGACCCGCCCGCGACGGACGTCCTTGATCTCGCGGAGCAACTCGAAGTCGATGCCGTCCTCGTCCACCACGTAGCCGGAGGAGTCCGAGCAGGCCACGACGGTGCCACCGAGCTGATGCACCTTCTCGATCGCGTACAGCGCCACATTGCCGGAGCCGGAGACGACCACCTTCTTGCCCTCGAAGGTCTCCCCGCCGGCGCGCAGCATCTCGTTGACGAAGAAGACGGTGCCGTATCCGGTCGCCTCGGTGCGGACCTGCGACCCACCCCAGGTCATGCCCTTACCGGTGAGCGTGCCGGACTCGTACCGGTTCGTGATGCGCTTGTACTGGCCGAACAGGTAGCCGAGTTCGCGCTTACCGACCCCGGCGTCACCTGCGGGCACATCGGTGTACTCACCGATGTGGCGATAGAGCTCGGTCATGAAGGACTGACAGAACCGCATCACCTCGGCGTCGGAGCGGCCTTTCGGGTCGAAGTTGGACCCGCCTTTGCCACCACCGATCGGCAGCCCGGTCAGGGAGTTCTTGAAGATCTGCTCGAAGCCCAGGAACTTCACGATCCCCACGTTCACGCTGGGGTGGAACCGCAGGCCGCCCTTGTAGGGGCCCAGCGCGGAACTGAACTCCACCCGGTAGCCACGGTCGATCTGCACGGTGCCTGAGTCGTCCACCCAGGGAACCCGGAAGATTATCTGCCGCTCCGGCTCACACATGCGGCGCAGCACCGCGGTGGTGCCGTTGGCGTACTCGGGGTGCTTGCTCACCACGGGACCCAGGCTGCCCAGCACCTCACGGACCGCTTGGTGGAACTCGGTCTCACCAGGGTTGCGGGCGAGCACCTCGGCGTAGATGTCCTGCAACTTCTCGTCCAGTCCGGGCATGGCGACAACTCCTCTTCGTCAGGGCGCGCCACGTTCAGGCGGCGGCGACGTCCGCAGAGGATGCTACAGGTATCGCAATGTGGCGGTCGCCGCTGTGTCAAAAACTGGACAATGCTCGGCCCGCCTGCAGCAACCACGGCCCAGCCAGCACGGCGGTGGGTACCACCAGCACGGCCACGGCCGCCAGGTAGGCGAGCGCGGCCGCCCCGCGGCGCCTGAACAGGCTCGGCTCGGGCTCGGCAAGGCGTTGCAACCGCGCCTGTATCCGGGGGTCATCGGTGGTGTCGGCCAGGGTCTCCAGGGCACCGCGCAGGTGCGCCCGGGGCGCGCGGGCCAGTGCGGCATCGTCGGCGAGCAACTCCAGCAGATGGTCGACGGCGTGGCGGGCCACCTCCGAGCGCACCACCGTGGGGAACGCCACATGCAAGGCGGTGAAGGCTTCCCGGACCAGGTCGTGCCGTGCGCGCAAGTGGGCGCGTTCGTGCTCGATCACCGCCTCCACCTCGCCCGGGCCGAGCAGATCGATGGCGGCATCGGTCAGCACGACCCTCGCGTCCTGCCCGGGGACGCAGTACGCCATCGGGACACCACCGGCCAGCACGTGTACCCGGCGCGGGTCCGGGGTGGCCAGCAGATCCAGCAGTTCGCGGTGCCGGGCCCGGCGACGACGGGTGTCCAGCCCCAGCCGCAGCGAGGTGAGGCCCAATCGCACCACGATGACGCCTGCCCCGGCGCCCGCCACCGCGAGGGCGACGAACAGCGCCGGGCGGCCGAGCGTGCCGCCGGCGTTCTGATAGGAGCGCCAGGCCTCCTCCGGGATCGCCAGTACCGCCCCTACGGCGGCGAGTACCGCGGCCAGGGCCACCGCCTGCCACAGCGTCACCCCGGCCCGGGGCGCCTGCTGCAACCATCGGGCGCGAACCAGGATCGGTGGGAGCACCCAGGACAGCACGAGCGCCAGCACCAGCAGGGCGATACCGGTCACGAGGGGGTCCTGGACGGCGGAGCGGCGCCCGCCCTCAGTGCTGGGTGTCCAGAGCCGCGCGGATCGCCTCGGCTTCGCGTGGGCTGACCCGCCCGACGAACTGCTGCAGGGCGGCGACCCGCTGGGACGGCTCGGTCGTGCCCCCGAGGGCGTCCAGCATCAGGTCTGCGGTCAACTGCTCCCGGGTGCGGCTGGGGGAGTAGCGGAAAGCCCGGCCCTGGCGCTCCTGGGTGAGGAGGCCCTTCTTGGCGAGCCGGTCCAGCACGGTCATCACCGTGGTGTAGGCGAGTGGTCGGTCCGGGGTCAGGGCCTCGTGTACCTCGCGCACGGTGCAGGGGCCGTCGGCGGCCCACAACTGCGTCATGATCGCGCTCTCCAACTCACCCATCGCCATCGTCCCAGGGTACTACGCGGCGCACGTACGACGCCATCTAGTACGACGCTGCGCAGTAGTGGGATCCGCCGAATTGCCCGGCCGATTCATATTGATAATGAGAACGGGTCCCATTATGTTTAGTGGCGCACTTCATCTCCGAGCGGAAGGAACGAGCGCCCCGCGCTCATCACGGCATGAGAACTGAGAACTCCATGGACGAACGAGTCCGGGAACCCCGCAAGAGCCCGCTGCGCGTCGGGAGCACTCACCCCCCGGTCCTGGCCGCACGCGCCTCCACCGACGACGGGGGCGCCCGTACCCGCCCCGGGGTGGTGACCGCGCTCGGGTTGGCCCTACCCCTGGTACTGCTTGCGGCCTGTGGTCAGAGTGACCCTGATCCAGGCCACGCCGCGACCGATCGGCCAGTCGATACGGACACCGAGGAAGCGACGGAACGGGAGGTTGCCGAGGTGGCTGCGCGTACTCCGCGGCTGGCGATCACCTACGACGGCGGGGTGCAGGTGCTGGACGCCGCCACCCTGGAGGTGGTCTCCGACATCGAGCTCGCCGGGTTCAACAGGCTCGCCGACGCCGGTGACGGACGGCACGCACTAGTGTCCACCAGCGGCGGCTTCCAGGTGTTGGACCTGGGTACCTGGGCCGAGCCGCACGGCGACCACGCCCACTACTACACCTCCGATGCGGTCCTGACCGAGACCATCTTCCCCGCTCAGGCACCCGGGCACGTGGTGGTCAACGAGGGCCGGACCACCCTGTTCGACGACGCCGATGGTCAGGTGACTGTCTTCGATTCCGGCGACCTGCGGGACGAAAGCCGTGACGTGCGGGACTACACCGCCGAGGATCCGCACCACGGGCTCGCACTGGAACTGAGTGATGGCACCTTGGTGGTCTCCCGCGGCGACACCGAGGCCCGGACCGGCATCCGGGTGCTGGACGCGGCCGACGCCGAGATAGCCGCCTCCGACGAGTGCCCGGGCCTGCACGGCTCGGCGGTCAGCGCCGCCGAGACCGTCGTGGTCGGATGCGCCGACGGCGCCCTGATCTATGCCGACGGCCGGATCGCCAAAGCGACCAGCCCGGATGAGGACGGCTCGATCGGGACGTTGTCCGGTGCGCCGAATTCCGCGGTAGTGCTCGGTAACTACAGCGAACCCACCCAGGTCTCGTTGATCGACACCGCCTCCGGCCAGGTGCACCTGGTGGACATTCCTGCGGCGTACTCCGGGACCTCGCTGGCCCGCGGCGATGACGGCGAGGCGCTGGTGCTCGGCACCGACGGTCAGATCCACGTGATCGACCCCGAGACGCGTGAGGTGGTGACCGCCATCCCGGTGATCGAGGAGTGGAGCGTGCCCGAGGACTGGCAGGAGCCGCGCCCGGGCTTGACCGCACTCGACGGCTCGGTCTTCGTCACCGACCCGGGCACGGACACGATTCACGCCGTGGACATCCCCACCGCCGAGGTGTGGAACACCGCAGAGTTGGACGTGACGCCGAACGACCTGATTGGCGTCACTGGCGATCTGATGGCCGAGGTGTCCGAGGACGATCACGCCCACGATGAGGACGACCACGACAACGACCACGACCAGGACGATCACGCCCACGATGAGGACGACCACGACCACGAACACGCCCACGACGATGAGGACCATGACCATTGAGTCCGGTGGCCGCCTTCAAGGGCACGCGGCCGGCGTCTGCGGCCCGGGCGCGCCGCCCCGGCGCCCGGGCGCGGCCCCGCTCCGGCTGCGGGCTCGCCGTCGTTTCGGCAACGGGTCTGCTGGCCCTGGCAGGCTGCACCCCGCCGGATGAACCGGAGGGCATGCACGTCGTGGCCGGATTCTCCCCGTTGGAGTTCCTCGGCACCGAGATAGGGGGGCCGGAGGTTACCGTGACGTCGCTGACTGCCGATGGGGCCGACCCGCACAGCCTGGAGTTGTCACCGGTGCAGGTCGGCGAGATGGAGTCGGCTGACCTGGTGATCTACCTCTCCGGGCTGCAGCCGGCGACGGATGAGGCGGTGGACATGGTCGATCCCGCGCATGTTGTCGACGTCGAAGCCGTCGCGCGAGCGCAATTGCCCGCCGACGCCGGACCGCCAGACGTTGATCCGGACGACCCACACTTCTGGTTGGACCCGCTTCGCTTCGCCGCGGCGGGCCATGAAGTGGCCACCGAACTCGCCGCCCTGGACCCGAAGGGTGCCGCAGGCTATCGGGCCCGGGCGCAGGCCCTGGAGGCAGACCTGATGGACCTGGACGGGGAGTTCGGCGCCGTGCTGGCCGGGTGCACCGGAGCGACGCTGGTCACCTCTCACGAAGCGTTCGGGTACTTGGCCGACCGCTATGGCCTGGAGCAGGTCGGCATCGCCGGGGTGGATCCCGAGGTGGAGCCCTCCCCGGCCCGGATGCGCGAGGTCGCCGGCGTGATCGCGGACACCGACGTGCTGACCATCTTCTTCGAGGCGAGGGCCAGCCCCCGGGTGGTGGAGGTACTCGCGGAGGAGATGGGTGTGCAGGTCGATGTGCTGGACCCGATGGAGCGCGGTACCGGCGCGGACTACGTCGAGGTGATGCGGGCGAATCTGGAGGCACTGGGGCGCGGCCTGAACTGCCCTGGGTGAGACGGCGCCGGCTCAGGCCCCGCCGGCCGGTGCCGAGTGCTGCCACTGGGCGCGGCCACCGCGCCGGACGCGGCTGCGGCCCTGAACCACGATGCCGGCGACGGCGACCACGATGTAGAGCACCGTCCACCACCAGCGATCCGGCCAGGCGATCTCCGCCAGCTCCGGTCCCGGGGGCGCCTCGCCGATCAGGATCAGCACCGAGGCGAGGATGAGTGCGGCGCCGGCCAGCGCCGTCAGCACGATCAGCAGTATCGCGGGCAGGCGCAGGGCCAGCGCCACCAGCGCCAGCACCAGGCCGGCGATCAGGCCCACCACCATGGCCACCACCTCGGAGGCACCCAGGGAGTTCGCCAGCGCGGTCCCGAGTGCGAACCCGAGCGAGCCCAGCCAGATCAGCACGGCCAGCACGTAGAACCAGTACGCCGCCAGCGCCAGCAGAACCGCCGCCGCGATCGCCGCGATCCACCCCCAGGCGTCCCCGAGTAGCGGCTGGTCGGTGAGGCCGGCGGCCAGGGATGCCCCGAGGCTGAATCCGACGAACGCCCCCCACAGCGCCAGCAGGATTCGAGCCAGGGAGCCACCGCGGAAGCACAGCAGCGCCCCGAGTGCGAGACCGAGCAGGCCGATCAACAGGTTCGTCATGTCCCCATCGTCGCAGGGATCGCCCGATGACGCTCGGGGCGTCGAGCACCGGCACGCGGCGGCGGATAGATACTTCGTGCCGGGTGAACCGGTCGCGCCGCCGCGGGCCGGCGGCGGTCTAGCATGAGGGGATGGTGCTGATGAGCGAGGGTGTGCGGGAGCGGCCGGTGGCCTCCCCGCGTCGTCAGCAGATCCTGGACGCCGCGGCCGACCTGTTCGCCCGGCACGGATTCCACGGGGTGTCCATCAACGACATCGGCCGCCAGGTCGGTACCTCCGGCCCGGCCCTCTACCGGCACTTCGCGAGCAAGGAAGCAGTCCTCGCCGAACTGCTGATCGGGATCAGCGAGCGCATCCTGAGCGTCGCCCGGGAGCGACTTTCGGACGTCGAGCCGGGGCGGCAGGCGCTCGCGGTACTGGTGGACTGGCACGTGCAGATCGCCCTGGACCACCCGGCCCTGATCACCATCCAGGATCGCGACCTGGACAGCCTGGCCGAGGAGGAGCAGCGCAACGTGCGCCGGCTGCAGCGGGCCTATGTCGAGATCTGGGCCGGCACGATCCTGGACGCCGCCCCCGGGGTCGGGGAGCCGACTGCCCGGTCAGCCGCACACGCCGTTCTCGGCCTGATCAACTCCACCCCGCACAGTGCCCGCCTCGGACGCGAGGCCACCGGCGCCCTGCTGCAGCGGATGGCGTTGGAGGCGTTGAGCCCGCAGTCGTTGGTCGGGCCCGGATAGCCCCGAGCGCCCTGATCCCGCGGGTGGCGGCGGGTGGTGCTCAGCGGGGCAGTCCGAGTTCGCGGGCGATCACCATCCGCTGGACCTCCGAGGTGCCTTCCCCGATCTCCAGGATCTTGGCGTCCCGGTAGTACCGGGCCGCGGGAAACTCCTCCATGAAGCCGTTACCACCCAGTATCTGCGTGGCGGTGCGGGCCGCATCCACGGCTGCCTCGGTGGAGTAGACCTTGGCGATCGCGGCTGCGCGGGTGAGATCCTTGGCGGGCCGGCGCCCGGCGTCGCACTCGTCCTTGAGCCAGGCCGCGCGATAGGTCAGCGCGCGGGCCGCCTCCACCGAGACGGCCAGGTCGGCCAACTGGAACGCCACCCCCTGGTTCGCCCCGATCGGGCGCCCGAAGGCCTCCCGGGTGCGGGCGTAGTCGGTGCCCAGGTCCAAGCACGCCCGGGCCAGTCCCAGCGCGAGCGCGGAGATCGCCACCCGGCCGTGGTCGAGCAGGTGCAGGAACTGTCGCAGGCCGGCGCCGCGCTCACCGACGATGTTTCCGGCCGGGATCAGGCAGTTGTGGAATGTGAGCCCGTGGGTGTCCGAGGCGTGCCAACCCAGCTTGTCGTAGGGCGGGTCCACGGTCAGCCCGGGTGTGCCGGCGGGTACCAGCAGCGTGCTGATCTCCGGGCTCCCGTCCGGCATCTCACCGGTACGCGCGGTGATCGTGATCAGGGAGGTGATCGGGGTACCGGAGTTGGTGATGAAACTCTTCGAACCGTTGATCACCCACTCATCGCCCTCCAGCCGGGCTCGGGTGCGAGTGGCACCGGCGTCGGAGCCGGCCCCGGGTTCGGTGAGCCCGAAGGCAGCCAGTGCGCGTCCGGCCACCAGGTCCGGCACCCACTGCTGCTTCTGCTCTTCGCTGCCGAATGTCAGCACCGGGCTGATTCCCAGCCCCACCCCTGCCGAGAGGGTGATGCCGATCGACTGGTCCACCCGTCCGATCTCCTCGATCGCTACGCACATGGACAGGAAGTCACCCTCGGCACCGCCGAGTTCCTCCGGGGCGGTCAGCCCGAACAGGCCGAGTTCGCCCATCTTCGGGATCAGATCGACGGGGAAGTGGCGCTCGCGGTCCCATTGCGCGCTGTGCGGAGCGATCTCGGACTCGGCGAAGTCGCGCACCACCCCGCGGAACATCTCGTGGTCCTCGGAAAGTTCGAACATGGTCCCTCTCGGCATTGAGTGTGCCTACGCCCCAGCGAGTCCCCGGGAACTGGTCGCTTCCGTCCCGGGACAACGACACGCGTTAGCGATCGATAACAGAGCCGATGTTAGCGCTCGCTAACCTGCGCTGTCCATAGGGGTCGACGCCGAGGATCTGCTGCTAGTCCCAGTTCGGTGCCGCAGCCAGGAGTTGGCGTGTGAAGTCCTGCTCGGGCCGGGCGTAGACCTGCTCCAATGGGCCACTTTCGATCACCTTGCCGGCGCGCATCACCAGGACGGTCTCGCACACCCGGCGCACGACGGCCAGGTCATGGGAGATGAAGACCAGCGCCACCCCCTCGGTGGCCTGCACGGTGGTGAGCAGGTCCAGGATCTGTGCCTGAACGGTCACGTCCAGGGCCGAGACGGGCTCATCACATACCAGGACCTTCGGACGGCCGGCCAGGGCCCGGGCGATCGCCAGGCGTTGGCGCTGTCCACCGGACAGTGCGCGCGGGTAGCGGTTCAGCGCCTCCTCGGGCAGACCCACCCGGGCCAGCAGTTCCGCCGGCGTCCGGCTCGAGCGGGCCCGGTCCAGCGTCCGGCGCAGGATCTGCCCGGCGCGGTGGCGCGGGTCCATGCTGCCCAGCGGATCCTGCGGGATGTACTGGATCTGCCGGCGGCGCGATCGACGGTCTCGTTCGGGAACCCCGCTCCATGCCTCACCGGCGAGGTCCACCTCGCCCTCGTCCGGTTCCTCGGCAGCCAGCAGGAGCCGGGCCAGGGTGGTCTTGCCCGATCCGGACTCACCCACCACTCCGATCGCCTCGCCTGGCCGGACCTGCAGGTCCACTCCGTCCACGGCGGCCAGCGAGCCACCGGACGGTAGACGGAACCGGCGCACCAGGCCGCGTGCGGCGAGCACCGGTGACGACGCCCCGGCCTCGCCGGAACCGGGGTGCTTCGGCCGCGCACCGCCGGCCCCGTCGGGCTGTGCACCTGTGGACGACGTCCCGGCCTTGGGGCCGCGGGGCACCGCCGCCATCAACTCCCTGGTGTAGGGCTGCTCGGGAGCGGTGAGCACCTGCATGGCCGTACCGGCCTCGACCAGTCGCCCCTGGGCCAGCACCACGATCCGGTCGGCCACGCGGGAGACCGCGCCCAGGTCGTGACTGACCATTAGGATGCCCATCCCCTCATCGCGCAGCCGGGCCAGCAGGTCCAGGATCGTGGCCGCGACCGTGGCATCCAGGGCGGTGGTGGGCTCATCGGCCACCAGCAACTGCGGGCCACCGGCCAGGGCGGAGGCGATCAGCGCCCGCTGGCGCATCCCGCCGGAGAGTTCCGCGGGGCGCTGCTGGGCGCGCAGGTGCGGCTGGTCCAATCCGGCGTCGGTGAGCGCCTGCAGCACTCGCTCGCGGCGCTGCGCGCTGGGTACGCCGCGTACCGCAAGGGTCTCGGCGACCTCGGCACCCACGGTGCGCAGCGGATCCAAGGACCCCAGCGCATCCTGGAGCACCATCGCCACCTGGGCGCCCCGGATCCGGCGCCAGTGCCGGGGGGTGAAGGACCGGGCATCCTGGCCGAGGACATCCAGGACACCGGCGCGGATCTGTGCCGGTACACCACCCTCACCGGCCAGACCCAGCGCAGTGCGGGCCAGCACCGACTTGCCCGCACCGGACTCGCCCACCACCGCCACGCACTCCCCGGCGGCCACACTGACCGAGACCTCTCGCAGCACCTGGCCCACGCCGTCGAAGGTCACCGACAGGTCCTGGATCCTCAGTAGCGGGCTCATCGCCGGCCCAGCCGACCCACCGCCCGGCCCAGCACGGTCAGCGCGCCGGCGGTGACGGTGATGGCCAGGCCCGGGCAGACAGCGAGCCACCAGGCGCTGGTGATGTGCAACCGTCCGCCGTTGACCATCGCCCCCCACTCCGGGGATGGTGGCAGTGCGCCCAGCCCCAGGAAACTCAGTGCGGCCACCCAGACGATCGCCTGCCCGATACCCAGGGTGATCATCGCCAGCAGCGGCCACAGGGAGTTGGGCACGACATGGCGAAGCAGCACCTCGAACGGGCCGGCCCCCTCCAGGCGTGCCGCCTCGACGTACCCGGCCCGGGCCACCGTGCGGACCCGGGCGCGCAGAATCCGGGCGTATCCCGGTGCGGTAGCCAGGCCCACCGCGATCACCGAAGCCCGCACCCCCGGGCCCATCACCGCCACCAGCAGCAGTGCCAGCACCAGGGTGGGCAGCGCGAACAGTACCTCGATCACCCGGCGCAGGCCCGCATCCAGCCAGACCGGTCCCAGGCCGGAGGCGAACCCGATCACCACCCCCAGACCGACGCCGATCCCGGTGGCGGCGAGCCCGATGCCCACCGACTGCGAGGCGCCGTGCACCACCCGGGCGAACACGTCCCGCCCGGAGGTGTCGGTGCCGAACCAGTACTCCGCGCCGGGCGGGGACAGCGCATCCGCCGGGGCGATCGCGTTCGGGTCGACACCGGTGAGCACCTGCGGCCAGAAGGTGGCCAGGCCGACGACGGCCACCACCGCCGCCGCGATCAGCCCGGGCAGGCCGAGCCGGGACAGGGCACCACGCCCCGGGAGCACGCGCGACCTCGGCCGGGACACACCGGACACGCTCATCCGCCCACCGCCGTATCCGTCTGCGGCGTGCGCGCACGCCGGGAGACCGAGCCTGCTCGCAGCCGCGGGTCCAGAACCCACTCGGCCAGGTCGGCCAGGGTCATCACCACCACGTATCCCAGCGCCACCACCAGCACCGAGCCGATCACCAGCGGTACGTCCTGGCCGGTGGTCGCCTCCATCAGCAACCGGCCCAACCCGGGCCGCCCGAACAACGTCTCCACGACCACCGCCCCGGACAGCAGCGACCCGAAGGCCCACCCGGACAGTGCGATCGCCGGGAGGGCGGCGTGGCGCAGGGAGTGGCGGACCAGCACCCACTGCTCCGAGGCGCCCCGGGCGCGGGACGTGGTGGCGAACGGGGCGGTATGGGCCTCGGCCAGCCCGTCTCGCATCACCTGCCCCAGGAAACCCGCGACGGGAACGGCCAAGGTGATGGTGGGCAGTACCAGCGCACTGGGTGCCGAGGAGGTGCTGGTGGCCGGCAGCCAGCCCAACGAGACCGCGAAGAGGGCGATCAGGACCGCACCGAACCAGAAGTGCGGCAGCACCGAGGCCGCGATCTCCACCCCGCGCAGCACGCTGACCGCCAGCCGGCCCACCCGCCCTCGGGCGCTGACCGCCGCGGTAGCGATGAGCAGCACCAGTACCCACGCCAGCACCAGCGCGGCACCTGCCAGGATCAACGTGGCCGGTAGCTGCCCGCCGATCAGATCCGACACCGGCTGGCGCCGGGCGTAGGAGTCTCCGAGTTGGAAGGTGGCCACCCGCCACAACTGGAACAGGTACTGCACGAGCACGGGCTCATCCAGGCCGTACTCGGTCCGCACCGCGGCCACGGCCTCCGGGCCGGCCTGTGAACCGGGCCCACCCAGGATGGCCTCGGTGGGGTCTCCGCCGGCCCCGCGAAGGGCGAAGAAGACCACGGTCGCCACCACCCAGGCCACCAGCGCGGCCGCACCCAGACGCCCGGCGATCCAGCGCAGCGCGAGCATCACCTCAGTCCAGGCGGGCGTCGATGAAGGTGGGTGTGGCCACGGTGTCCAGCGTCCACACCCCCGAGGCTCCGTTCACCAGGAAGTGGTTCTGCTGGTCATACAACGGCAGGATGTGGAATCCCTCAAGGACCCGGGCCTGGGCCTGGGCGTACAACTCCTCACGCTCGGTCTCGTCGTCGGTGGCCACGGCCCGCTCCAGGAGTGCGTCCAGTTCCGGATCATCGACCTGGGCCAGGTTCGCGAAGTAACCCGAGGGTGCCGGGACCAGGGAGTCGGAGTGGTACAGGATCCGCAGCACGTCCGGGCCGACCTTGGTGTAGGGCGCGGTGACCGCCTCGTAGTCGTGGGCGGCCAGGTCGCCGTACCAGGTGGACAGGTCCACCGGGTTCAGGATCACCTCGAAGCCCACTGCGCGGGTGTTGGCCTGCACCTGTTCCAGCAACGACTGTTCGGCGGCCACGGACTGGTTGGTGGAGACCGGGATGCGCACGCTCAGGCGCCGGCCGTCGCGGACCCGGTAGCCGTCGTCGTCGAACTCGCTCCACCCGGCCTCGTCCAGCAGCCGTTCGGCGGCCTGGGGGTCGGTGCTGAACAAGGACTCGTCGGCGTAGGCGTAGGGCTCGATCGAGGACAGCGGGGAGAACGCCTGCTCGGCCACACCGGCGTACAGCGTGTCGATGCCCGGGCCGACGTCGGCGGCGCGGATGAATGCCTCCCGTACCCGCTCGTCGTCGAAGGGGGCCTGTCCGCCGTTGAGTTCGAGCCGGTTCACCGAGCCCGGACGGGGCGCGTCGATGTGCTCGATGTCCTCGCCCGCCCCGGCGATCGCTTCCGGTTCGGGGTTGTCGATCACGTGCACTTCCCCGGACTGCAACGCTGCGTAACGTGTGGCCGGGTCCGGGATGAACCGCCACGTGATCTGGTCCAGGTGTGCCACGCCGTCGTTGTCGGCCCGGGGCACCCCGGAGGTGTAGTCGGGGTTGCGTACCAGGGTGACGTGCTGCTGGGGCACCCACTCCTGCACGACGAATGGGCCGGTACCGACCGGCGCGGCGCAGTTGGCGTCCATCCCGCGATCGATCCCGGCCGGGGATTGCATCGCGTTCCACGGCTGGGTCAGGGACTCCAGCAACGCCGAGTCGGGCTCGGCCAGGTGGAAGCGGGCGTGATGGACATCCACCGCCTCCACCCGCTCGACCTTCTCCATCGCCAGGTAGCCGGTGGAAGAGGCCGTGTCGGGGTCCTGTACGTGCTCGACGTTGATCCGGACCGCCTCGGCATCGAAGGGGGTGTCGTCAGTGAAGGTCACACCCTCGGCGAGGGTGAAGTCCCAGGTGAGGCCGTCGTCGCTGACCTCCCAGTCGGTGGCCAGCCAGGGCAGGATGGTGCCGTCGGCGTCCCGGCCCAGCAGCGGCTCCAGGTACTGGGTACTGATCAGGGCCTGGGGGTAGTTGCCGCCCACGTGGGGGTCCAGGCAGGTGGGCTCGGCGTCCCCGGTGGCATAGATCAGGGTGCCGCCGCCGGCGGCATCCTCGGGTGTGGCCGGGTCCGGGCCGGCCCCGTCCTCGGGCTCGGTGGTGCAGGCAGCGATGGTGAGGACGACGGCGAGGCTCACCGCGGTCAGGGCCGGCCGGCCGCGAACGGGGCGGGGGAGGGTAGGCATGAGTTCCTTCACCGGGTGGGCGCGGCCGCAGGAGGCGACCCGACTTGCTGGATGGAGTCCAACAAGTCTATGGCTCTCGGGTACTGCTACTGCCCGGCCGTGATGAACCTCACCGCCACCGCGCCCCTCGTGCCGGAGCAGGTGCGCTCACGCGCCACCCGGCAGCGGACCGCGAGCCAGGTCGGAGCGGCGGGCCAGGAACGCCTGCGTCGGCCATGCTTGGGCGCCGCCGATCCACACCGAGGTGATCTGGTCGTCGTCGTCCCGCTCGTAGCGCACTTGTTCGCCCACGGGACCGAACCCGGAGGCGCTCTCGATCTGCAGGGAGTTCGCACCGGTGGGAGTGACCTGCAGGTAGGCCTCGGTGGGGTCGGGGTTGCTCGGAGTGAGCAGGTACAACCGGTCGCCGGCGCGAGCCACGTCGGTCACGCCCCACAGACTGGCGAACCGTCCGACGTAGCGGTCCAGGTCCACCTCCGGGCCGGGGGCGGACGCGGGTGCGGGCGGGGGGTTCAGGGCCAACTCGATCAGCCGCACGATGCCGGTGGCCAGCGCGTCGGCCGGTCCGTCGATGGCGTTGGTGAGCACGCTGACCACGATCTGATCGGTCGCGTCGATGTAGGTGCGGGTGATCTGACCCGGGTAGCCACCGGCGTGGCCGGCCAGGTCCCGATCGCCCAGCCGGCGCAGGCTCATACCCACCCCGTACCGGGCGGTAGGAGTGCCCGGGCCCTCGATCACCGACTCCAGGCGCTGCATCACGCGTTTGGAGGCATCGGTCAGGAGCGCGTCCGAGCCCAGGAAGTGGGCTGCGCCGTAGGTGGTCACATCCGCGGCCGTGGAGTAGAAGCCGGTTGCCGGACCGAAGGCACGGGAGTCCACGTGGGTGATCGGCTCGCGCTGATCCGACCCGTGCAGCAGCGCGGTGTGGCCGTGGACGAAGTCCGCCGCCCGAGCCGGATCGAACTCCGGGCCGGTGCCGGCCAACCCGAGCCGATCGATCACGTGTTCGCGGACGTAGTCGGCGTAGCCGGACCCGGAGGCGGCCTCGATCACCAATCCGAGCAGGGAGTAGGAGACGTTGGAGTACTTGAAGTGTTCGTTGCGCTGGTAGGTCAGGGCCTCATCGGTGGCCAACCGCAACAGTCCGGCGCGGTCGGGGAAGGGGGTGAGTCGCTGCCAGAATCCCTTGTCCCTGCCGTCGCGGATGATCCCACCCTGGTGGCCGAGCGCCTCCCGGACCGTGACCACTGCGATCGGGGCGTCGGCGAGTTCGGGGATGTGCTCGCCCAGCGGGTCGTCCAACCGCAACCGCCCGGCCTCGACCAACTGCATGATCGCCGTGGCGGTGAAGGTCTTGGAATGGGAGGCGATCCGGAACAGGTGACCAGTGGTCAGTTCCTCCCCGGTGCTGGTGTCGGCCACTCCCCATGCGGTGTTGAGCACGAGCTCCTCCCCGACGCGCACCGCCGCCTGGATCCCGGGTACCCGGGCGTGGGCGCCCTGGAAGGCCAGCCACTGCTCGAGATAGTGGGCCAGGGCTCGGATGGTCTCGGTTCGGGCGTGCATCGGACTCCTTCGCCGGTAATGGATTTCGGTGCCGACGCTATCGTCCCCAGTCGTCCCTGACCCGGAGCCGCGCGGGCCTCGGCGCACCGGCAGCGAGGTCGAACGGGCAGGCTCGCACCGCCCGCGCCTCCGTCTCGCGCAGTGAGCGTGCGCGGACGCGGGTTGCCGTCCCGGGACTTCTTCGTACGATGGTTCTATGACCCCGCCGCGCCGCTCCGGTCGGCCCAGGGCTTCCTCCTGGGCCGTGCTCGAGGAGGCCGCCGGGGAACTGTTCCTGGAGCGAGGCTACGCGCGCACCTCCGTGGTGGACATCACGCGCCGGGCCGGGGTCTCCCGGAACACCTTCTTCAACTACTTCACCACCAAGTCCGACCTGCTCTGGACCGCCTTCGACTCAACCTTCGGGGAACTGGCGGATGCGCTGGTGCGCACCCGCGGCGCGGACCTGGATGAGGTGGTCCGGCACGCCCTGCTCGAACTCGCTGCGGAGCTTCCTCCGGAGAACGTGGCGCTGGCGTACGGTCAGGCCGAGCCGATGGGACTGGATGAGGAACTGCGCCACGCGGCGTCCTTGCGGGTGGGAACGGTCGGTTCGGTGATTCGCAGGCATGCCGTGGAGGCCGGGGTGGAAGGAGTCCGCGCAGAGGTTGCCGGGACCGCCTACGCCGGAGCACTCATCGCGGCGATCGGGGCGTGGTCCAGGGCGGGTGCCTCCCGGCACTCACTGCCGGAGATCCTCACCGAGGCCTGGGAGCCACTGGTAGGACTGCTCAGGTCGGCCTGATCTCAGGGCCGGAACGCCTGGTTCGCCAGCGGCGCAGCCTCGGCCAGGTCCCGTACTGCCGGGTGGTCGGAGGTGGCCAGCACCTCGCGTAACGGGCCGAACGCCACGAACGAGCCCTCGGCCAGGATGAGCACGTTCGGGCACATCCGCTCCACCAGTTCCAAGTCGTGTGAGAGCAGCAACACCCCGGTGCGCAGTTCGGTGACCAACTCGCCGATCTGCGCGGCCATCTCCAGGCGGGCCGCCGGGTGCACAGCGGTGAGGGGTTCGTCCAGGAACAGGATCTCCGGACGGGTGGCCAGCGCCTTGGCCAGGGCCACCCGCTGACGTTCCCCGCCGGAGAGGGTGATCATCGAGCGGCTCTCGAACCTGTTCGGCAGGCCGACCGTGGCGAGCAACTCCTCCACCGAGGTGGCGTGCGTGCGCCCGGCCTTGCGTGCCTCTGCCAGGGCCCCTTTGAGTACCCGGCCGGCGGTGATCTTGGGGTCGGAGATGGTCATCGAGTACTGCGACACCGCCCGCACCGCACCGTTGAACCGCTTCTTGTCCTTGCGGGACAGGCGGTGCACGTTGCGACCGTCCCAGGTGACCTGCCCGGTGTCGGGTCTCAGCGCGCCCAGCAAGGTCTGCACCAGGGTGGTCTTTCCCGCTCCGGACGGGCCGACCACTCCCAGCGGGGGAAGTCCCGGCTCGAGTGTCAGATCGACCCCGTTCAGGACCGGCACTCCGGGGTAACTGACGTTCAGGCCGGTGGCGTGCAGGGTTGCGGACACTTCGGGTGGACTCCTTGGGTGGTGAACGTTTCCTTCCGCATCGTATCCGGCGCGGCCGGCGCGCCCGAGGTGGTGCGCTCAGTCCGGGACGGGACCGAGCAGGTGGGTGGCCATCGTCTGGTGGGCCGAGTCTTCCGAGGAGGGATGGAAGATGCCGGCCAGCACGTCGCGGTACAGCCGGGACAACTCGTGGCGGCGGAAGTAGGAGGCGCCGCCGGCGGCCCGCACGGCGTGTTCCACCACGTCCTTGGCGACCTGCGTGGTCCGCACCTTCAACGAGGAGAGTTTGGCGAACCACGCCGGACCGTGCTCGACCTGCTCGTCCACATCCCTGGCCAGCGCCAGTAGTTGCGTCCTGGCACCCTCCAGGGCGATTCCGGCCGCCGCGATCCGGCGCCGCGGGTCGGGCAGGTGCGCGAGCGTCGTGCCGTCGTGCTGCATCGAGGTACGGGCGCGCACGGCTTCGATCGCCAGGTCCAGGGCGCGCTGGGCGATCCCGACGTACACCGAAGAGGTGAGGATCTCGAACGAGGAGAAGATCCCGAAGATCAACGGGTCGGGGTTGGGCCCGGGGTCCAGGCGGCGCACCACCCGATCTGCTGCGGCGCGGGCCCCGTCGAGCACGGTGGTGTGGGACTGGGTGGCGCGCATGCCCATGGTGTCCCAGTCGTCCTTGGTCGCTACGCCCGAACGGGTGATGAAGGCGTAGACGCTCTTGGGCGCATCGGGGGAGGTGTGATCGCTGCCGAAGGTGCCCAGCCGGGTCCACACCGGCGCCAGGGAGGTGAAGATCTTGGTGCCATGAAAGGTGTAGCCGCCCTCGCCGTCGGGCCGTGCCTCGGTGCGCGAACCGAACAGCACCAGGTCATTGCCAGGCTCGGAGATACCGAAGGCGAGCACCTCCCCCTCGGCGGCCTCCCGCACCACGAACTCCAGCGCGTCGTCGCCGCGGTCGGCCATCACCCGGGCCACCGCGAGCCAGACGTGGTGCATGTTCACGGCCAACGCGGTGGCGCCCGAGGCCCCGGCCAGGCGCATCTGTTCGCCGACCATCTGGGCCAGGGAGAGGCCCGAGCCGCCCAGGTCCACCGGCACCAGGGAGCGTAAGTAGCCGGCACCGGCGAGCTCGTCGAAGTCCTCGATGGGGAACTCGTTGCGTTCGTCGTACCCGGCGGCGCGCTCGCGGATCCGCTCCAACAACTCCTCGGTCAACACGCTCATCGTCCACCTCCGGTTGGGTTCGCCTCGCGTCGAGCCTAATCACCGACCTGTCGTGCCGCCCCCTGCGGGCCGACGGACCGGCCCTCCGCTGTGGCCCACGGGACCCACCAACTCGGGACCCGGCCGGCCGGTCGTACACTAGGGACCAACCCGGCGAACCCGGCGAGGTCCCTCGATCCGACGACGGCGCTGCGCGCCGCCCGGGGGATGCGCCGTCGAACTCGGGCGATCCAGCCCCGGCTGGACGGGCGTTCCGTCCGTGCCAGGAGACCGGGTCGTTCGGCCCGGCCCCACAGCCTTCCTACCAGAGCAGTCCGAGGTGAACACAGGTGCCAGCGGTTTCTGACGCCACGCGAACCGGGTCACCGGCCACGCAGGGTCGGCGACGGCTAGGCGGCCGGCGTGGCTACCTCGCCTTGATCGGCGTGGCATTGGTGGTAGCGGTGGCCGTGAGTCTGCTCGCCCTGACCACGACCGGTGAGTTGGTTGCCCAGGCGCTGCTGGACCCCGGGGCCGGCGTGCGGTACGGGCTCCCGGTCTCCCGGGCCGTCCATGACATCGCCGCCGCGGCGACGGTCGGTACCGCGGTGCTGGCCGCCTTCGCCCTGCCCGGGAATCCGGACCACCGCGGCGTCTCCGGCTTCCACCAGTGGCGCCTGGCCCGCTGGGGCGCCCTGGCCGCCGGGTGCTGGGCACTGGCCGGATTGGGTCTCCTCGTTCTCACCACCGCCCACACCATCGGTATGCCCCTGACCGACCCGGGGCTGTTCGGCCAGGTGGTCTTCTTCGCCACCGAGCTGCAGGCCGGTCGAACCCGGGTGCTATCGGTGGCCCTGGTGCTGGTGACGGTGGTGTTGCTGGCCTTCCCCAGCCGCATCGGCCGGTTGGGGTGGGCCGGCGGGCTGAGCATCGCGGCATTGCTCCCGCTGGCGCTCTCCGGGCACGCCGCCGGCGCCGATGAACATGCCAACGCCGTCAACAGTCTCGGCGTACACCTCATCGGGGTGACCATATGGGTCGGAGGGTTGCTTGCGCTGTGCGTGCTGGCGCCGCGCCTGGGCAGGCACCTGCGCCCGGTGACGCTGCGTTACTCCCGGCTGGCCCTGGTGGCGTTCGCCGCGGTTGCGCTCTCCGGTGTGGTCAACGGACTGCTGCGGCTGCAGGGCCCGGAGGATCTGTTCGCCCATCCCTACGGCCGGCTGCTGCTGGTCAAGATCGCGGCGCTGGCTGTGCTCGGCACGGCCGGCTGGGTGCAGCGGCAACGGATCCTCCCCTCCCTGGACGGGCCCACGGGCACGCGCCGGTTCGTGCGTCTGGCGGCCGGTGAGATCGTGGTGATGGCCCTGACGGTGGGGGTCTCCGTGGCACTGTCGGCAAGTGCCCCGCCGGTGCCCCAGGAGCGGGTCACCTACGACGTCCAGCATGCGCTGCTGGGCTTCGCCCCGCCCCCGCCGGTCTCGCCGGTGAACCTTCTCACCCAGGTGCAACCTGACTGGATGCTGATCGCCGCGGTGCTGCTCGCCTCGATCCTGTACCTGCGGGGGGTGCGCATCCTGACGCGACGCTCGGTGACCTGGCCGATCCACCGCACGATCTGCTGGCTCCTGGCGATGGTGCTGCTGGTCTTCTCCACCAGCGGCGGGCTGGGCGTGTACGGGCGGCTGCAGTTCAGCACCCACATGCTCCAGCACATGAGCCTGATGATGGTGATCCCGTTGCTGTTGGTACTCGGGGCGCCGGTGCTGCTGGCGCTGCGGGCGTTGCCGGTGCGGCGCGACGGCTCCCGGGGCGTGCGCGAGTGGCTGTTGGTGATACTGCAGTCCCGGTACGGCCACTTCATCACCCGGCCGGTGGTCGCGGGAGTGATCTTCGCCGGGAGCCTGATCGCCTTCTACTTCACCGGCTGGTTCGAGTGGGCGCTGCGCGATCACGGCGGTCACGTGGTGATGCAGGCGCACTTCCTGCTGACCGGGTACGTGTTCTTCTGGGTGCTGATCGGCGTGGACCCCGGTCCACGGAAACCGCCGCATCTGGTCCGGCTGCTGGTGCTGTTGGTGACGATGGTCTTCCACGCCTTCTTCGGCATCTCGGTGATGGCCCTCAGTTACGTCCTCGCCGAGGACTGGTGGAACCAGCTGGGCTTCACCGACACGGAGGCGCTGCTGGCCGACCAATCCATCGGTGGGGCGATCGCCTGGGGCGCCGGTGAGTTCCCGGTGATCATCGCCGCCCTGGTCCTGGCCGCACAGTGGCTGCGCTCGGATGAGCGTCAGGCCCGCCGACTGGATGAGCGAGCCGTGCGCGACGGCGACCGGGAATTGCACGACTACAACGACTACCTGCGCCGATTGCACGCCCAGGACGAAGCAGGTTCCGCGGCTGGTTCTGGCACTGCCACCGCCCTGGGGGGCGATTCGCCGCCCGGAGCCGCGGACGGCGCCAAGGGTCGTTACTGATGTGACACATGTGAATATTGTGATTGATGTGGAGATTGAACTCGAAAGAATCGGCGAAATCTCGCTGAAAACGAGCGTGTTGGTGCCGATTGCCCCATCGGAGTCGTAGTGTCGTCACGGCGCTACCCAGACGGGTTGCGATCAAGATCGATGAGAGGGAACTTACGTGTCCGTCAACCGCACTGACCTCGTAGCTGCAATTGCCGAGAAGTCTGGACTGAACAAGTCCCAGGCTGACGCCGCCCTGGGTGCCTTCCAGGAGGTTCTGGTGGAGTCCCTGGGCAAGGGTGAGCCCGTCAAGGTCACCGGCCTGCTGAGCGTGGAGCGCGTCGAGCGCGCTGCCCGCACCGGCCGTAACCCCCGCACCGGTGAAGAGATCGAGATCCCCGCCGGATACGGCGTGAAGGTCTCTGCCGGCTCGGTCCTGAAGAAGGCCGTCGCCAAGTGACCCACTCCGCTCGGGTCTGACCCGAGCGGGCCACGAAGGGGCGCGAAGACCGGATGCGGTCTTCGCGCCCCTTCTTTGTCGGCCGGAATCGGTACCCGGGGGCGAGGGTGCACGCTACAGATTGACGCCTATCGATGGGTCGTGCCATGCTGCGCGGTGTTTGATCGATGGTTGTCAATGTGAAGGCGACCGTGCGCTGACAAGAAGGGCTCGACGCGCCATGTCCACGACGACGAACCTGCACGGGCAGGTGTGAGGCGTGCTGCTTGCGCTGGTCATCTTCGCCGTCACCCTTGTCCTGGTGATCTGGCAGCCGAGAGGGTTGGGCATCGGGTGGAGCGCCCTGGGCGGCGCCGTGGTGGCACTTCTGGCCGGGGTGGTCCATCTCAGTGACGTCTCCGTGGTGTGGGGCATCGTGTGGAACGCCACGTTGACCTTCGTCGCCATCATCATCATCTGCTCGATCCTGGACGAGGCGGGCTTCTTCGAGTGGTCTGCCCTGCACGTGGCCCGCTGGGCACGGGGCAGCGGTAGTGCGTTGTTCAACCTCATCGTCGTACTCGGCGCGGCGGTCGCGGCGGTATTCGCCAACGACGGCGCCGCCCTGACCCTGACCCCGATCGTGTTCGGGATGATCATGGCGTTGAAGTTCTCGCCGAAGGTCGCCTTCGGGCTCGTGATCGCCACCGGCTTCATCGCCGACACCGCCAGTCTGCCCTTCGTCGTGTCCAACCTGGTCAACATCGTCATTGCCGACTACTTCGGAATCGGCTTCGCTCGGTACGCCCTGGTCATGGTGCCGGTGGCGCTCGTCTCGGTCGCCGCGAGCCTGGGGATGCTGCGGTTGTTCTTCCGCAAGGACATTCCGGGTCGGTATGACCCCAGCGCGTTGCGGCATCCGGCCGAGGCGGTGGGCGATCCGACGACGTTCCGAGCCGGCGTCGTCGTGCTGGTGATCGTGCTGATCGGCTACTTCGCTGCCGATGCCGTCGGCATGCCGGTTGCCGCCGTGGCCGGGCCCGGCGCGTTGGTGCTTGCGCTGATCGCAGCCCGCCGGCCACGGGCGTTGTTCCGCCGGGTCGGTGCCCGGGCACGCCCGTCGGGCCAGGACGAGGACCTCGCCGCAGTCCCGGCGACCGATGCCCACGTGCAGGACGCCGGGGACGAGCGGCAGGAGGGGACGGCGCCGGCCGTGACGGACCTTGCCCGGTTCGGTCAGGGCGGGGCCGGACTGAGCCGGACGGCGCCGCTCACCTCGGCCGAACCTGCGATCGCGGTGTGGTCGGTGGTGCGGGGCGCCCCGTGGCAGATCGTGCTGTTCAGCCTGGGTATGTACCTGGTGGTCTATGGGCTGCGCAATCAAGGCCTCACCGACCACCTGGGGGAGTTGTTGGCGGCGATAGCCCAGCATGGCGACCTGGCCACGGCCACCGGTACCGGTTTCCTGGTGGCCGGGATGTCGTCGGTGATGAACAACATGCCCACCACCCTGATCGCCGCCCTGGGCATCGAATCAGCCGGGGCTACCGGGCTGACCGAACAGATGATGGTCTACGCGGCCGTGATCGGGGCGGATCTGGGGCCGAAGATCACCCCGATCGGATCCCTGGCGACGCTGCTGTGGTTGTCGGTCCTTGATCGCAAGGGCATGCACATCGGATGGGGAACCTACTTCAAGATCGGGATCGTGCTCACGATCCCGGTACTGGCCGTCACGCTGCTCGCACTTGCCGGGTGGTTGACGATCCTCGGCGCCTGAGACCCCTGACGGTAGGGCCTGGCCATCCGGCAGCCAGGCCTCCCGGGGCGGCGCGGGTTGACACCGTCGCATTACTCAATCACTATTGACTCAATGAGTGATGAGGGAAGTTCGATCGAGCGGCGAGCCCGGTTGCACGCCGCCCTCGCCGACCCAGCACGGCTGCGGATCCTCGACGTGTTGGCCCTGGGCGATGCCTCGCCCTCCGAACTCGCTGAGACCCTGGGTGCGCCGTCGAACCTCGTGGCCCACCATCTCGGTGTGCTGGAGCGTGAAGGGGTGCTGAGCCGGAAGAAGTCCGAGGCCGATCGACGACGCAGTTACGTCCAGATCGTGCCCGGGTCGTTGGACGAACTCACGCCCTGGGACCATCGCCGGGTCGTGCGGGTGGTGTTCGTGTGCACCCGAAACTCCGCTCGCTCCCACCTCGCCGCCGCACTGTGGCGCGTCGCGAGCCAGGTTCCGGTGATCTCGGCCGGTACCCACCCGGCTGACCGGATCTCCCGCGGGGCCATCGACGTCGCCCGCCGTCACGGCCTGGACCTGCCCCTGGTGCGGCCCCGGCACCTCAGCGACGTGCTGGCGGAGGGTGACCTGCTCATCAGCGTCTGCGACCGGGCCCACGAGGAACTGGCCTTGCCCATCGACATCCACTGGTCGGTTCCCGACCCCGTCACCCGCGGGGACGACGGCGCGTTCGACGAAGCGCTCGATGAACTCACGCGCAGGGTCCAAACTCTCGCGCCCCGACTGTCCCCGATGCCCTAGAAGGAGATCACCAGATGGCTCACCCTCCCAGCGTCCTGTTCGTCTGCGTCCACAATGCCGGTCGTTCCCAGATGGCCGCGGGTCTACTCACCGCCCTATCCGCAGGGCGGGTGGAGGTGCGGTCGGCCGGTTCGGCGCCGAAGGGCCAGATCAACCCCGTTGCCGTGGAGGCGATGAAGGAGCTCGGCATCGATATCTCCGCCAATGAGCCCAAGATTCTCACCCCCGATGCGGTGCAGTCCTCCGACGTGGTGGTCACGATGGGCTGCGGGGATGCCTGCCCCTACTTCCCGGGGGTTCGGTACGAGGACTGGGAGCTGGAGGACCCTGCGGGCAAGGACATCGAGACCGTCCGCCGGGTACGTGACGACATCCAGATCCGGGTCCAGAAACTACTGACGGAGTTGCTGCCCGCGGCGGCAGCGCGATGACCTCCGCGGGCGTCGACGGCCGCGCCCCGCATGAGGCTCACCCCCGGGACGACACAGCCGTCCCGGCGGTGCGGAGCGAGGGCGGGGGGTTGTCGGGACTGCTCCGCCCCGACCGGGTCCTGGACCGGATCGCGCAAGATCTTGCGGAACGGTTCGGCAGTGTGTTCAGTCCCGAGACGGTCGACCGTTACGTGGTGGAGTCTCATGCCGCACTAGCGCGGACGTCGAGGGTCACCACCCACCTGCCGGCCCTGACGGCACGGTTCGCCGCGGACCGGTTGCACGCCCTGGCCCGGGCCGAGGCAGTGGTGCCGCGCGATGTGCTCGAGGTGCTGTTCGTCTGCGTCCAGAACGCCGGGCGTTCCCAGATGGCGGCCGGTCTGCTCAACCGGCGTGCGGCCGGCCGGGTGCGCGTGCGTTCAGCGGGTTCCGCGCCGGAGGAAGCGATCCACCCGAGCGTGGTGGCCGCGATGGCCGAGGTGGGCGTCGACCTCACCACGGAGTTCCCCAAGCCGCTGACCGACGAGGTGGTGCGAGCCGCCGACGTCGTGATCGCGATGGGCTGCGGAGATGCCTGCCCGGTCTATCCGGGCAAGCGATACGAGCACTGGCTCCTGGAAGACCCGGCGGAGGCCACGGTCGAGGAGGCCCGGCGGATCCGGGACGTGGTCGACGCCCACGTGCGCCGACTCATGACCGAACTGCTCCTGGAGCCCTGATGGCCTGCGGCCCCACCGATGTACCCCCGCCGATCCGGCGCGGCGCCGGGGCTAGGATGTCGTGCCATGACCCCCGCCCCGGCTCGGCGCCCCGCGGATGCCGAGCCGGCACCTGCGGCGTTGCAGCCGGCGATGAGCCGCGAGGAGGCGGAGAGCACGGCCGGCCTGCTGAAGGTCGTCTCCACTCCGACCCGGTTGCAACTGCTGAGCCTGATCCACCACAGCCCAACCGGCGAAGCGTGCGTCACCGACCTCGCCGCGGCTCTGAAACTCCGGCAGCCGACGATCACCTACCACCTCAAGGTCCTCGCCGAGGCCGGGATCATCACACGCACTCCCCGCGGCCGGCGCGTCTGGTGCTCGATCGTCCCGGAGCGGTTGGCCGCCATCGGGGACCTGCTGAGGTAGTCGGCTCCGTCAGGAGCAATGGGTGACCCGGCTGCGCGCACGTCGGCTCGCGGTCATGGCCGACCCGGCACGTGTGCAATTGCTCGACCTCATCCTGCACCGGTGGGACGTCACGGCGCTGACGTTGGCCGGCCCCCAGATGGACGTCGCCGCGGTGCAGGCTCATCTGGACGCGATGGCCGACGTCGGGCTGCTGGAGCCTCGTCGGCTCCAGGGATGGGAGCGTTCCTACGCGCCGACTGCCGATGCCCTGGCCATGTTCGGCGGGCAGGTACTGGACCGGCGGGAGGACCGGAGGGCACGCCCGGTGCCACGCCTGACCGGGCTGGTCGAGGCACTCGCGCGGGACTTCCAGGGCGTCTTCGCCAGGGAAACGATCGAGCAGTTCGTGGTGGATAGTCACGCACTCCTGGCCGCCCGGGCCAGCGTCCGGGCCCACCTTCCGGTCCTGACTGCCCGGTTCGCGGCCGATCGTCTGGCCGCACTGGCCCGGGCAGAAGGGCGCATTCGGCGCACGAGCACCGACGTCCTGTTCGTCTGCGTGCGCAATGCCGGACGGTCCCAGATCGCCGCAGCCATCCTGCGCAGCCGCGCCGGACCGCACGTGCGGGTGCGGACCGCCGGCTCATTGCCCGGGGCCCGGATCAACCCGCCCGTCGCCACGCTGCTGGAACGTCGTGGTCACGCCACCGTCAATGAGTTCCCCAAGCCGCTGACCGAGGAGGTGGTCCGCGCCTCCGACTACGTCATCACGATGGGGTGCGGAGACGCCTGTCCGCTGCACCCAGGGCCGACCTACCTGGACTGGCAGGTGCTCGATCCATCCGGCCAGCAGGAGTCCGTCATCGAGGCGATCATCGACGAGGTCACGCACCGTGTCGAAGGCCTGCTGCGGACCCTGTCCGGACCCGCGGCAACGGCGGGCACGCGCGGCAAAGCATAGAGGTACGTCGATGTTGTGCCGGAAGTCGGCCCTCGTTCACCCGGGATTCACATAGAGGGGCTTCTATGTGTCTCGACGCCGTGGTTGCAGCCCGCGGCCACTCACCTCGAGACGAACGGAGACCCTATGGCGCACCGGCCAGCGCCGACCCCGACCGACCAGCGCCCTGAGATCGACCAGCGGCCTGAGATCCAGATCGAGTTCGGCCGTGATCACACCCCGGCGAGTCGTGGGAACACACCGCCAGAAGAGTTCGAGGCTCCTGTCTTCGAACTGGATGATGCCTCGGTCAGTTACGGGTCTTTCACGGCCATCAAAGACGTCAGTATGACCATCCCGCGGCGCGAGATCACCGCGCTGATCGGGCCCAGCGGCTGCGGGAAATCCACCCTGCTGCGCTCATTGAACCGGATGAACGACCTCATCCCCGGCGCCGGCATCGGTGGATCCTTCCGCTACAACGGCGAGGACATCTACGCCCCCGGCGTCGACCCGGTCGAGGTGCGCCGGCGGATCGGGATGGTCTTCCAGAAGCCGAATCCGTTCCCGAAGTCGATCTACGACAACGTCGCCTTCGGGCCACGCCTGAACGGTCACCGGGGCAGGATGGACGACCTCGTGGAGGAAGCGTTGCGCAAGGCGTTCCTGTGGAATGAGGTGAAGGACAAGCTCAAGGACTCCGGGTTCTCCCTGTCCGGGGGGCAGCAACAACGGCTGTGCATCGCCCGCGCGATCGCGGTGAGCCCCGACGTCATCCTCATGGACGAGCCCTGTTCGGCGCTCGACCCGATCGCCACTCTGCGCATCGAAGACCTCATGCGCAAGATGCGCGACGAGTACACGATCGTCATCGTCACGCACAACATGCAGCAGGCGGCCCGGGTCTCGGACCGCACCGCATTCCTCACGGTCGACATCGACGACGAGGCCGGCGAGCGGAGCGGCGCGCTCGTCGAGTACGACCTGACCAGCACGATCTTCGCCAACGCGTCCGACCAACGGACCGAGGACTACATCACCGGCCGCTTCGGCTGACCGAGTCCACTTCCCGGACCGACCCACACCCACCCCCAAGGAGACGGAAGACACCATGACCAGCACCACCCTCACCAAGCCACGGGCGGCCTCCGCGGCAGCCATTACCGCACTCGCGCTCGTGCTCGCATCCTGCGCAGGTAGCCAGGGCCCGGCCGACGCCGCCCCGGGTGACGACGCAGAGCCGGCCGAGGAGATCAGCGCCGACGACCCCGACGACGACTCGGCGAGCGCCGGCCTGAGCGGCGAACTGGAAGGAGCCGGTGCGAGTTTCCCCAACCCGGTCTTCCAGGACTGGGCCTTCGAGTACTCCAGCGAGGTCGAGACCGGGGTGCAGATCAACTACCAGTCGATCGGCTCGGGCGGTGGGATCGAACAGTTCCTGCAGCAGACCATCGACTTCGGTTCCTCCGAGCGCTACCTGCGCGACGAGGACCTCGAGGCCGGGGCCGCGGCACGTGGCTGCGCGGCCATTCAGTTTCCGGTGCTCTTCGGTGCGGTGACGCTCGCATTCGGCGACGACGAGATGGAGGGCCTGGTCCTGGACGCAGAGACGATCGCGGGCATCTTCCAGCGGGAGATCACCCACTACGACGCCCCGGAGATCGCCGAGCTCAACCCCGACCGCGATCTGCCGAACACCGAGATCATCCCGGTACACCGTTCCGACGGTTCCGGGACCACCTCGGTGTTCACCACCTACCTCGAGGACGCCGCACCGAACTGGACGCTCGGTTCGGGCACCGAGGTGCAGTGGCCGGCTGAGACCCTCGGCGGCCAGGGTAACGAGGGCGTCACCGCAGGAATCGAGCAGAACCCCGGTGGTATCGGCTACGTGAACCAGGCTTACGCCATCGTCAACGACCTCGCTACAGCGGCGGTGGTGAACGAAGACGGACATGCGGTTCAGGCCACCCTGGAGGCCACCACTGAGGCCCTCGAGGTGCTGGAGATCCCGGACAGTTTCCAGTTCGACATCCTTGGAGTCGGGGGAGAAGGCTTCCCCATCGTCGGCGCCAACTGGATCTTTGCCTGGGAATGCGGGTATGACGACGACACCGCCGAGATGCTCAAGCACTACTGGACCTGGGCCACCCAGGACCAGGTGGCCATCGACCTGGCCCGGGACCTCGCCTACGCGCCGCTCGGCGACGGACTGCGCCCCCGGGTGCAGGAGGTCATCGACCTCATCAACAGCCAGGAGTAGACCGGGTCGCAGGGCGGGCCGCAGCCACGCCCGCCCTGCCCCCGATCTTCACCACCGACCCTCAGTTCCTGATGAGCAGATCGGCCACCAATGACTGCGACCAAGCCACCCGGGCGTAGTGCACTGCACAGCCACGGGGCCGGGCGGTACTCCGACCGGATCTTCACCGCGTTCCTGGCGCTTGCCGGCGCCAGTGTGCTGCTCGTGCTCGGGGCGATGCTGCTGCGCACTGTCTTCGACGCCTACCCGGTCTTCGTCTACCAGGGCTTCTTCGAGTTCGTCCTCGGGCCGGAGTGGCACGCCGGGTTCGCGCGTCACGAGTTCACCGGGACCTACGGTGCGATGCCGTTCATCCTCGGCACGTTGTACACCTCGGCGATCGCGGTCGCGATCGCACTTCCGCTGGCGATCTGCGTGTCACTGTTCATCACCTTCTACGCCAGCAGGAGGTTCCGCTCCCTGCTGTCCTACAGCGTGGAGATCCTCGCCGCGGTGCCCTCGATCATCTTCGGCCTGTGGGGCCTGCTCTGGTTCGTGCCGAACGTGTTGCACCCGATCTCCCGGGCGATCAACACCACTCTCGGCTCGGTGTTCCCCTTCGTCGGCGGTTCGGTACCGAACACCAACTACTTCCACGCCGGGGTCGTGCTGGCGATCATGATCCTGCCGATCATCACCGCGATCACCCGCGAGGTGATGGCCGCCACCCCACCGGAGGAGGTCCACGCCGCCTACGGGCTCGGGGCGACCAAGAGCGAGGTGCTCGGAAGGATCGTGCTGCCCCGATCCTTCGGAGGCATCGTCGGAGCGACGATGCTGGGTCTGGGCCGCGCACTGGGGGAGACGATCGCGGTGCTGATGCTCATCGGAGGTTCACAACAAGCCGGGTCCAGGCTGTTCTTTCCCGGGGACTCTCTTGCCGCCCACATCGCTGCGACGTTCCAGGACGCCTCACCCGAGACGCTGACGGCGTTGATGGGGATCGGCGTCGTGCTGTTCCTGTTGACCATGGTCGTGAACGTCCTTGCACGTCTGATCGTGTGGCGATTCGCCCGGACCGCTTCTGCTGGAGATGCCCTGTGACGCACACCCTGACCCGTCCGAACGAGAAGTCCGGGCCCTCTGCCCCCGCACCTCTCACGTCCCGGACCGGCAACGGCAGACGCCGCAAGCGTTTCGATGCGGCTACCCGGGTCGTGTTGACGTTCCTGATGGTGTTGGCCGCGATCCCCCTGCTACTCATCATCATCGAGGTGGTTCGGATGGGGGCCGGGGTGATCTCCTGGGAGTTCTTCACCGAACGGGAGCACCCGCCGGCACGGGAGGGCGGCGGGTACGCCGCCGGCTTCATCGGCACCGGGATCATCATGCTGATGGCGATCGGCATCTCGGTACCGCTCGGCCTGGCCGCCGCGGTCTATCTGGTCGACTACGGCACAGGGTCGTTCGCCACCCTGATCCGTTTCGTCACCGACGTCATGACAGGTATCCCGTCGGTGTTCATCGGGTTGGCCGTCTACGCGATCCTGGTGCTGGGTACCGGACAGGTGGTCGGCTTCGGGGCGTTCACCGGCGCGGTCGCGATCGCGATCGTGATGCTGCCCATCGTGGTGCGCTCCTGCGAGGAGGTGCTCAAGACCGTCTCAGCGGACATCCGCCGCGGATCCTTTGCGCTGGGTGCGCGCAAGTGGCAGACCACCACCCGTGTGGTCCTGCCGGCTGCCGCCCCGGGCCTGACCACCAGCGTGATGCTCGCCATCGCCCGCGGCGCGGGGGAGACCGCCCCGCTCATCCTGACCGCATTCGGCAACGTCAACATCGTCTACGCCGCCTACAACGTGGCGATCAGCGCCGTGCCGTTGCAGATCTACAACGGCGCCCGCCAACCGTTCGATCCGGGGATCGAACGGGCCTGGGGTGGGGCGCTGGCCCTGCTGGTGGTGGTCCTGGTGCTCACCGTCGTCGCCCGGTACGTCGGAGCACGCGCCTCGAAAGCCCATCGCGTGTGATGGTCGCTGCCCACGTTGCCCCGGACCCGGCGACCGACCGGGCTACCGAGGTTCGCTACCTGGACACTCTGCGCACCTGGCAGCGGCAGGGGCAGGTCAACTCGGTGTCGTTCCTCGACCCCGGGCTCGACTGCGAGGCACCGATCATCAAGGATCTGCGCGGAATCGGCCTCGCGGTCGCGGTGCACGCCGAACCGCACCGAGCGCTGCTCGCCTGCGGCCGTGACCAACCCGACGTCCTGGTGCTCTCCACGGCCGTGCCCACGGCAGAGGCGATCGGTGCGGTGAGCGCGATCCGGGACGAACTGGGCACACCGGTACTGCTCGCACTCGGGACGGATGAGACCGAGGCCGCCTCGCCGATCATCTTCGCCGGCGCCAGACCCATCCTGGAGCACCCCTACCGGCTCGCCTCGGTTCTGACCGCACTCGCCGGGATCGAGGGGAGCACACGGACCACGCGGCCCCTCGAACTCGGCCCCCTGTGGCTCGACCCGGCCGCGATCGAGGCCCAGGTACACGGCCGCGTGGTCCGCCTCAGCCTGAGGGAGTTCAGGCTGCTGTACGCCCTCGCGGGCCGTGCCGATGAGGTGATCGGCACCGCGGACCTGATCAGCATCGTGGGGCCGGGACGTGGCGGCGTCCCGGTGGCGCTCACCCCGATGGTGAAGCGGGTGCGTGAGAAGCTGGTGCGCGCGGGTGTCGACCCGGTGGAGAACGTCCGCGGGCTCGGTTACCGGCTGGCCGTAGCACGGCTGTCGTCTGCGCCCTGAACCGCTGGACACCGGGTCAGGCGCGGGGCGGACGCTTCGGGTGCGATGCGGAGAGGACGAAGAGGCAGGCATCGGCCACGACGGGAGGGCGGGGTGGTGGAGCCCGGTTGAGCGGGCTCGTACACTGGGGGCATGACCGAGCAGAATCCGCCGACGCAGCCACAGGAGACCGAACGCCTCTCCGGTGGCGCTACCTCGACAGACGTGCTGGAGCGCGAGGAGGTCCGGGACAAGACCGACGCCGGTGATTCCGAGCGGTACTCCCATTACGTACGTAAGGACAAGGTGACCGCCTCGGCTGTCTCCGGTGGGCCGGTCGTGGCGCTGTGCGGGAAGGTCTGGACCCCCAGCAGGGATCCGAAGAAGTACCCGATCTGCCCAGCGTGCAAGGAGATCTACGAGACGATGGGCGCCGGGGGCGACGGGGACGATCCGGGTTCGGGCAAGGGCCGGGGCTTCTTCGGCTTCGGCTCCAAGAAGTGACCGGCGGGCATCACCAGGCCGCCCCTCCTCACCATCCACAGCACGACGCGGGTCCCGTTCGCACCGGGTCGGCCGACGTGCCGGGGTCGACTGCGGCCGCCTCCCACCTGCCTCCGGCCTACCCCGACCGCGCTGCGTGGGGAACAGCGGAGCGGCTGCGTGCGTGGCAGGCCGCGGCGTTGGACACCTACCTGCGTGATCAGCCTCGCGACTTCCTCGCCGTGGCCACGCCCGGGGCCGGTAAGACCACCTTCGCGCTGCGTGTGGCCACTGAGTTGCTGCAGCAGCGCGTGGTGCGCCGGATCGCGGTGGTCGCTCCCACCGAACACCTGAAGACCCAGTGGGCCGATGCTGCCAGGCGGGTCGGCATCGCCCTGGACCCCACCTTCCGTAACTCGCAGGGCCGTCACGGCGCCCAGTTCGACGGGGTGGCCCTGACCTACGCCCAGGTGGCCGCGAACGCCGCTCTGCACCGGGCCCGCACCGAGGCGGCGAGCACGCTGGTGATACTGGATGAGGTCCACCACGGCGGGGACGCGTTGTCCTGGGGCGATGCGATGCGGGAGGCGTTCGAGCCTGCCACCCGGCGCTTGTCGCTGACCGGCACCCCGTTCCGCTCCGACACCGCAGCCATCCCGTTCGTGGACTACGAACCCGGACCCGACGGCATTCGACGCTCCCGGGCCGATCACACCTACGGCTACGGCGACGCGCTGCGCGACGGTGTGGTGCGCCCGGTGCTGTTCCTGTCCTACTCCGGGCAGATGCGCTGGCGCACCCGCACCGGAGAGGAAGTCAGCGCCCGGCTCGGGGAGGCCGCCACCAAGGACATCACCGCCCAGGCCTGGCGGACCGCCCTGGATGAGCACGGGGAATGGATCCCTGCGGTGCTGGCCGCTGCGGACCGGCGCCTGACCGAAGTGCGCCGGCACGTCCCGGACGCCGGCGGGCTGGTCATCGCCACCGACCAGACCAAGGCCCGCGCCTATGCGGAGCAGTTGCGTCAGATCGCCGGCGAGAAGCCGGTGGTGGTGCTCTCCGACGACGCCGGGGCATCGGGGCGGATCGAGGAGTACGCCACCGGCGACCAGCGGTGGATGGTGGCGGTGCGGATGGTGTCCGAAGGGGTGGACGTGCCCCGCCTGGCCGTGGGGGTCTACGCCACTGCCACCGCGACCCCGCTGTTCTTCGCCCAGGCGGTGGGCCGCTTCGTGCGGGCCCGGCGGCGCGGGGAGACCGCTTCGATCTTCCTGCCCTCGGTCCCGGTGCTGCTGGCGTTGGCGGGTGAACTTGAGACCGAGCGCGACCATGCCCTGGACCGGCCGGTGGCCCAGGGTGAGGAGGTCTGGCTCGACGACGACGCGCTCGCCGGAGCGAACCGCACCGAGCAGGCCTCCGATGAGCAGATGCTGCCCGGCTTCGCCGCCCTGGACGCCCAGGCCTCCTTCGACAAGGTGCTCTTCGACGGCGGTGAGTTCGGCACCGGCGGGGACCTGGGATCGGATGAGGAGCAGGACTTCCTCGGACTGCCGGGGCTGTTGGATGCCGATCAGGTGGCCACGTTGTTGCGCAGCCGCCAGGCCGAGCAGCTCGGCCGGCACAAGGCCCCGCGCGCCGGCGCATCGGCTACCGACGTGGTCGACCATCGCCGGCTGACCGAGTTGCGCAAGGAACTCAACGCGCTGGTCAGCGCCTGGGCGCGGCGCAGCGGCACTCCGCACGGAGTGGTGCACACCCGGCTGCGTGAGCACACCGGCGGCGGGGAGGTGGCCCGCGCCAGCGCCGAGCACCTGCAGGCACGCATCGCCAAGGTGCGCGCCTGGTTCGTCGGCCGGCGCTGACCGGGTGCCGCAGCAACGGACGCACCCACGGCACCGTCTCGATCAGACCCGCGGATTCGGGCGGTCGGCCTGCCTGGCCTCCCTGGCCGAGGCGACGTCGTCGACGATCACCGCGATGTGCTCCATGCTGGTGATCAACGAGCCGTACACGGGCCAGTCGGCCCCGGGCAGCTGCCCACCCTCGGTCAGCCGCCCGGCCAGTGCCCGGAGCCGGTCGTGCACCGGTTCCACCTGGGCGTCGGGATCCTGGATTGACCGGCCGGCATCACGCACGATCGCCACCCAGGCCTGCCGGAACATGTCATCCCAGCGGCTCTCCGCGATCGTGGCCTCACGTAGCGTCCGGGCCAGATGCCGCAGATGGGAGACTCCCTCACCGGTCCGTTCCAGGAGCTCCTCGTAGGAGGTTGGCTGCCCGGCTCGAGCCCGGTCCTTGCGCCGCTCCCGCACACGGGGCCGCGCCGGGGCCAGCAACCGCGGGTTGGCGCGGCGGCTCTCCCGGGCGAAGGACACCCACTGCGAGGCGTGCTCGACCTCGGCGGTGATCGAGACCGTCTCGCTGACCCAGGCGTCGGCGCGCGCGGTGTCCCAGGACGTCTCCAGCTCCTCGGCGATCTCGATGAGCACCTGGCCCATACGGCGGTTCACGCTGTCCACGTACCGGGCGGCCCGCCCCTCCCAGAGCGGTGGCACGAGCACCAGGTTCACCACCAGGCCGACAGCCACCCCGAGGGCCACCTCGAGCAGACGATCGTCGAGCAGGGGAGCCTGCTCGCCGAAGCCACTACCGAGCACGAAGATGGCGGTGGTGGCGATGGCCACGCCCTCATCCCTGAGCCAGCGCAGACGGGCAGCCACAAGCCCCACCAACAGCGCCAGCCCGAACGTCCAGAGCGTGACTCCGAGGTAGGCGCCGATCACGAACGACAACCCGATGCCGACCGCGGAGGCGACCATCGTCTGCAGGCCCCGGCTCAGGGACCGGTAGATGGTCGCGTGCACGGTGAGCAACGCGATCCACGGAGCCAGGAACGGGAGTTCGGTCTCGAAGACCGCCACGGCCAACCACCAGGCCGCTGTGGCCGCGATGGTGCTCTTGAGCACCTGGATCCCGGTAGTCACGAACTCCGGGGAGCGCACCCTGTTGACGATGCGGCGCCACCCTCGACCCTTCACGGTCCCCTCCTGTCTGCTGCTCGGGCCCTGCCGTCGCGCGCCCTGGGAGGCTTGTCCGCGCTCGAGGGTATGTCACCCACGGCCGGGCCCGCGCGTTGAGACACGGCGCCCCATCGGACCGGAGGGCGCTCAGAGCATCTGGTGCACCGTCTCCAGGGCCGGGTCGCCGGCGGACAGCCGCCGCGCGTAGGGGGAGAGCTCGGCCCGTGCGGCTCGGTGCCGTTCGGCGGCGTTGCGCACACCCTGGGCGCCGGTGAAACGGGCCTCCACCTCGCCGTCGAGCACCAGGGGCACCTGCAGGACGCGCAGATCCTCCTCGGCCGGCACCCACTGCGCCCCAGCCCCGGCCACCACGACCTCTTGTGCGGCACGCCCGGCAGGGTCCAGGCGCCTGGCCGCGTTCTTGCGCCCACCCACACTGGTCTTGGCCGAGGAGGCCTTCTCCACCGGCTCCATCTGGCCGCTCGCGCCCTCGCGGGACACCAGTTTGTACACCATCCCGCAGGTGGGTGCACCCGATCCGGTCACCACCGAGGTACCGACCCCGTAGGAATCCACCGGCGCCGCCGCCAGAGAGGCGATCGCGTGCTCGTCCAGATCCGAGGACACCACGATCTTGGTGCCGGCCGCACCGAGGGAGTCCAGTTGCTCGCGCACCTCCCGGGCCACCACGCCCAGGTCGCCGGAGTCCAACCGCACCGCGTCCAGTTCGAGGCCGGCGGCCCTGATCGCCCGGCGCACACCTTCGGTGATGTCGTAGGTGTCCACCAGCAGGGTGGTGTGCGGGCCGTAGGCGGCGACCTGCGCCGCGAAGGCGGCCGGCTCGTCGTCGTGCAGCAGGGTGAAGGAGTGGGCGGCGGTCCCGATCGTCTCCAGCCCGTACCGCCGTCCGGCCTCCAGGTTGGAGGTGCTGGTGAACCCGCCCACCACCGAGGCCCGCGCGGCCGCGACCGCGGCCTGTTCGTGGGCGCGCCGCGACCCCATCTCCAGGCATGGGCGCGAGCCGGCGGCCGAGGTCATCCGGGAGGCCGCGGAGGCCACCGCGGAGTCGTAGTTGAGCACCGACAGCGCCAGGGTCTCCAGCAGTACCCCCTCGGCGAAGGTGGACTCCACCACCAGCACCGGGGAGCCGGGGAAGAAGACCTCGCCCTCCGCGTACCCGTAGATGCTCCCGGTAAAGCGGTAGTTCGCCAGGTAGTCCAGCATCTGGGTGTTCACGACGTCCTCATCGCGCAGGTGCTCCAGTTCGGCGTCGGTGAACCGGAAGTCGGCCAGCGCCTCCAGGAACCTACCCGTACCGGCCAGGACCCCGTAGCGGCGCCCCGGCGGTAGCCGACGGGTGAACACCTCGAACACGCAACGACGCTCCGCCGTCCCGTTCGCCAGGGCGGCCTGGACCATGGTGAGTTCGTACCGGTCGGTCAGCAACGCCGTGCTAGGGGAGTGCGGTTGCGTCATAGCCTCCGACCCTACTGACATCACCGCGGCAGGAACACCGGGTGCGTCCGCGCCCGGGTTGACCCCCGGAGGCCACCGGATGGGCTGCTCGGCGAACGGGGCCTACCCTGGTGGCATGACCGCAATGCCGGACACCGACATCAACCCCGATGTGGGCACCGGCGCGCGCACCGAACTGGACAAGGTCTGGCGCACCATCGTGTGGAACGACCCGGTGAACCTGATGAGTTACGTGGCCTACGTGTTCCGGTCCTACTTCGGCTACTCCGAGCAGAAGGCCACCGAGTTGATGCTCCAGGTCCACCATGAGGGCAAGGCGGTCGTGGCCTCCGGGGCGCGGGAGAAGATGGAGGCGCACGTGCAGGCCATGCACTCCTACGGCCTGTGGGCGACGCTGGACCAGGAGGGGGCCTGATGCGCGCGTTCGTACGCCGTCGTGGCCGTTATGTGGCCGAACTCGACCCAACCGAACGTTCCATCCTGGCTGGGGTGATCGCCGACACCGCCACACTGCTGGGCGACCCTCCCCGGGACCTGGCACCCGGCGGCCCCGGGCAGGAGGCCGACGACGGGGCTCACCACGGCCCTGCCGGTCCCGATGCCGGTGCCGGACCGGGAACGGACGAGGGGTCCCACCCGGATTCCGCAGCGGTCTCCGGCGGTGGCGGGAGCGCGGCCGCGAACGGGCCGGAGGATGCCGGAGCCACGGGGGATGAGGACGACGCGGCCGAGGGTATGGAGGAGCAGCTGGCCCGACTCGGCCAGGACGTGCCCGAGCCCGCCGATCCGGCCCTGGCCCGGCTGCTGCCCGCGGCCAGCCGTGACGATCCCGAACTGGCCGCAGAGTTCCGTCGCCTTACCCAGGATGAGTTGCGCAACGACAAGATCGCCCGGCTGCGGATGGTCTGGGCGGCGCTGCGTGCCCCGGGCACCAAACTCACCGTGCCGCCGGAGGAGGCGATGGACTGGGCGGCCGCGATGACCGACGTGCGCCTGGTGCTGTCCGAGCGGCTGGGGATACGCTCCGATGCCGACGCCGAGGAGATCTACGCGCTGTCCACCACATCGGGCCGGCCCGGCAGCAGCGAGGAGGAGGATCTGCGGCTGGCACTGGCGAGTGTGTACTCGGCTTTCACCTGGTTGCAGGAGTCCCTGGTCCAGGTGATGTTGCCTACACTCCAGGACTGACGCTCCTGCGACCCCGGTCGCCGGGCTAAGCTGGGGGCGATGAAGCAGGCACCGATCGGGATCTTCGACTCCGGCGTGGGCGGGCTGACCGTGGCCCGCGCCGTACTCGACCAGGTGCCGGGGGAGTCGGTGCGCTACGTCGGCGACACCGCCCACGGCCCCTACGGCCCGCTGCCGATCGCCCAGGTTCGTGCGCACGCGCTGCGGGTGATGGACGATCTGGTGGACTCCGGTGTGAAGATGCTGGTGATCGCCTGCAACTCCGCCTCCGCAGCAGTGCTGCGCGATGCCCGCGAGCGCTACACCGGCAGCCGTGGCATCCCCGTGGTGGAGGTGATCCAGCCGGCGGTGCGCCGGGCGGTGGCGATGACCCGCAACCACAAGGTGGGTGTGGTGGCCACGCAGGCGACGGTCACCTCCCAGGCCTACGAGGACGCCTTCGCCGCAGCGACGCACCTGGACCTGACCACGGCGGCGGCGCCTCGCTTCGTGGAGTTCGTCGAACGCGGGATCACCGCCGGCGGAGACGTGCTGGAGGCTGCCGCGGAGTACCTGGCCCCGTTGCGCCGGGCGCAGGTGGACACCCTGGTGCTGGGGTGTACCCACTATCCGTTGCTGACCGGGGTGCTCCAGTATGTGATGGGCGATGACGTGACCCTGGTCTCCTCCGCGGAGGAGACCGCCAAGGACGTCTATCGGGTGCTCCTGGCCCATGACCTGGTGCGTGATGACGGTGCCGCCCCGGTGCACAGGTTCCTCGCCACCGGGGACACCGATGCCTTCGACGACCTGGCCCACCGATTCCTGGGACCGGAGGTCGGCTCGCACAGCGCGGTGGAGATCACCGGTGAGATCCCGAAGATCACCGCCGCCGCGGGCCCGGGAGCGGGGCCGGTGCCCGGGGTACGGACACGAGGGGGAAGTGGGGCACGGGGATGAAACTGACGGTCGTGGGCAGTTCCGGGTCGATCTCCGGGCCGGAGTCGGCGGCCTCGTGCTACCTGCTGCAGGCCCACGACGGCGACCGCACCTGGCAGGTGCTGCTGGACCTGGGGCCCGGAGCGGTGGGGCAGGCGATGCGCTACGTGGACCCCGCGCAGGTGGACGCGGTGCTGGTCTCGCACCTGCATGCCGACCACATCGCCGACCTGGCCGGGCTGGAGGTACTGATCCGCTACGGCCCGGACGCCCCGCGCCCCCCGGTGCCGGTCTATGGCCCGGTAGGTACCCGCGCTCGGATCGCCCAGTTGTGCGGGGAGTCCGGCAATCCCGATCACGCCTTCACCGTCACCACCTGGCAGCCCGGCACACCGGTGCACCTGGGTCCGTTCGTGATCGAACCATTCGAGGTGGAGCATCCCGTCCCCGCCTACGCCATGCGGATCACCGGACCGTCCGCCGAGGGCGCTGGGCCCCGGGTGCTCACGTACACCGGGGACACCGACCATTGCGCCGGCGTGACCCTGGCCGCCCGCGACGCCCACGTGCTGCTGTCCGAGGCCGCCTTCCAGGAGGAGCGCGACCAGGTGCGCGGGATCCACCTGACCGGCCTGCGCGCCGGGCAGCTGGCCACCGAGGCGCGCGCCGGGCGCCTGATTCTCACCCACATCCCGCCCTGGACGTGCGCCGCCACCGTACGCACCGAGGCGACCGGCACCTACGCCGGACCGATCGAGGTCGCCGAACCCGGTGCTACCTGGTTGATCTGACCGGCGCATCGGTTGTCTGGCGGGGTGGCCGGTGATGAACTGTGCGTTCCTGACCGGTCGGGGTGATCGGCGTCACGCGTTCTGGGTGAATTCCATGCCATTGGGTAACCGTTCATGAGATGGCGTACAAGGAAGGCCCAAGAACTCGTTACGCTTTCGATCATGTCGATCAGACCCGAGACACCAGCCACGGACGTCAGCACGCCGGCCCAGGACGCCGAGAGCGCAGCCACGCCGGCCGAACACCTGGCGTCCGGCTCCCGGACCGGAGCGGCGATGGAGGTGCCCGAGGCACTGCGAAACGACGTGCGGATGCTGGGCGGCATGCTCGGCACCGTGCTGGCCGAATCCGGTGGGCAGGATCTGCTCGATGACGTCGAGCGGCTGCGTGAACTGACCATCACCGCCTACTCCGAACCCGGCTCGGACGCCTTCACCCAGGCTGAGGAACTGGTTGACTCCTTCACGCTGGAGCGGGCCGAGGACGTGGCCCGGGCGTTCAGCGCCTACTTCCACCTGGTGAACCTGGCCGAGGAGTTCCACCGGGTCCGGGTGCTCCGCGAACGCGACCAGGTGGGCGGCTCGCCCACGGCCAGCGGCCGTCCGCCGGAGGACTCGATGGCCCAGGCGCTGGAGTTCCTCACCGACCAGGTGGGCCGGGAGGAGGCCTTCGCCCGAGTCGAGGCGCTGGAGTTCCGCCCGGTGCTGACCGCCCACCCCACCGAGGCCCGGCGGCGCGCCGTGTCCTCGTGCATCCGGCGGATCAGCGAACTCGTCGGGCAGTGGGATGACCAGCGGCTGAGTGCCCGCGAACGCGGGGACGTGCAGCGCGCGCTGCTGTCGGAGGTGGACACCCTGTGGCGCACCTCCCCGCTGCGGGCGGACAAGCCCACCCCGCTGGATGAGGTCCGCACCGCGATGGGTGTGTTCGACCAGACCCTGTTCAGCGTGTTGCCGCAGATGTACCGGCGGCTGGACGATCTGCTCGACGGGGACCACGCGGTGAGCCGTGAACCTCGATCGCGCGCGTTCGTGCGCCTGGGTTCCTGGATCGGGGCGGACCGGGACGGTAACCCCAACGTCACCTCCGGCATCACCCGAGCCGCCGCCGCGATCGCCAACGAGCACGTGCTGCTCGGGTTGGAGCGGGTGGCGCAGCGGATCGGACGCGGTCTGACTCTGGACTCCCACACCACCCCGACCACCGCGGAGCTGGAAGCGCTGTGGAACCGTCAGCGCCGCCTCGCCGCGGAACTGACCTCCGACATCGCAACCCGGTCCCCGGACGAGCCCTACCGCCGGGTGGTGCTGATGATCGCCGAGCGCATCGCGGCCACCCGGCAGCGCGACGCCGATCTGGCCTACGGCGACGCCGATGAGTTGCTCGCCGACCTCGAGGTGGTGCAGACCTCCCTGGCCCAGGTGGGAGAGAAGCGCAAGGCCTACGGCGACATCCAGGAACTGATCTGGCAGGTGCAGACCTTCGGGTTCCACCTGGCTGAACTGGAGGTCCGCCAGCACGCCAAGGTGCACTCGGCGACCTTGGCCCAGATCGACGCCGATGAGGAACTCAGCGAGATGAGCGAGGAGGTGCTGGAGACCTTCCGCTCCATCGGGGCGATCCAGGACCGCTACGGGGAGTTGGCCGCCCGGCGCTACATCGTCTCCTTCACCACCTCGGCCTCCGACCTGGCGAACGTGTTCCGGCTGGCGGTGGCCGCACTGGGCTCGGAGCAGGAGGCACCGGTGTTGGACGTGATCCCCCTGTTCGAGACGCACCAGGACCTGAAGAACAGCACCGAGGTACTGGACGAGATGATCGAGCTGCCCCAGGTGCGCGCCCGCCTGGAAGCCACCGGTAGACGCTTGGAGGTCATGCTCGGGTACTCGGACTCCTCCAAGGACGTCGGCCCGGTCGCGGCCACCCTGGCGCTGTATGAGGCGCAGTCGCGGATCACCCGGTGGGCCAAGGACAACGACATCACCCTCACCCTGTTCCACGGTCGTGGGGGCGCCCTGGGCCGCGGTGGCGGACCGGCCAACCGTGCTCTGATGTCCCAGCCGCCCGGGTCGGTGGACGGCCGGTTCAAGCTCACCGAACAGGGCGAGGTGATCTTCGCCCGCTACGGGGACCCGGTGATCGCGGCCCGGCACATCGAACAGGTGGCGGCGGCCACGCTGCTGGCCTCCACCCCGCACATCGAGCAGCGCAACGCCACCGCGGCCGAGGACTTCGCCGACGTCGCCGCCACCATGGACCGGGTGTCCCGGGACCGGTTCTTCCAGCTGGTGCACGCCGAGGGTTTCCCGGGCTGGTTCGCCGAGGTGACCCCGCAGGAGGAGGTCGGCTGGCTGGCACTGGGCTCGCGCCCGGCCCGGCGCGGCCTCAGCGTGGAGTCGCTGGAGGACCTGCGCGCGATCCCGTGGGTGTTCGCCTGGACCCAGGCCCGGATCAACCTGACCGGCTGGTTCGGGCTCGGCTCGGCGCTGGCCGCGGTGGGGGACCTGCGGCGGCTGCGGGAGGCCTACCGGCGCTGGCCGCTGTTCACCACCATGATCGACAACGTGGAGATGTCCCTGGCCAAGACCGACGAGCGGATCGCCCGCCGCTACTTGGATCTGGGCGACCGGGAGGACCTGAGCGAGTTGGTGATGGAGGAGATGGTTCTGACCCGCCAGTGGGTGGTGGACATCACCGAGCAGGACCGGTTGCTCGCCGGCCACAGCGTGCTGGGCCGGGCGGTGCAACTGCGCAGCCCCTACGTCGATGCGCTCTCGCTGATCCAGCTCCGCGCGTTGCGGGCGCTGCGCGCCGATGAGAGCGAGGACGTGGACGATCAACTGCGCCGGGTCATGTTGCTGTCGGTGAACGGAGTGGCCGCCGGCCTGCAGAACACCGGCTGAGTGCCCGCCGACGCCGAGCGTGCCCGCCGACGGCGAGCGTGCCCGCCGACGGCGAGCGTGCCTACCGACGGCGAGCGTGCCTACCGACGGCGAGCCCTGGGGGTATCGCCCTGAGCGCGCAGGCTCGCCCTCGAGACCCGCAGCACGGCTCGTCATGCCGTGAGCGTGCTGCTGCCGTCGCCGTCGCCGGTAAGGGTGGGCCGGATCACCGTGATCCCCGGAGCCGGGTCCCGGTCCATCCGTGCCAGCGCCCGGGGAACCTCGTCCAGCGTGATCTGGCGGGTGACCAGGTCCGCCGGGCGCAACGTCCCGGTGACGACCAGGTCCAGCATCGGCCCGTACTGGGCGGCGGCCATTCCGTGGGAACCCAGGAACGCCAGTTCCCGCGCGATGATCGCGCCCACCGGAAGCGAGGGTTCCTCGGCGAACAGACCGATCTGCACGTGCCGTCCGCGGGGAGCCAGACTGAGCAGTGCAGCACGGGTGGTCTCGGCCCGGCCCAGGGCTTCCAGGCTCACCTGGACCGGACCGAACCGGCGCACCTGCCTGGCGAGGCTCTGCGGGTCGGCGGTTCCGGCCAGTACCGTGTGCGCCGCTCCGGCCGCCCTGGCCAGCTCCAGTGCTGCCGGGGCTCGGTCCACCGCGATCACCTCGGCACCCAGGGCCGCCCCGATCAGCACCGCCGACAACCCCACACCTCCGGTGCCGATCACCACCAGTCGCTCTCCGGGCCGCACCTGGGCGCGGTGGTGCAGGCCGGCGAAGGCGGTGGCGAACCGGCAGCCCAACCCCACCAGGGCGAGCGGGTCCAGGCGCTCAGGGACGACGACGGCGTTGAAGTCGGCGTGCCGGACCTGCACCTGCTCGGCGAAGGATCCCCAGTGGGTGAACCCGGGCTGGGTCTGGTCCGGGCACACCTGCGCCTGGCCATCGGTGCACTGGCGGCACACTCCGCACCCGCACACGAACGGGGTGATGATCCGCTGACCCACCTGCACCGACGCCACCGCGGCGCCGGTAGCGACCACACGCCCGACGAACTCGTGCCCGGGCACGTGCGGCAGCGTGATGTCGTGGTCGTGACCGGCCCAGCCGTGCCAGTCGCTGCGGCACAATCCGGTGGCCTCCACCGAGACCACCACGGCGTCGGGCTCTGGCTCGAGGTCCGGAACCTCCCGGACGGCGGGCATCTGCCCGAATGCCTGGTAGACGACAGCGCGCATCTGCACAGTGTGGGCCATCCGGGGTCCGTTGTGGACCGGGCACCGCCGAAGGTGCTTTAGGGTCGGTAACCATGACAGTCCAGCGCGCCGAAGGTCGATCCACCACCGAGTTGCGGCCGGTGCGGTTCACCCGGGGCTGGTCGGACCAGGCCGAGGGTTCGGTCCTGGTCCAGTTCGGCGGCACCCGGGTGTTGTGCACCGCCTCCTTCACCGAGGGTGTGCCCCGGTGGCGCCGGGGGTCGGGCAAGGGCTGGGTGACCGCGGAGTACGCGATGCTGCCGCGATCGACGAACACCCGCTCGGACCGGGAGTCGGTCCGGGGCAAGATCGGGGGCCGCACCCACGAGATCTCCCGCCTGATCGGACGCTCCCTGCGCGCCATCATCGACACCGGCGCGCTCGGGGAGAACACCATCGTGCTGGACTGTGACGTGTTGCAGGCCGACGGAGGCACCCGGACCGCAGCGATCACCGGCGCCTACGTGGCATTGGCCGACGCGGTCTCCTGGGGCAAGCAGAACAAGGCGATCTCCACCAAGGCGACCGTGCTGACCGACTCGGTCTGTGCCGTCAGCGTGGGTCTGGTCGACGGAGTGGCGATGCTGGACCTGGACTACCCCGAGGACGCGCGGGCGGACACCGACATGAACGTGGTGGTGACCGGGTCCGGCGGGTTCGTCGAGGTGCAGGGCACCGCGGAGCGGGAGCCGTTCAGCCGCACCCAGCTCGAGGAACTACTGGACCTGGCCGCCCTCGGCTGTGCCGACCTGACCGACCGCCAGAACCAGGCGCTGGCCGCTGACGTGGCCCCTCGATCGATCCCGGGCGTCCTGGACCGGTGAGCCGGCCGCGCGTGGTGATGGCCACGCACAACCAGCACAAGATCGGCGAACTCCGGCAGATCCTGTCCGGGCTGCTCGAGGCCGGTGAGGTGATCGGGGCCGGTGAGGCAGGGGCTCCGGACGTGGCCGAGACCGGGGTCACCTTCGCCCAGAACGCACTTCTCAAGGCCCGGGCCGTCGCCGCGCACACCGGCCTTATCGCGGTGGCGGACGACTCCGGCCTGGCCGTGGACATCCTCGGCGGGGCTCCGGGGATCTTCTCCGCGCGCTGGGCCGGTCGCCACGGTGACGACACCGCGAACCTGACCCTGCTGCTGGAGCAACTGGCCGACATCTCCCCGGAGCACCGCCGCGCCCGGTTCGTCTGCGCCGCTGCCCTGGCCACCCCCGACGGCGCCGAAGTGGTCGAGCACGGCTACCTGCCCGGGGTCCTCCTCACCGAACCGCGGGGCAACGGAGGGTTCGGATACGACCCCATCCTGGTCCCGGACGGGCAGCACCGCTCCTGTGCCGAACTGAGCCCGGCGGAGAAGAACGCGATCTCCCACCGGGGGCAGGCCTTCCGGGCCCTGGCCACCCACCTGGGCCCGCTGCTGGGCTGAGCCCTCCAGCACCGTGGGGCTGAGCCCGCCCGCACCGCGCGGGCCGCCGGGCCGGGGCGCGCCTCAGACGATCCGGCCCGCGTGGGACAGTGCCTGACGCACCAGCGCCCCGTGCCCGTCGACCATCTCCGCCTGGATACCGGGATTGAGCGCCTCCTCCGGACTGAGCCAGGTGATGTCGAGCACGTCCTGCTGGGGCGCGCAGTCGCCGTCGACCGGCACGATGTAAGCCAGCGATACGGCGTGCTGGCGCGGGTCGTGGTACGGCGTGATCCCCGGGGTCGGGAAGTACTCGGCGACGGTGAAGGGCACCAGGGTCACCGGGAGCCGGGGCAGAGCCATCGGCCCCAGATCCTTGTCCAGGTGTCGCGACAGCGCATCGCGCAGCCGCTCGTGATACATCACCCGCCCCGAGACCAGTGATCGCTGGATGGTTTCATCGCGCGGGGTACGCAGGAGCAGCGCGACCTGCTGGATGGTGCCGTCGGCGTCCACCCGCACCGGCACGGCGTCGACGTACACGATCGGCAACCGACGCCTGATCCGCGCCAGTTCATCGGGAGCGAACCAGGTGTTGATGTCATCCGATGCGATCTCGCTCATCACGTCCTCCGCCTTGGGCGTCTGCTGCGTACTCGTGCTGCGACCACGCTAGCGCCCCGACGGCCAACTGGTGGACGCCGGTTCCGTATCGGTCGGCACAGGTGTGAGAATCCAGATGTGCACGAATCTCAGTCCCCCGGGGCGGGGTGGCAGGCCGAATCCATCGGGATCGGTGGGGCAGCCGGGCACCCCGACCCCCACGAACCGCTGGTCGAGCGGGCCGAGATCATCCGGGCCGCCATCGCCCTGGCCATCTACGCTGCCGCTTTCGGGTTGTCCTTCGGTGCGGTATCGGTGGCTTCGGGACTGAGCGTGGCGCAGACGATGCTGTTGTCCGCGTTGCTGTTCTCCGGGGCTTCCCAGTTCGCCTTCGTCGGTGTGGTGGCCTCCGGTTCTCCGTTCGCGGCAATCCCGGCGGCCCTGTTGCTCGGGGTGCGCAACACCTTCTACGGCGTCACGATCGCCCAGGTCCTGCGTCCGCAGGGGTGGCGCCGGTTCCTGTCCGGGCACCTGTCGATCGACGAGACCGCCGCGATGACGATCGCCCAGCGCAGCCCACGGGCCAAACGGTTCGCCTTCTGGGCCAGTGGCGTGGCGATGTTCCTGCTGTGGAACGCCGGCAGTGCCGCGGGGGCACTGCTGGGCAGCGTGCTGGACACCGCCACCTTCGGTCTGGACGCGGCGGCCCCGGCGGCCTTCCTGGCGCTGCTGTGGCCTGCGCTGCGAACCGCGCGGGCGCGTTGGGTCGCGGCCGGATCGGTGGCGCTGGCCCTGGTCCTGATCCCCTGGGTGCCACCGGGGGTGCCGGTGCTCGCCGCGGTCGCGATCGCAGTGCTGGCCGGCTTGGCTGAGGTGCGCAAGGACAAGGCGCACCCTGGTGGGAGCGCCGCTGCAGGGGGCTCAGGTGCGAAGACCGGGGGAAGCCGGCGATGAGCGCATTGTGGATCGCGACGATCGTGGCCGCGGTGGGGTGCTACCTGTTGAAACTGGCCGGGACCGCGATGCCGGAGACGGTGCTGGAGCACCCGCTGGTGCAGGCGATCTCACGGTACCTGCCGGTTGCGATGCTCTCGGCCCTGATCGTCACCGAACTCGCCGCCGGGGACCGCTCCTTCGACGTGGACTGGCGGGTGCTCGCCGGTGTGGGCGCCGCCATGATCGCACTGTTGCTGCGGTTCGGGTTCCTGGTGGCCTTCGCGGTGGCGATCATCGTCACCGCGCTGTTGCGCCTGGTCACCTGAGGGGCCGAGTTGCGCGTCCACCCGATGGGCTTAGCGTGGACGGATGAGCCGAGTCGTCGTCGTAGGAGCCAGTGGCAACCTGGGAACCGCCGTGCTGCGCGCCCTGAACAGCGACCATGAGATCGGTTCCGTCCTCGGCATCGCACGCCGTCCACCGGTCACCGACGCCGAACCGTACGGGCAGGTGGAGTGGGCCGCCGTCGACATCGCCGAGGGCGAGCACGTCGTGGACGAACTCACCGAGTTGTTCACCGGCGCCGACGCGGTGATCCACCTCGCCTGGCAGATCCAACCGAACACCCGTCGGGACCAGTTGCGTGAGGTGAATGTGGATGGCACCCGGCGGGTGGCCGAGGCGGCCGGGCGGGCCGGGGTGGGCCAGTTGCTGGTGGCCTCGTCCTGGGCCGTCTACAGCCCGGACCCGGACAAGCAACGGCGTGATGAGACCTGGTCCGCCGGCGGGGTGCGCTCCTCCCACTACAGCGTGGACAAGGCCGCCCAGGAGCGCGTTCTGGATGACTTCGAAGCAGCCCATCCCCAGGTTGCCGTGGCGCGGATGCGCACCGCTCTGGTGTTCCAGCGCGAGGCCGGGGCCGCGATCACGCGGTACTTCATCGGCCCGTTCATCCCCCCGCAGGTGTTGTCCCCGCGCACGTTGCCGGTGGTGCCGCTCCCGCAGGGACTGCAGGTGCAGGTGATCCACGCCGAGGACGCCGCCGAGGCCTACCTGACCGTGTTGCGTGCCGGAGAGCGCGGAGCGTTCAACGCCGCCGCCGAGCCGGTGCTGGACGTGGCCGCCTTGGGCCGCCTGGTGGGCCGCGGACGCACCGTGGAGGTGCCGTGGGGTCTGGTGCGGCCGCTGCTTGCGCTGGGCCACAAGGCGCGACTGGCCGCTGCCGATGAGGGGTGGGTGGATATGGCGCGGGAGTTGCCGATGATGGACTCCTCCCGGCTGCGCGGCCTGGGTTGGCAGCCACGCCATGGCGCCGAGGAGACGTTGACCGAGATGTTGCGCGGCTTGGCCGGATCGGAGGGCACCCCCACCCCGGTCATGGTGCCCGGCGTGCGAAGCTTCGGGCACATGGAGGAAGCGGCGGCGACCACGATGACACCCTCCCGGCCGCGCCCGACATTGTCGCAGGAGGCCGGACGTGACGGTGTGCCGGACCACATCAACGCACCGCTGCTGGGCCTGTACCTGTCCGACCACCTGACCGGTGCGACCGCCGGACGGGACCGGATCAGCCAGATGGCCCGCCGGTACGCCACCACCCGGCTCGGGCCGGAACTGGCCCGTATCAGTGCCGAGATCGAGGGTGAGCACGCCTTCCTCAGCGACGTGGTGGACACTTTGGGCCTGCACCAACGAAGCCCGCGTAAGGTCTTGGCGGCCGTGGGGGAACGGCTGGGCCGACTGAAGATGAACCGGCGGGTCCTGCAGACATCCCCGATGACGCCGTTGCTGGAACTGGAGTTGATGCGCAGTGCCGTGATCGGCAAACGCTCCGGCTGGCAGGTGCTGGCCACCTACGCCGACGACCTGGGCCTGCCCGAGGAACTCTTCACGGACCTGGCCGAGCTCGCCGCCCGGCAGGCCGATGATTTGGAGCGGTTGCACGAGCAGGTCCGAATCCAGGCCTTCGCACTCGAAGGGCAGCACGTGGCCTGAGTGGCCTGGGCCGGTGGGTCCGCAACTGTCCCATTCGGTGCGCACCCGGCGCCGGAGTGAATACGCTGTGGTGGATGCGAACCCTGGTCCTGACAGACTTCCACCACCTGACCATCGACGAACGTTCCGCCCCGCGGGTCGTTGACGGCGACGACGTCGTGATCGCTCTTGCCTATACCGGGATCTGCGGCACGGATCTGCACGGGTATACCGGCGAGAACGGTCGGCGCGTGCCCGGGCAGGTGATGGGTCACGAGGCGGTCGGGCAGGTCCTGGACGCCGGTCCGGCCGCCACCGCCGCAGGGCTGGCGATCGGCCAGGCGGTCACCTTCAACCCGGCGCTGAGTTGCGGGGAGTGCCCCGCGTGCGCCCGGGGCGCCGAACAGCACTGCGTTTCGGGCAAGGTGATCGGGGTGGCGCCGGAGATCGTTTCGGCCTATGCCGAGCAGATCGTGGTACCGGCCGGCAACGTGCTGCCGCTGCCGCAAGGGGTCCCACTCGCCCACGGAGCCCTCGCCGAGCCGCTGGCGGTGGGCGTCCAGGCGGTGCGCCAGGGCGGTATCTCCGGGGGTAACACGGTGCTGGTGACCGGTGGTGGGCCGATCGGGCAGGCCGTAGTGCTGGCAGCGCTGCGCGCCGGTGCCGAGCACGTGGTGGTCAGTGAGCCGGTGAAGGGACGGCGACAGTTGTGCGAGCAACTGGGCGCCACCACCATCGACCCGGCCGAGGGTCCGGCGAGCGAGCAGGTGCTGGAGATCCTGGACGGGCCCGCCCAGGTGGCGGTCGACGCCGTCGGCGTGGATGCCACCCTGGCCGACTGCCTGCACTCCGTGGGGCCGCAGGGCACCGTGGTGCTGGTGGGCATGGGTACCCCGCGGGTGAGCATCCCGGCGTTCGCGATCAGCACCGGCCAGCGCCACCTGGTGGGGAGTTTCTGCTACAGCCGGGAGGTGTTCGCCCACGCGGTGGACCTCCTCGGCCAGGCGGGCATGGACGCGGGCAAACTGATCAGCAGGGAGGTCCCCCTCGCCCAGGCACCTGAGGTCTTCGCCGAGATGGCAGCCGGGCAGATGGACCCGGGCAAGGTGCTGCTCCGGATGGGCCGCGACGCCGTCTGAGAATCGCGCGCGACTGCAGGCCGTAGGCGGCGATGACGCAAGCCGGCGGCGATCCTTGACCGGCGACGGTCGGGCCCGAGCCCGGGAACGCGCCCTCCTCAGGCGCGGTCCTGCACCTGGTCCTCCCCGCTCCCACGGGCGCAGTGCGCGCAGCAGTAGATCACGTCGTCGGCCTCCACCCCGTGGCCCAGGATCCGCACACCGCAGTGTGCGCAGGTGGGTGCCATGGCGTGGATGGCGCACTCGAAACTGTCGAACACCCCCGAAGAGTCGTCGCGGGTGATCGTCATCGTCTTGTCGTAACTGTTGCCGCAGGTGTCGCAGGTAGCCATGATGCGCTCCCTTCGTTGCCGATGTCGGTCCGTTTCAGGATCACCCAGCAACCGGCCCGGCGCGACCCGAGTCGCTCCGACGTGCAGCCGTGGTGGACCTGACTTACGTTGACAACCCCCGATGCCAGCGGATCCGGGGCGGGGCCCACCCGCAGCACCTCTGACCCAGGGAAGGTCGTGATCCTTCGATGCGCGCAGTCGTCTGGCAAGGCAAGGAGAAGGTCGGCGTCGATGAGGTGCCGACGCCGCGGCTACGGGAGCCCACCGACGCGATCGTGCAGGTGACCTCCACCGCCGTGTGCGGCTCGGACCTGCACCTGTACGCGGCGCTGGGCCCGTTCATGACGCAGGGTGATGTGATCGGCCACGAGGCGATGGGCGTGGTCACCGAGGTGGGCGCCCAGGTGGAGCACATCAAACCGGGGGACCGGGTGGTGATCCCGTTCCAGATCGCCTGTGGTCACTGCTGGATGTGTGACAACGGGCTGCACACCCAGTGCGAGACCACCCAGGTACGCGAGCACGGCACCGGTGCCGCGCTGTTCGGCTACAGCGCGCTGTACGGCCAGGTGCCAGGGGGGCAGGCCGAGTACCTGAGGGTGCCGCACGCCGACTTCGGGCCGATCAAGGTGCCCGACGACGACGAACCCGACGAGCGATACCTGTACCTGTCCGATGTCCTTCCCACCGCATGGCAGGCGGTGCAGTACGCGCACATCCCCGCCGGCGGCAGCGTGCTGGTGCTGGGGCTGGGACCGATCGGGCAGATGTCGGCCCGGATCGCCCGCCACCTCGGGGCCGAGACAGTCCTGGCCGCGGACCTGGTGCCGGAACGGCTGGCGATGGCCCAGCGGCACGGGGCGCACGTCCTGGACCTGCGCGACATCGACGACCTCGGTGCCGTGGTGCGCGACCTCACCCAGGGGCGCGGACCGGATTCGGTGATCGACGCCGTCGGGATGGAGGCGCACGGGTCGCCGGTCGCCGGGGCCGCGCAGAAAGTGGTCGGGTTGTTGCCCGACGCCGTGGCGGCGCCTTTGCTGAAGACCGCCGGCCTGGACCGGCTCGCCGCCCTGTACAGCGCGATCCACACCGTGCGTCGTGGAGGAACGATCTCCCTCTCGGGCGTGTACGGCGGCACGGCCGACCCGATCCCGATGCTCACCGCATTCGACAAGCAACTCACCGTGCGGATGGGCCAGGCGAACGTACGCCGATGGGTGGATGACCTGATGCCGCTGGTCACCGACCCGGCCGACCCCCTGGGTGTGCTGGACCTGCGCACCCATCGGCTGCCTCTGGCAGAGGCACCGCACGCCTACGAGATGTTCCAGAAGAAGCTCCACGGCTGCATCAAGGTCGTCCTGGATCCGATGGCCTGAGCGCACTCGCGGTCCAACGACCGGGACAAGCAGTAGGAAACCCCGACGACGAACACGGAGGAACACATGGCCACCGACCAGCTCGAGTTCACCAACCCGGTCGAACGATTCGCCTCGATCAGTCCGCCCGAGCAGCGCCAACCCGAACCGGGACTGGAAGCGAAAATGGACCCGGTGCCCGACATCGGCGAGCACACCTACCGCGGCACCGGTCGGCTCAGGGGGCGCAAGGCCTTGATCACCGGCGGCGACTCCGGGATCGGGGCCGCCACCGCCGTGGCGTTCGCCCGTGAGGGAGCGGACGTGGCGATCGCCTACCTCCCAGTGGAGGAGACCGACGCGGCCAACGTGGCACGCATCATCGCCGAGTCAGGTCAGCGGGTGGTGCAGATCCCCGGCGACTTGATGGACCCCGAGTACCCCAGCCGGGTGGTGGAGGAGGCCGTTCGTGAGTTGGGCGGACTCGACATCCTGGTCAACAATGCCGCCAAGCAGGTGGCGATCGAGGGCCTGGCGGACCTGTCCGATGACCAACTCGAGGAGACCTTCACCGCCAACATCCTGTCCATGTTCCGCCTGACCAGGGCCGCACTCCCGCACCTGCAGCCGGGTTCCAGCATCATCAACACCACCTCGATCCAGGCCTACCAACCCTCGCCCACGCTGCTGGACTACGCCGCCACCAAGGCCGCGATCAACAACTTCTCCAAGGGTCTGGCCGAGGAACTCGCCCCGAAGGGCATCCGGGTCAATGCCGTGGCCCCCGGTCCGATCTGGACGGCCATCCAACCGAGTGATGGCCAGCCGATCGAGAAACTGCCCGACTTCGGCAAGGACGTCGGGCTGGGCCGGGCCGGGCAGCCCACGGAACTGGCGCCCGCTTATGTGTTCCTGGCCTCCTCCGAGTCCAGTTACGTGCTCGGGGCCACCATCCACGTCAACGGTGGCCAACCCACCCCCTAGCCGGACCGCCACACGCGCGCAGCCCGGGTCGGCCGCGGACCTCAGGTGCGGTTCTCGGCCGGCCCGTTCCCGGCCGGCCCGGTTTCGTCGTCGACCGGCTCCAGGCCGGACGTGGCCGGACCTTCGATCAGGTCGCCCGCGGCGGTGAACCGGGACCCGTGCAACGGGCAGTCCCAGGTCTGCTCGGCGTCGTTCCAGCGGACCAGGCCGCTCATGTGCGGGCAGGTCGCCGAGACCGTGCGGGTGCGGCCCTGCACCGTCGAGGTGGCCACCGCCTGCATCCCCCGGCGGGCCACGCACCCGGCGCCCTCGGAGGGGTCCCCCTGCCGGGAGCGCAGAGAGGCGAGCCGGTCGCCGGCCAGGGTGCCCGCCACCTTGACGTTGTGAGTCACCCCGGAGCCGGCACCGGAGAGTTCGTGGGTGTGCCAACTCCGGTAGGCATCCGCCCACTCCGGTACCGCGCCGCCCAGGTGGCCGGCGATAACCGCGGCCGCGGCCGGGGCGTTCGTCAACCCCCACTTGGCGAACCCGCTGGCCACCAGCACCCGCCGGCCGGTCGGGGTCAAGGGCCCCACGTAGGGCAACTCATCCACCGGGTGGTAGTCCTGGGCGGACCACCGGTGCGCCGGGTCCGCACCGAAGTGAGAGCGGGCCCAGCCGGTCAGGTCCTCCAGCCGGGCGGCCTCGGACTCGGCATGACCCACGTCGTGGGCGTACCCCCCGGCCAGCACCCACTGGCCTGTCTCCGCCGGTGCGGTGCGCACCGACCAGCCCGGGGAGCCGGCCGCCAGGTACATGTCCATCTGCCCTGCCGACGGCAGGTGCGCCGCCGTCAGGTAGGAGCGCTGCGGCACCACCCGCGCGAAGAAGCCGCCGCGGTCCGCGATCGGGATGCCGGTGGCCAACACCACCCGATCGGCGTTCACCTCACCCTCGCTGGTGGCCAACTCCGGGTCGCGGTCGCTGCCCACCGAGACCACCCGGTGCCCGGTGGCCAGGGTGATGCCGGCGGCCTCGGCAGCCGAGGTCAGTGCCGCCAGCAACTCCACCGGGTTCACCTGGGCCTGATCGGGCAATCCGGCGCCGCCGGCGAACGGGAACGGCACATCGTCCTCGTCGCGCCAGAACGGGTCCAGGCCGTGCTCGGTGAGCAACTCGTGCTCGCGTTCCACCTGGCCCAGCCCATCGGCATCGGCGGCGTAGGTGATGCCCGCCGGACGTTGGACCGCCACGTCGTGCTCGGCACAGAACCGCAGCAACCAGTCCATCCCGAACCGGTTTCCGCTGACGTACCGGCCCAGCGTCTCGGCCGGATGCTTACCCGCGATGGCGGAGAACCGGGTGCCCTGCACCAGCGAGATCTTCGCATTCGAAGCCCCCGTGGTGCCGGCGCCGATGGTGCGCGCCTCCAGGACGATCACCCGGTGACCCAGCTCCGCCACCAGCACCGCTGTGGTCAGACCGGTGATCCCGGCGCCCACCACGGCCACGTCGTAATGGGCCGACAGGTCAGGATCGTCGAAGGTGGGGAGGGTGCGTTCGGCGAACCAGAGCGGGGTCATAGCGGGTCCTTCCGTGGCCCGGCGGCAAGAACTCTCAGCGTATGGGCGGGACGAACAGGCGCAACCGGTGACCCCGAACCCTCCGAGGGCACCCCGGGGACGTCGATCCGACGGGACCTCCGCGGCCGACTGAGCCGCGCCGGGCGGTCGAACCTAGGCCGAAGCCGACCTCGTCCGGGAGCCACCCGCCCGGCCACGGGACGCCCCGGAGCGACCGTGCCCGCGGGACCTACGCCGTCGGCCCGGCCCGGAGGAACCACCGGCGTCCGAACCGGACCCGCCGTGCGGGGCTCCACCACGACCACGGCCACCGGAGCGACCACGCCCTGGGTTGGCGCGCTGCTGCTGCTGCGCCGGTGCCGGCGGCTCGACATAGGCGGCGACCTCACCCACGAGGGCGGTCACCGCGCCCGAGGTGGCCGTGACCGATTCGGGCTTGACCGAGATCTTGGCCTTGCGCATCAGTTGATGGGTGTCCCGGCGCTGTTCGGGCAGCACGAGGGTGAGCACACTGCCCTCGGACCCGGCCCGGGCGGTGCGTCCGCTGCGGTGCAGGTAGGACTTGTGTTCCGCCGGCGGGTCCACGTGCACCACCAGTTCCACATCGTCCACGTGCACACCGCGGGCGGCCACATCGGTGGCAACCAGAACCGATGAGGTGCCGTCGGTGAAGGCCTTGAGGTTCCGGTCGCGCTGGTTCTGGGAGAGGTTGCCGTGCAGGTCCACGCTGGGGATGCCCGCGGCGGTCAGCTGCCGGGCGAGCTTCTTGGCCTGGTGCTTGGTGCGCATGAACAGGATTCGTCGCCCGGTACCCGAGGCCAGCGCCTGGACCACGTCGCGTTTGGTGGTCACGTCGGGCACCTCGAACACCCGGTGCGTCATCGCCGACACCGGGGAGTTGGCGCTGTCCACCGAGTGACGCAGCTCGTCCTTCAGGTAGCGGCGCACGAGTGCGTCCACACCGTTGTCCAGGGTGGCGCTGAAGAGCATCCGTTGGCCCCCGGACGGGGTACGGTTCATGATCCGGGTGACGACCGGCAGGAAGCCGAGGTCGGCCATGTGGTCGGCCTCGTCCAGGACGGTGATGCTGACGTCCCCGAGGTTGGCGTGGCCCTGGTTCATCAGGTCCTCGAGGCGGCCCGGGCAGGCGATCACGATGTCCACACCGGCGCGCAGTGCGGTGACCTGACGGTTCTGGCTGATACCACCGAAGATGGTCGTGACGGTCAGGTCATAGGCACCGGCCAGGGGTTCGAACACCGCGGCGATCTGGGTGGCGAGTTCGCGGGTGGGAGCCAGCACCAGACCACGGGGATGGCCCGGACGGGTGCGACCGGAGCCGCGGCCCCGACCCCCGGCCGGTTGCCGGCTCGCCTGGGCCAGGCGCGCCACCAGCGGCAGCGCGAAGGCCAGGGTCTTTCCGGACCCCGTCTTGCCGCGGCCGAGCACATCCCGGCCGGCGAGCGTGTCGGGCAGGGTGGCGACCTGGATGGGGAACGCTGAAGTGATCCCGGTGGCGGCGAGCCGCTCGACCAGGGGGGAGGGCACGCCGAGCGCGCCGAAGTCGTTCTGGGACAAGTGTTCGTCTCTCAATGCTGTGGGCCGGCATGGTGCCGGTGAGGGCCCGGGGGCCCGGTGGCGAAGGTGGCAGTGGCCACATCCGTTCGCCGAAGAAAGTCACTCGCGGGCCGGTGTTGCTTCGCCCAGCGTGATGAGGGAGCGTTCTGCGACGCAGGAGAGGCGGTGATCCGCCGCTCGATGTCTTCGAGACTAGCACCTAAACGAGGTGACGACGTCGAAGCACCGGTTCGCCGGCGTGCCACGGTGGGGCCCGGGCCGCTCGGGAGTCCAGCGGCACCGCCGCAGGCACCCGCGTAAAGTCGCGACGGAGACATTCGCCATCGAGTCAGGAGGCAGGAGTGGGAGACCCGGTCGAGATCGACGCGGAGCACACGTGGACGGACCAGCGGGTCGTCCTCGATGAGGTGCGAGAGCAGTGCCCGGTGGCTCACACGGACGGGAACGTGATGCTCCTGCGCCATGCCGACGTCGTCGCCGCGGCTACCGACCCCGCGACGTTCTCCAGCACGGTCTCCACCCGACGGGTGATCCCCAACGGGCTCGACGGTTCCGAACATGCGGTCTACCGGGCGATCGTGGACTCCTATCTCGGGCCGGCGCAGGTGGCCGACCAGGAGGGTCAGTGCCGCGCGACGGCCACCGCGATCGTGCGGGGCCTGCCCCGGGGCGAGATGGTCAGGACCATCACCGACATCGGCGTGCCCTACGCGGTGCGCACCATGTCGGCGTGGTTGGGCTGGCCCACCGAGCTGGAAGCGGACCTGGTGGCCTGGATGGCAAGGAACCACGCTGCGACCAGATCGGGGGAGCGGACCCGCACCACGATGGTCGCCCGGGAGTTCGACGACATGATCCACTCCCTGCTCGCGGAGCGCCGGACCGGCCCGGCTACCGATGTGACCGGCGCGTTGATGCGCGAACAGGTGGATGGGCGCACCTTGACCGACGCCGAGGTGGTGTCCATCCTGCGCAACTTCACCGCCGGAGACTTGGGCTCGCTGGCCACCTCGGCGGGCGTGATCGTGCACTATCTGGCCTGCCACTCCGAGATCCAGGGGTGGCTGCGCAAGCAGTTGAGTACCGCATCCCCGACCGAGATTGAGGACGCGCTCAACGAGATCCTGCGTATCGATGACCCGTTCGTCTCCAACCGCCGCCGCCTCACCAGACAGGTGCAGGTGGGTGGAACCACCCTGGACGCGGACACCCAGGTGCTGTTGAACTGGACCGCCGCGAACCGGGATCCGCGTGTGTTCGATGACCCCGATGAGTACGACCCGGCTGGTCACGCCGAGGCGAACCTGGTGTTCGGGATCGGCCCGCACGTGTGCCCCGCTCGCGGGCTGACGTTGATGGAACTGCGGGTGCTCACCGAGGTCCTGCTCCAGGAGACCACCTGGATCGAACTGGACGCCCATGAACCGGCCGTGCGCGAGATCCCTCCGGTGGGCGGCTGGGCCCGGGTGCCGGTGGTGCTGCACTGAGGCTCCTCGGCCGTTCGAGGGGCGGGGAGGCCGCCCCGAGCCGATGGCCGACGGCCCGCGTCGCCCCGAGGTCGGGATCAGGTCCGTCCGCGGGCGAGAACACGTTCGGGCCCGCCGCGCTCATGTGGCGGTCAGCAGGATTCCGCTGATCGCCACGGCGGTGCAGGCCACGATCATGCCCGGGCCGTGGAGCAGCGCCGCGGCGCGGCGTTCCTGCCGGAGAAGTTCCAGGCACTCCAGACTCGCCGTGCTGAACGTGGTGTAGCCGCCCAACAGGCCCACGGTGAGTACCGGGGCCCACGTGTGGTCGAGCAGCATCCCGGTGAGCACACCGAGCGCCAGCGAACCTGTGAGGTTGACGATCATCGTGCCCCAGGGATACCGGTCCCGCGCGCGGGTGGGCACGGCGCGATCGGCGAGGAATCGCAGCGCCGAACCCACCCCGCCGGCGAGCGCGACGACGAGGGCCGTGCCGAGCCCACTCATCGACGCCCTGCCCGCGGGTCTGCGACCCGTAGACCGGCCCAGCTCGCCCCGAGACCGAGCAGGAGGGTGGCGCCGCCGTATCCGATCGCCTCGGCATAGCGCTGCGCTACCAGGAACTGGGCGATGTCAGTGGCGAGCAGGCTGTAGGTGGTGTAGCCGCCGAGGAGCCCGGCGCCGAGCAGCAGGTGCAGTCGCCGGCGGGTGCGGCCGAGGTGAGAGCTCATGGCAAGCCGCTGCACGAGCACACCCAGCAGGAAGGCACCGGTGAGGTTGACCGCCAGGGTTGCCACCGGGAAGCCGGCCGGGCTACCGAGCAGTGCGTCGATGGCGTAGCGCGCGAGAGTTCCGAGGGTCCCGCCCGACGCCACGATCAACGCGTCGCGCAGCACCGGCGCGGCGCTACCCCTGGGCGCTGTCGACCGTGGGGTGCTCATGGTGAACCTCTCGACCTCCGGCGCCCGGCGCCGTTTTGGGACGTACGTGAACGGGACGTGCCTGCGCCCGTCGGCGAACCGCTCGGCAGACTACCAATCCGGGTGTTGCTGCCTCAGGTGCCCGGTCATGGCATCGGACGGCGTTCATCGATAACCTGGTTCGATCTCGAGGAGGAGGTGGCACTATGACCGAGTCCGCACCCGCAGCAGAGTCCACGGTCAGCAAGTTCTTCGGGGGTCGGTACGGGCGATTGATCCTGCCCGGGGTGATCCTGCAGTCGGTGCTCATCGGCGGTGGTTATGCCACCGGCCGGGAGATCGTGGAGTTCGGCGCGACCTACGGCGCCATGGGTTGGATCGCCGGCGTGGCGATCATCATCGGCTTCGGGCTAATGGCGTTCCTGATGTTCGAGATCGCGCGCCGCTTCCAGGTGTTCGACTACCGGCGGCTGTTGCGCGTCCTGATCGGGCCGCTGTACTGGCTCTTCGACATCGTCTACATCATGCTCGCGATCCTGATTATCGCGATCATGGCTGCGGCCACCGGTGAGATCGTGCAGCAGACCATGGGGTTCAATTACTGGGTCGGCGTGATCTTCATGATCGTGGTGGTCTGGCTGCTGATCTACTACGGCGAGGGCCTGATCGAGAAGACCAAGAGCGTGGGCACCACCGCGCTGTACCTGGGATACATCATGTTCGCGATCCTGGTGATCAACCGCAACTGGGATCAGGTTGTCGAGACCTTCCGCACCGTGGATCACTCCCTGCACCCGGACATCTCGTGGATGGCGGTGCTGTGGGCGGGAGTCCTCTATGTCGGATACAACCTCGCCGTCTACCCGGCCGCACTGTTCACCGCCCGCCGGCAGACCCGGCTGCGGCACACCCTGGTCTCCGGAGTCGTGGCCGGATTGTTCATGACCCTGCCGTGGTTCCTCACCTATATCGCCCTGATGGGCTTCTACCCCAGTGCGGAGGTCTTCGATGCCACCGTGCCCTGGCTGGTGATGCTGGGACCGGAGGCGGTCTGGGTGGTCGTGCTGTTCGGGATCGTGGTGGGTTGGACGCTGATCGAGACCGCAACGGGCATGATCTACGCCCTGGTCGCCCGAGTGGACCAGAACCTGGTGGACGCCAAACGCCGGCCGATGAAACGCCGTACCGGCGGCTTCATCGCCGTCGGCACCCTGGTGCTGGCGCTCCTCCTGGCCCAGGTGGGCATCATCGACCTGATCGCGGTGGGTTATACCGCGATGGCCTACGCCATGATCGCGGTGTTCGGTATCCCGCTGCTGGTGCGTGGTGGCTACCTGATCATCACCCGCAAGGGGCAGGCGTTCAGTGCGGCGACCGATCCCACGGAGCGACGCACGGAGCCGGTCGCAAACCAGCGGGACTGAAACCGCTGGACCGAACGGGTAGCGCCGAGGGCCGGGACAGTCCCTCAGGCTTCGGTGAGGACGGCGTACCGGGTCTGCCCGAGGAATCCCCGGATCGTGTCCCGACTCCTGGACAGGCAGTCGATCCTGCCCTCGATCTCGGCTAGTTCCCGTGCCAGTTTCTCCGCGACGTCCCGGCTGCAGGTTGCCACCAACTCCTCGCACGGCAGCGCCTCCAGGTCCAGGATCGCCCGGACGAGCCGGGTGGGTAGGCCGGCTCGGATGAGGCCGGCCACCCGTTCCACCTTCGCCACATCCGCCTCGCGGTAGGTGCGGTAGCCGTTATCGGCCCGCTCGGCACTGATCAGGCCCTGCTGTTCGTAGTAGCGCAGCAGCCGGGGGGCCACTCCCGTGCGCCGGGCCAGTTCCCCGATTCGCATCGACAACCCCTCACGCCTTGACATTGACATTAATGTCAAACTTTAGCATCTGGCGCATGAACCGAGAGATCATGGACGCCCGAACCGAGGAGACCTCCGAGCGCGGCGACGTAGGCGTGGTACCCGTGCGGACGACCGGCCGGAGTGACGATCGGCTTCCGTGGCTGGCCTTGGTCACCATGACACTGACGACCTTCGTCGTCGTCAGCGCCGAGATGATGCCGGCCGCGGTGCTTCCGGACATGGCCGACGGGCTTGGTGTCTCCCTGGCGCAAGCGGGCCTGCTGGTCTCGGCCTGGGCTGCCACGGTGGTGGTGGCGAGCCTGCCGCTGGCGCGCCTGACCGCGCGGCTCGAGCGTCCCAGGGTGATCGCGGCGGCGCTGGTGGTGGTGGCGCTCGCAACGGTGGTGACGGCCTCGGCCGATACGTACGGCACCGCAATGGCCTCACGGCTGGTCGCTGCGGGCGCCACCGGTCTGCTCTGGTCGCTGATCAACGCCCACGCGGCCGCTATCGTGCCGCAACGCCACATCGCCCGGGCAGCGGCGATCGTGCTGTTCGGCGGCACCATGGGTACTGTCGTTGCGATCCCGGCCGGTAACGCCATCGCCCAGGTCGTCGGGTGGCGGGTGCCGTTCCTCGTCCTCGCGGTTGCGGCGCTGGCAGCGGCCGTGGCGGTGGGTGTGGTACTGCCCCGGCATCGTGTGCACACCGCCGTCGTCGTGACCGGCATACAGCGCACGGCCGCGCCGGTGCGGTTGTGGCCGGTGCTGGCCACCGCCGGGCTCGGCGGACTCGTGCTGTCCGCGCACTTCATGGTCTTCACCTTCGTGGCTGAGGTGCTGGCGCCCAGTGCGGTTCCGACGCCGCTGTTGCTCGTGGTCTTCGGCGCGGTCGGGGTCGGCGGCCTGGTGCTGGTGGGTCTGACCGGTGACCGTTACCCGACGATCGTGCCCGTGGTGGTCTCACTGGCGATGGCTGCCGGCGTGTGGGGCTTGGTCGGCCTCGGCCGCCACGCCGTGCTGGACGTGGTTCTGGTCGCAATGTGGGGCGTGGTGCTGGGCGGGGTGGGCCCGGCGGTGCAGGGCAGGGTGATGAGCATGGCCAGCAGCCGGCACCGGGCCACGGCGGGATCCCTGATGCCGATCGCGATGAATCTGGGCATCGCCCTCGGCGCAGCAGCGGGCAGTGCGGCGGTCGACCTGTGGTCGCCGCAGACACTGCCGGTGCTGGCGCTGGTCCCGCTCCTTGCCGCAGCCACGGGTTTCCTACTGCTGGCCCGGCACGCCCGCCACGGCGGGCTCGGGGCGACGGGTGCGCGAGGTGGGACTCGAACCCACACGCCCGAAGGCACAGGAACCTAAATCCTGCGCGGCTGCCAATTACGCCACTCGCGCTCGCGGACAAGCCTACGTCCGCCACGGCCTCAGTCGATACCGAGGTCCCGGCGCAACTTGGCGACGTGCCCGCTGGCTTTGACGTTGTACTGGGCCAGGGCCACCGAGCCCTCCGGGGCGATCACCACGGTGGAGCGGATCACACCGGTGTAGGTGCGGCCGTAGTTCTTCTTCTCACCCCAGGCACCGTAGGCCTCCAGGGTGGCGTGCTCGGGGTCACTGAGCAGGGGGAACGTCAGCGACTCCTTCTCCACGAATCCGGCGAGCGCCTCCTCCGAGTCGGGGGAGACCCCGACGACGGCGTAACCGTGGGAGGTCAGGCTCGCGAGGTTGTCCCGGAAGTCGCACGCCTGCTTGGTGCACCCGGGGGTACCGGCAGCAGGGTAGAAGTAGACGATGACGCCGTTCGTCGCCTCGGCGAGATGGTCGGCCAGCGACCAGGACGAGCCATCGGCTCCGGTCAGGGTGAAGTCGGGGGCTTTGTCTCCGGGGGCGAGGCGATTCACAAATGGCTCCTTGCGTCAGGGATCTCGAACGTCGCCAGCCTACGCGCGGTGGCAGGCGTGGGGACGGGTGTGGGACTGGTCACGAGCGGCCGTTCGGGTTCGCCGCACCGGTCCGGCTGCTGCTAGCATCACTACCCGCTACCTACGCGCGCCTCTAGCTCAATTGGCAGAGCAAGTGACTCTTAATCACTGGGTTCCGGGTTCGAGTCCCGGGGGGCGTACTTCCTTACCGAACCCAGCCGGATGAGTTCTGGCAGGCCCCTTCTTCGTGGGACTGCGTCAGGCCGGTGTGTGCCTCTCGCGCCGCAGTTCCCACGCGCTTCGCCTTCCACATGCGCGATGGTGAGAGCTGTGCGACTCTCGTGCTAAGCCTCGATCCACCGATGGGGCGATAAGGCGAGTTGATCTGGGCTGAGATGCTCGAAACGCTGCAAGGGCAGGGGTAAATCGCCGGTCTGTCCGGCTTTTCCACTTGGGGTTCCTTGGTCGTCGGTGCAGGAGTTGGCGCTCAGGTGGATGGTGCTCGGGCCGGCAGGACGTGGTCGTAAAGGTTCGTCCAGGCCTGGTGCCAGGGCCAGTTGGTTGGCAGATGTAGTCGCAGGCGCCGGGCTGAGGAGGCCACCCGGGCGGGGATGTTGATCAACTTGCGCCGGATCGTGGCGGTGTGGGCCCGGGCCAGGTCAGCGGCCCGGGTGGTCGTGGCGGCGGCGCGGGTGAGGTTGAAGGCCATAACCGCGCAGACCAGCCAGGCGGCGTTGGCGTTGAACACCCCTGAGGGCAGGTGCGCCAGCGGCCCGGCCTTCAGATCGGCGTGGACGTTTTCGATGATCGCGTGGGCCCGGTGGACCTGATCAGCAACCACAGTGTCGCGCTCGTCGGTGCTGCTGGTGGTGAAGAAGGCGTGGAAGCGCCACGTTTCGAACAGGGCGCCCTGCCCGGTGTCCTTCTTCGGGTTCAATTCTGGGATGCGGCGCACCACCAGACGCCCGGGGATGTGCTGGGCCTTCTTCTTGGAAGTGAAAGCGGTGTAGTCGATCTCAGCAACTTCAGCCCGTGAGATCCACTTGCCGGTAGCCTCATCGAAGATCGCCTCGGTGTACTTGATCGTCTCCCACGCCGACTCGGCGATGGCGGCGATGGCGCGCTTGATCGCCGGGTCCATCCGCACTGTGATCGACACCTGCGCTCCGGCCTTGTGGCAGGCGGCCACCAGTTCTTGGGAGTAGAACGCCGCATCGCCGCGCACCAGCACTGCCCGTCCGGCCAGATGGGTGCGCTTGATCAGCGCCAACGTATCGGTAGCCAGTCGCTGGGCCCCGCGGGGTGAGCCGGTGGAGCCCTTGCGGAGCCGCTGGGCGGCGATCACCGGGGAGAAGGAGGCGCCCGAGACGGTGGCCAGCAGTGCGTTCAGCCCGCGGACCCCGGAGTAGCCGAACCCCGCGCCCTGCTTGGCATAGCCGTGGACTTCGATGATGGTGTCATCGATATCGACCATCACCGGCCCGGTATCGGCGGCATCGCCGAGCAGGTCGGCGTGCTGGGCCAACTTGCCCAGGAACCGCGAGGCGATCGCATCGCCTTGGCGCACGTGCCCGAAGGTGAAGGACCGCAAGAACGACCCCAGGGTCGAAGGCGCGTAGGGGCGGGTGAAGATCTTGCCCATCGCCCCATGACGTAACAGGGCCATGTCATCGATACTGTCCGCCCCGGCGGCCATCGCGGCCACCAGCGAGGAGATCTTCGCACCAGCATTGGCACCCTTGTCACCAGCGATACTTAACCGCTCCTGCGCCAGAACACTCAGGTCGGCTTTACGGGCCAGGGCCATCAACGGCACCAGCCCAGCGGCCGACACGAGATTGGGGTCAT
>NZ_JBMPQA010000008.1:0-205578 GCF_049725055.1 Pseudactinotalea sp. Z1739 | reverse complement strand
AGGTACCGCGAGCCTCGTTCATGTAACTCAGCCAGGTCGTCGACCGCCATCACAACGAACAGCAGAGCCCATGCACTGTAGACGGACGCTTGAGTCCTTCGGCGTGTCAGGATCAGAAGGAGTACCGCAGCCGCAACCAACTGGGTCGCTCCGAGGATCTCAAGGAAACTGCGATCCTGTTCTCCGTGCCAGCGCCAGTAAGAAAAGAAGCCAAGCGCGTCGTATCTTCGCGCTGCAATGTGCGCGACGAAGCCCAGCATGAGGACCAGGTCGATGAGAAAGAGTGTGATCGCCCAGATCCAGATCGTGCGTGGTACGGGCCTTGCGCGTTGCGCCCGTCGAGATCGGTCCATGTCCGCATTATGCGCCTGCACCGTTAGCCCTGCGTGAGGAACGGCTTCCCTCGGGCCGGCACTGTCACGATCACGCCTGTGGGCACATCCCGGCCATCGGTCTGTAACGACAGACGGTACTCCCCCGGGATGCGTCGAAATTTCGCCACCAGTCGCGCGCCGCGGTTGTCAGCCACGATCGAACCGGTGAACTCCTCCATGGAGTGAAGTCGCACGGAGGAGTTGATTCTTGACTCGCCCTCGATGTGAACCCCACGAAGGGGGATATCCACTTCGATCGTTCGGCGTCGCAGGCCTTTGGCGACAGCGTGTCCTTCGACCACTGCTAGATCCGCCGAACCGGCAATACTGCGCGTTGCTTGGTCGAAGTCGACACTGAGCATCCCGCGCTTGTTCCGGTACGAGATCATGGCGTGCCCGTTGACCAACGCAACCTGCGGAGTGGAGTCGGTCCGCAGGCCGCGCTGGCTAATGGCATCGAAGAGTTGGTTGCGAGCAGTGAAGTCCCACGTGGGTTCTGCTAGTTCAGCGCCGAGCGCACCTGTGGATCGTCGAAGGCGCGCAGTCGCTCGGATCGTTACCAACGCCCTTTCGTCGTCCTGCTCTTCGAGTTCGACGACTTGCTCCGTCGGCAACATCCAACTAACCAGGCTCGCTCGCCCCCGAATTCCAATCTCGGTGCTTGCGGTTCGTACCTCTTCGGTGACGTCGAGGAGGTCGCTTGGGAGCAGTTCGGTGATTTCGGAAGGGACGTCGAGGTACACACGACCCCCACGAGCGCGCAACCGTCCGGGCAACCCAGAATCCCATCGGGTGAGGGTCTCTATAGCCAAGTAGTCGTCTTCCCACCGGACCGAGCGCGTGGTTGTTAGCCCGACGTTGCTTGTGTCGAGTTGAACCAGCCGTTCGACCGCGGACCAGTGACCTTCGCGTGCGAGCCGTACACGAGCCTGCAACCTCTGAGGCAACGCCGCATCGAAATCCTCGTTGAGGACCTTGAAGATCTCAGCCAGATGCACCCGCCGCTCGTCGCTGGTACGCGCAACGTCCACGTCGATCGCCGTAGCGACCCTATGGCGAAACTGGTAGGCGAGCATCTGATACCTCTGAAGTGACCGAGCCGGGCCATCCAAGCGTTCCACGGTATACTCGATGATCCGGCGCACTCCTCGCCAATACTCCACAGGGTCGTCTCGGTAGGTACTGGAGGCCGTCTCACGATCGCGGATCCACCGATAAAAGGGTGTATCCGCGAGTACCGAGACCACCTCAGCGTGCCGGGCAACATCGATATTGAAGTAGACGTCCTCCCAAAGAACGCGCGTACCCTCTGGAAAGCGGATCCCGTGCTCGTTCAAGAAGCCGCGACGATATAGTTTATGTGGATTTGTCGGCAAGAGCGGATGACGTTCGGTCTGACCGACGATATTGTCGGCATTCCTAGAATAAGATTCGATCGCCCACTTAGGCTGGTCCGTTCGGACTTCCTTGCCGTTTACCACGTCCGCCTTGTTTCGTGCAGCAATCTCATATGCCCGCTCCAAAGCCTGTGGGTACAGCGCGTCGTCATGATCCATGAACAGGACATACTCGCCCCGCGCCAAGGTCAATCCCACATTTCGGGGACGGCTCGGCCAGCCGGAGTGTCCAATGCGTTCAGTGCGCACGTTGCTACGCTCAGCCGCCATCGCCTCGAGTTGCTGGTACGTACCGTCGGGTGATCCGTCGTCCACATAGATGACCTCGAAGTCACTTGCCGGCATCGTTTGCTCGTCAAGCGATCTCACTACACTTAGTAGGCCATCCCCAGACTCATAGGTGGGAACGATGATGCTCACCTTGACCGGTTGGTCACCCCGGGCGTTCAAGACTAGCCCCAATCCCCCTGCGCCATGATCTGGTCAGCGATGACCAAGTCAGTCCTAGTCGTGATCTTGATGTTGTAGTCTTCCCCGTGGATGATCTTCACCTTGTGCCCGGTGAACTCAGCCACAAGGTCGGCGTCATCGCTGACTCGTGTGTACCCCGATTCAAGTGCCTTCGCGTACGCCTCTTCAAGCAAATCACGCCGGAATACCTGCGGAGTCTGGCCCAGCCAGCTGTGCGAGCGATCCAGGCTCCCGGTCACGTACTCGTCGTCGTCGACGAGTTTGAGTTGGACCACCGTCGGCGTACCGAGCATAGCGGCGCCATGAGTGACCCCGGCCTCTAAGGCTCGGTCGATAAGTTCCGCGTTGACGAACGGCCGCACACCGTCATGGACCATCACGATAGAACCGCTAGTGGCATCCAGGCCCAACTTGGCTGAGATGAATCGTTCCTCGCCGCCTCGAACAAGAGTAACGGGCAGTTTGGCTTGCTCGACCAAAATCTCGCGGTACGTGTCGTGGTATTCCTCGCTCACTGTGACGATCACTTCGTCGATCGCTGGATGTATGAACTCTCTCACCGTCTTCTCCAGCACCGTCACGCCAGCGAGTTTGACCAGGAGCTTGTTGCTTCCGAACCGCACGCCTCGTCCGGCGCACGTCACAATCGCAGAAACTTTGTGTGATTCATACATCAGAGTCTCGCTCCTCTCTCACCGTCCGCTGCCTTTTCATCCGCGCCTATGAAGTCCCTGATCGCCGCAAGGGACTCCTCTGCAGTCATGAGGTACCCCGCTGGTCCCCCAAACAACGCCGAATGCTTCGTTCGCATGTCCCGCGTGTAATCCTCCCCCAGGGGCGCGTCAGGCAACTGGTCAGAGATGTCAACGCCGAACACCTCCCGGGCTACCGTGTCGCTCCTCAGTGCGGGAGTGGCGATATTGAGTGAGGTCAATCCATGGTCGAGGGCGATGGCGGTATCGTGCCAGGCTCTGCCCAGGTCGTAGTACTGGAAGCGCGAACGGGGCTTGATGTGCTCAACTCGGTAGTCATTCGCGAGGTCGTATACGACGCCCTTCTTGAGATTCTGGCCGTAAAGTTGCGGGAGCCGAAGGACCAGAGTCTCGAACCGCTCAGTCAGTTGTTGTTCAAGACGCGCGCGGTTCGCGCCGTACGGGGTCAACCGATCGAATTCAATCGGGCTGTCTTCATCGGGCGACGTTCCTGCAGGGTAAACGCACACGGTCGAAACGAGCACAAGTCGATGAATCCGGGCTCCGGAGATCAGCCGGGCGATTTCCGTTATCTCCCGATGGTCCGGCTCTGGGTTGGCATTGATCCGGTGGGAGTCGGCACGGCTCGCCGCGCTGACTACGAGGTCGTACTCCCTTCCCTCGATCTCGGGCAGGTTGGACGAGTTGTACAGGTCGTCAAACTCTTGGTGAGCCAGGAAGTTCGATCCGACGAACCCGGTGTAACCAATAAGCGCAGTCCTCAACCAAACTCTCCTCTATCTTGCGGCCGATGCCTAGTCAACTTTCACTTGCGGTGGAACGTTGGTTCACCTCGCAGTGGGGTGCGTAGCACGAACTCGGCTATCTCGGCCCGCCTACCGAACCGAAAGGCCAGTTTGCGTCGACCGGGCACCGCGAGCACCTTGCCTTCGATCCATGCGACACCACCCTCGGCCCGCACCCGCACGGGCCGGGTCAAGAGTCGCCTTACCAAGGTCCCAACGAGTGCAAGGCGTGCCAATCGATCGGACAAAATGGCCCGCGCCAGCCGTTGGTTTCCCAGCACAGGGACCACCCTCCCGTGCGTCGATCCTTCGCCATCAATGTGAGCGCCGTCGATGGGCATCACAATCTGTACTGTCGACAGACCGGACCGAGTCACGCGAGCAGATTCAGCATCTACCACCGAACTACGCACCAAACTCCGCAGTCCTTCTCCGATGTCGAGGCTCAACTGCCCGCCCTTGCCTCGGTAGGCGATCGCGACGTGCCCATCAATAATTGCCACGCTCGCGGGCTCGGCCATAACGACCCGTCGAATAGATTGGAGCCCATGGCTCGTACTGCGGGAATACACATCCCAGACGTCCGGGGTGAGCGCCTTCCCACCCGCGACTGTGCGGAAATCGATTCTGGCTCGCGATTCAAGCACCAATCGCACCGGATCTCTGCCAGCCTCCTGTGGGATCTCGTCCTGTTTTTTGAGAGAGGTCTGAGTAGTCGAATGCGCCGACCACGTCAGTGTGTTGGATCGATCGCGCAGGAGCACTGACGATTGGGCTCGGTCTAATGCCTCCGTGACATCAAGGATGTCATCCGGCAATGCCTCCCGGAGCGTACGCGACACGGAACGAAGATAGCGGTCGCCTTCACGATCAAAGAGTAGTGGCGACGAATCAGGTCGCGTCCATTCTGTCTTCGTAGTCACGGCAAGTTCACCGCCGCGCCACTCAAGATCCTGGACGGCGCTCTTCGCCGACCATCCAGCGTCCAGACGTCGCAACTCCTCGATCAGGCTCCAGCGCTCGTCCCGAATGAGGGCCGCTCGCGCCTTGGAGACGGGAGGGAGACGACGATCGAGCCGCTCGGGAACGTACCGATCCAGGATCTCCCGGACCCGTCCCGCGGCATCCTCGATCCATTCCCCGTCCGCCCTCCCCAACTCAGCCCACAACCGCCCGACTACTCGCGTGTTGTACACGTGCGCAGTAATCGCCTCTCGGGCGCCCGCATCCTCCTCGCCACTGAGCGTTTCTGCAATATAGGCGAAGAGAGACTGCAGTTTCTCCCAATACTCAGCATCTCGCGGACCGTAACTACTTGAGTTATTGCTGGCCGTTTCGATCCACAAGTAGACAGGCACATTGCCCAGGATTGATATGACGCGCGCATTGCGATAAGCTGCTACGTTGAAATAGATATCTTCCCAGAGCATTCGGCGCCCTTCGGGGAACCTTATTCCGTGCTCACGAAGAAATGATGTCCGATAGAACTTATGAGGCATCATCGGAAACAGTGACGCGATACCTTGTTTCGGGCGCGCATTCCCAATGTTCTTCGCGTAGTTTGTGATCCCCCAACCGATATCGTTTGTCTTTGTTTCTTTTGGGCTTAGGACGTCTGATTCGTGCTCCACGGCATACTCGTAGGATGCTCGCAGTCCGTCAGGGAAGAGAGCATCATCATGGTCCATGAAGAGGATGTACTCGCCCTCAGCCATGTCGATACCAATATTCCGGGGGCGGCTAGGCCAGCCAGAATTCTCGATTTGAGCGATGCGGACGTTGTCATGATTTTTCCTGAGATGCTGCAATGTCGCCCAGGTATTATCTGGCGATCCATCATCCACGAAGATCACTTCGAAGTCTCTCTGCGGCATTGTCTGCTGCTGGAGCGAGCTGACCACGCGGTCGAGGCCGTCCCCCGGGCGGTACGTTGGTACTACTACTGAGACCTTGGTCATCCGTCAGGGCTTCCGGGCATCCTCATCCGGAGGTACTTCACCAGATCCTCGGGCATGCTCGAACACGGCGTCGTAAAGTTCGACGACGCGACGTTGCTCCCGGCGCATCGCATCGACCTCGCGTCGCAACTCGCGGAGTTCGCGCTCGTACACCAGGATTCGCGGCCCGTTGTCCTCATACTCGGCGTCCCATCGAGTGATGGCCTCCAGGTTCTGGACCGTGCGGGGCGCAACCCGGCGGACCAGATTCGCCAGTTTCTGCTTCATCGTTCGTTCACTCCTCCTCCTCGTCGGTCATCGCCACAGCACGACGGTCTGCTGGGTTCGGCGCCCCCACTCGGTCTGGACCGGACGGGACCCTAAGGAGTACATGCTTAGTCCGAAGGATCTCGCCCGCCGATGCAGCGTTGCCAAGTCCAACTTCCATGTGTTCGGGTTGACCGGATTGGCGGCACGGTGTTCGTCACTCAGAAATGTGAAGAACCCGCGTGTTCGCGGCTTCAAGGCCGCCCGCAGGAGGACAAATATGCTCTCCTGTCCATTTTGCGGAACGCAGTGAAGTAGGTCTCCACCGAAGAAGTACACGTCCTGCTTTGATTCCACTAGGTCTAGAGCAAGGCTGAGCACCGGATTGCGGTCGTTCGTATTCAGGTACTCGTACTGAACACCGGCAGGTTGAGTCATTCGAGCGAGCCGAAGAGCCTCGTAACTGTAGTCATAGCCCGTCACACGGTGCCCCGCCTCGGCGATCCGTTCGGTGAGCCTCCCGTCCCCGCAACCGAGGTCGATCACCCTTGAACCCGGCGGGACGTCAGCCAGGAACCGGTCCACGTCCTCATTGCCGTCTTCGGACGCCACGCGGCTTGGGAGTGCCTCGTAGTACTTCTCCCACCAAACCCGCTGACGGTTGTAGACACCGAACTTGGTCTCGAACAGCCGAAGCGTCGCGGGCGGGGTCACGAACTTGAAACTAGGGTCCGGCACCCTCCAGTTTGGGCCGTAAGCGTAGACCAGCCACCCTTCGGGCCGCGCCGGTGCAGGAAACGAGACCCCGTTCAGGGTCATCGAACTCACCGGGACCAGATCCTGACGCGAGAGTTCCCCGCGCAGGGCAAATGGCTGGTTATACAGTCCCTCGTCGTAGAACCCGGTGAAGATGTCGACATAGTGGTCAGTCGCCCCCTCGTGGTCGAAATACGTCACCTGCAGGTGGGCCAGGCTGTGCCGCACGACCGCCAGCCCGGCAGCCTGCAACTTGCGCTCCATCTCGTAACTGGCGAGGGAGACGTCAGCCAACGTCGGCTCATCACATAGCCATGCAAGGTCGATGTCGTCATCATGAGGCATCATCTGACCGTTACGAATCGCACCAAGTAGCGTCCCACCGACGATGTAGACCGGGTATCCCCACGTCTCGAGCAGGTCTACGAGATCCCTCGCACTCGTAACAAGCCGTTCCTGAACTCCGGGGGCATTGCCGTCCAACGTCGGCCCAAGTCGGTCCCACTTGTTCATGGCGAGCCAGCGTCCGCGAGCATCAGTTACGCGCACACGTCCCTCGCCTGGGAAGCGGACCGCCTTAGATGCCAGTTCGGCTCCGGTAGACGAATCTGTCACAGTCACCGTGGTCCGGCCCCTGAGGTAGGGGCGCAGGGCCTCGGGCCACTGGGCCACCCTTTGGCTGCCGATCAGGGCCGGCTTCAGGGCGGTCGACCAAACACGGTGCCCGTCGAAGTGGACGTCAACCGTAGCCTCGGCCCGACTGCCCCCGTCTTCCGTCAGTCGGAGGCCACGTCTCGACACGCGCAGCATCGGCGGCAACAGGGCTCCATTCATCCAAGGTGGGCAGGGAAGTTCCGCCGAGTCTAACCGCAGATCGGGGTCGTCACGGGGTGCCGATCTGTCCATAATGGGCCGAGCCATCGTGTTGCCACGACACCGAACCCACCGAGAGGCCCCACGTGCAGACCTTGCAGCACCTAGTGTTTCCCACGAATGGACCTCCAGGTGTCCTGCCCTTATACGTCGTCCCCGGCAACTCGGAGCCAACGGTCGAATCCGCTTACGAAGCAACTCTGGTGGCTGGCTCACACGTCTCCTTCGGCTCATACTTCAACGCCTTCCCAGCCAGCGTCTGGCGCCAACACACTGCGGTCGACACTGTGACCCTCGCCCTGACGCTGACTGGATCCGGTGAGATCACGCTCTATGGCTCTGACGCAAGCGGGCGGGCGACCGAACTTGCCTCGAGCTCGTGGCAGAACTCGGTCCGGACCGCCGCGGCCCATCTGTCCCTTGATGTTGCTCTTGAGGGATTCAACAGTGGAGGTTGGTGCTGGTTCGAGTTGCAGCCGATCTCTACCTGCACCGTCTCGGGGTCCTGGGTCGTGGACCAGGATCCGCTACGAACTGGCAACGTCACCCTAGGCATCACCACGGTGAACAAGCCCGACTTCTGTATTCGCACGCTGCAGACTCTCTGCGCAAGCCCGACCACGCGCGCCGTTGTCGATACGGTGTGCGTGATCGACCAGGGCACCGACAGGGTTGCTGACCAGGAGCCCTATAAGGAGTTGGCTGAGGCCTTCGGTCCCCAACTGAGGATCATTAATCAGGAGAATCTCGGCGGTTCCGGAGGGTTTGCGAGAGCGGCGTCGGAAGCCTTGCTCAGTCCGCGCTCGAATGGCGTGCTCTTCCTCGACGACGACGTAAGGATTGAAGCCGACAGCATCTTCCGCGCGCACCGTTTCGCCTCGTATTGTCATGAGCCGACCATCGTTGGCGGCCACATGCTTGATCTGCGCCATCCGACAGTTTTGCACTCCTGGTCGGAGATCGTGGACGAGGCGAACTTCATGTGGGGTCCCGCGGTGCCCGAAGCGGAGCGGCACGACCTCGCAGGGGGGGGCCTCACCCAGGAGTCATGGCTACACCACTCATCCCGCACCGACTACAACGGCTGGTGGATGTGCCTGATTCCGACTGACGTCCTCGACAAGGCCGGTCTTCCCGCACCGTTCTTTATCAAGTGGGACGATGCTGAGTACGGGCTTCGCGCAATATCGCACGATGTGGCTACCGTGACGATGCCCGGTGTCGCTCTGTGGCACGTCAGTTGGCTGGACAAGAACGATTCGGTCGACTGGCAGGCATATTTCCACGCTCGAAACCGCCTGATCACGGCACTCTTGCACGCCGAGCGCCCGCGCGGGGGCTTCCTTCTCCGTGACACCGGACGCCTCCACCTGAAGTTGCTGCTGTCAATGGAGTATTACGCCGTCAGTATCCGCAATCGAGCATTGGTCGACGTGCTCAATGGGCCGGGCACACTACATCGGAGCCTCTCGCAGGCGCTGCCTTCGCTGCGGGCCGCCGCGGACGGCTATGTCGAATCCACGTCGCGTCCGACAGGTCGCCCGCCGCGGGAGGTCGATGCCGACGACGGAGTTACTCAGGCCGGACCGTCCGGGCTGACCCTGGCAAGGTTCACGCTCCGCGCAGTGGCTAGACAATTGCTGCGGCCGGTCCCGCGCCGCGCCACTCGCAAGCCTCAGCAGACGCTGAAGCACACTGAAGCACACTGGTCAGTCCTGCCCTGGCACGACTCGGTCCTTGTCGAGTCACGCGACGGCACTACAGTGAGATGGCTCCGTCGCGACCGCCGAGCATTCGTCAGTCTCTGGGTTCAGAGCCTTGTACTTCACCGACGAATCGCTCGTCGCTGGCCCCGGCTGCGGCAGCTCTATAGACAAGAGTTTCCGGAAATGACCAGTCCATCGGTGTGGCGGGGTACCTTCGCTGCTGGCGATGAGTCGCCCAGCGCGAGTCAGTCAGCAAGCGAGTGATCGAGGACACGGGGATCTACTCCGATTCCTCGGCGGACACCTTGTAGGCTCGACCGGCAGAATCCGCATCCTCGTTCAGGAGGATCACGTTGGGAAGGAGGCGCGGTGCCTGAAGACCGTCAGGGAACGGCATCGGGAATGCCCGACCATCGCCGCACCTCAGCATCTCTAGCACTTCTCGCCCAGCAGAGCGGGCTCTGGCAGATCGGCATCCGGCCACGGCTGGTCCCCTACTTGGGAGAACTCTGGAGGTTCCGTCAGTTCATCCGGGTGCTAGCCAGATCACGCGCCTACGCGGAGAACCAGAACTCATACCTCGGACAGTTGTGGGCGATCGTCACGCCGATCCTCAACGCCACGGTCTACGTGATCGTCTTCGGCCTGATCCTGAGTACGGACCGGGGCGTGGACAACGTGATCGCGTTCATCGTCATCGGTGTATTCATGTTCAGGTTCTTTGAGCGGTCGGTCGTGGCGGGAGGAAAGTCCATCTCGGAGAAACTGGACCTGGTCCGGGCGCTGCACTTTCCACGCGCAGTGCTTCCCATCGCAGCCGTTGCCACTGAATTGGCAACCCTGATCCCCTCACTCCTCGTAATGGCGGCCATCATCCTTGTGACTGGCTTCCTACCCGGATACGAGTTCGTGTCGATCACGCCCGAGTGGCTCCTGCTACCTGTGATCGTGATCCTCTTCAGCATTTTCAACGCAGGCTGCGCCATGATTGCTGCCCGCATCGTTGCCGCCACCCCTGACATCATGAACGTCATTCAGTTCATCATGCGCTTCATCTTCTACGGCTCCGGCGTTCTGTTCAGCATCTCGCACTACGCGCCAGCCAGCCTTCTGCCGGCGATGAACCATCAACCTGTTGCGCTCTTTCTGAGCATGACTCGCCAGGCGCTTACCCAGGAGCCAACGATGCCGCTCGACTTCTCGCTCTACATCTGGGCACTCGGGTGGGCCGCATTGTTCCTCATCGGTGGGTTCCTCTTCTTCTGGCGTGGGGAGGAACGATATGGCCGTGAATGAGAGCGAGGAGTTCGACTTCGAGATCGACACCGTCGATCTACCGGACGCCGCCACGGGTCCAGTGCCGACGGGTCCACCATCGCTCATCATCGACAATCTGTTCGTCAACTACCGGGTCTTCGGTGCTCGCGCCATGGCGGGAGGTGCTCCTCCTCGTTCTGCGCTCGCGAGAGCGATCAGGCGCTTGACGGAGGGGAACATTGCCTCTGTCGCCGAGGTGGAAGCAGTGCGAGGCGTCAGTTTGGTCGCCCACCAGGGCGAAGCGATTGGGATCATCGGGATTAACGGCTCCGGTAAGAGCACCCTCCTGCGGGCCGCAGCGGGTCTCATACCACCCACCCGTGGTGCAGTTTACGTCTCCAGCGAACCGTCCCTCCTCGGCGTCAATGCCGTCCTGATGCGTCAATTGAGCGGTGAGCGCAATATTCTGATCGGTGGGCTAGCTCTAGGTCTTAGCCTCAAAGAGATACGTGAGAAATTCGATGAGATCGTCGAATTTGCTGGCCTTGGCGAATTCGTCTACATGCCGATGAAGGCATACTCATCAGGAATGGCGGCGCGGTTGAGGTTCGCCATCTCATCCGTTGCCACGCCCGACATCCTCATGATCGACGAGGCCCTGGCGACCGGCGACGCGGACTTCAGACAGAAGAGCAAGGATCGTATCGAGAAGATCCGTGAGCAGGCGGGCACCATCTTTCTCGTAAGCCATTCGCTCGAAACAATCAAACGGATGTGCTCGCGTGTCATTTGGTTGCACAAAGGCCTCCTCTTAAAGGACGGCGACCCTGAGGAGGTCACGGAGGCCTACCGCTCCTATATCCGAGCCATCCGCGCTGCGAAGGCCTCGGGCGAACCAATACCAGACCCCCCAGGCGCGGCCGAATTCCACCTCGCTCAAGAGGATATCCAGAGATTGGACGACAATGTCTGATGATCGCAGGCCCCGAGTTCTACTCGTGGGTGCGTATGAGCGCGACAACTTCGGCGATCTGCTCTTCCTGATCCAGACCGAGAACTACCTGACCGGAGCGGATGTGACCGCCGCCGCCCCATTTCCCAGCGACATGAGTACGCTGCTCGACCGCAAGATTCCGGCCTTCGGAAAACTCCTCGAGTCAGAGCAGTTCGACCACATCTGGACTGTCGGGGGTGAGGTAGGCGCGACCAGTTTTATGACGGCCTTCAGGATGTCGGTCCCGCCGGCAATACTGAAGACCTACCGTGCAGCCTCGCATTCTGAGAAGAAGAGGATTATCGATTCTGTTTGCGGTAGCACGCCGATCGACTCTCCCTACATCCCTCGTCCAACTGCCTACCCCCTGAACGCCTCGGCATCACTGACCTTGAACTCGGTGGGATTCGTCGGTGCGCCCAACGTGCCCCGCGACCGGTTGGAGACCATCATGGCCCTGGTTCGCGAAGCAGATCGAATCTCTGTGCGCGACGACGGATCGAGTGAATTCTTCACCGCACAGGGCATTGAGCACACCGTCGCGCCGGACCTTGTGCATACGATCGCGCTGACCCGTCCGAGGCAAAGGGCCCCCGAGTCCGACACAGTGCTGGTCCAGGTTTCCGATGACCACTTGAAAAGGCACGGCTATGAAGCCCATGCAGAGGCACTTGCCCGGAGCAAGAGTCTCGCTCCGTACCGGATTCGCTTCTTCATTGCCGGCACCGCCCCTGGTCATGACTCGGCGGCCTCCTACGAACGCTTGATCGCCCATATGCGCAAGATTGCGCCTGAGCGTGAGATCGATATATCCACCGCGCGCCGCCCGTTGGACCTCGTTGATGAGATCGCGTCGGCTCGGCTGTGGATCGGTCTGTCCTTGCATGGCCGCATTGTCTCCTCCGCGTACGACGTTCCGCGGATCAGTCTGACGAAACGGAAGCTGAACTCCTACTCCGCCACGTGGGATCCCCACATGCCCTATGACGTCACGCCGGACCGGCTCGACGACGCGGTGGCGCAAGCGCTCGATCCTGTGACAATGAAGGAATCTGCAGGAATCGGACTGGATCTCGCGCATCGAGCCAAACACAACATCGAGTCCGCGGTCAGCGAGATGCTTGGGTCGGATCCCGACGAGCGGACCCGTCGCCGCTTCGCTCAGGTCGAGCGGCGGCGGCAACACCTTGCCCAAGAATTGGCCAGCCGCGACACGGAGATCGCTGTGCTGCGTCGGGAGTTGGAGACCACCAATTCCCATCTGGCTGATCTTCGACAGGCCCCTGGCGCACTGGGCCGAGCCACGTACCGCGGCCTCAATGCCGTTAAGAACCGCCTGAAGAAGTCGGACTGATACCGCTTCACAGTCAACCGCCGGAGAATCTCTCCCGCAGGTGATTGTCCACCATCGATAATGCAGATCCTATCGCCATGTGCATATCAAGATATTGGTAGGTCCCCAGTCGGCCACCGAAGAACACGTCCTGCTCCGATTCGGCGAGTTTCCGATAGTCGAGGAGGCGTGCACGGTCCTGTGCGGTATTGATCGGGTAATAGGGCTCGTCATGACGCTCCGCAAAGCGTGAATACTCGCGCATGATCACCGTGCGGTCACGCGGATAGTCGCGTTCCGGGTGGAAGTGGCGAAACTCGTGAATACGCGTGTACGGCACGTCCTCGTCAGCGTAGTTCATCACCGATGTGCCCTGGAAGTCGCCGACGTACAGGACTTCCTGTTCGAAATCGAGGGTACGCCAACTGAGTTCTCCGTGATCGTAATCGAAGTACTTGTCTACCGGTCCGGTATAGATGACGGGGACTTGACCCACCGTTCGCGCCTTGGAGAACTCGTGGGTGTCGTCGAAGAAGTCCGTGTTCAACTGCACGTCGATCTTTGGGTGGTCTGCCATCCGTTCTAGCCAGGCGGTGTATCCATCGACTGGGAGTCCCTCATAGGTATCGCTGAAGTACCGGTTGTTATAGGTGTACCGCACCGGAAGACGCGAAATAATCGCAGCCGGCAATTCGGTAGGGTCCGTCTGCCACTGCTTCGCCGTATAACCCCGGATGAACGCCTCATACAAGGGTCGCCCAATGAGGGAGATTCCCTTCTCGTCAAGGTTCTCGGGCTTCCGGTCCCCCAGTTCCGCGGCTTGATCGCGAAGAAGTTCGCGTGCCGAGTCCGGGCTGTGTGCGGCGCGGAAGAACTGGTTGATGGTGCCCAGGTTGATCGGCATCGGATACACCTCACCGCGGTGCGTGGTGTAGACATGGTGCACGTAGTCAGTGAACGCGGTAAACCTGTTGACGTACTCCCAGATCCGTTCGTTCGAAGTGTGGAAGAGATGTGCGCCGTACCGGTGCACCTCGATTCCCGTGCTCTCCTCGGCTTCGGAGTACGCGTTTCCGCCGATGTGTGGTCGCCGGTCGATCACCCTCACCCGCAACCCAAATTCTCGGGCACATCGTTCGGCAACGGTGAGTCCGAAGAACCCGGATCCCACCACCAGGAGGTCGGTGGTCATAGCGTCTCCTATCGTTGAAACGGCAAATACTTCAGTGGCGAGCGATCAGTGCGGGGTATGCCCACCTGCGTATGGCATCCGGGACCAGCCGGTAACCCGTGCGCTGGGCAATGTTGCGCACCATTTGCGCTCTGGAGGTAAGACCGAGACGGCGTAGGCGCCTTTGGAGGACCCAATCCGAACGGAGGGGCTGCCATCCACCCCGACGCGCGAAGAGTTCGTCGCCCGTGCGGTAGCGCACCAGCGCCTCGCGGACGTTTCTTGCCGTGGCACCGGCAGCGAGCATCCGCGCGAACAGCCAGTAGTCCTCCATGAACGGGAGGTCCTCGTAGCCGCCGGCCGCCATCACCGCCGATCGCCGGAAGACCACTGTGGGGTGGTTAAACGGGTTGTGGAAGGAGGCGTACCGCAGAATCGCCGCGGTACTTTCCGGTCGGGGACGAATAGGCCCGAGAGACCCGTCCTCGCTATCGAACTCCTGCATCGCACTTCCCACGAGGTCCAGTCCGTCCGCCACAAGCGGCACCTGGACAGCGAATCGGCTCGGCACCGAGATGTCGTCGGCATCGGCTCTGGCTATCACGTCATACGAACACCGTTGAAGACCTGCCTGCAAAGCAGCCGCCAGGCGAACATTCGTCGGCAGTTCGTGATGGAGGACCGGGACATGGCGCTGCGCGGTGGCGCTCCTGATCGCCTCCGCGAGGGCGCCGGGCACCGGCCCGTCCTGTACGAGGATGACTTCGCTGGGGCGCAACTCCTGCTCCACGGTGGCTGAATCAAAGGCCCGCAGGAAGTGATCGGCGCGGTCGCCAGCGTAGACAGGCAGTAGCACACTGAACTGCAGATCCCGGCTCATACCTGTGCGGATCCCGCGGCGGCGCGCTCAACCAACCGAACGTCATCGGTCACCTCGCCCATCCCATCGAGGACGGTTGCGGTCGGTTTCGGAGATGTCGTGATCCCCTTCCAGAAGCCACGAATACCGGACTTCACCACCGCCGCTCGCTGCGGCGCAAACAACAACGTCCGTGCCCAACCAACAGCAGCAGATCCGCCGTACAGTAGGCGCTCCCAAACCCGCAGGCCGGGGGAACGAGTCAGCAACCAGATCTTGTTACGCACCTCGTAGTAGAAGCGCTGACCCGGGTTGTTCTGCCAGGAGGCGAACTCAGCGGTGCGATGCTCCACCACGCTCCCGGCCACCTGTAATCCAACCCCCTCCCGCAGCAACCTGCTGGAGTACTCGGTGTCGTCACCCCAGATGAAGTAGTCCGCAAGTGGTAAACCGTGCCGGCGAGCCTCTTGCCCACGGATCAGGATCGAGACGAAGGATGCTGTTCGGATCACCCGCGAATTCGCGGCAGCGGCGTTCCGTCGGTCCATCGCCGGACTCCCCACTCGCTCGCGCGAGACGTTCATCGGGTGCACACGACCGTCGGTCCAGACCGCCCTGCTACTGAGGATGCTCAGGTCACGCGGGAAGGCGAGGGATACCTTGAGTAGTTCCTCGAGGGCCCCGGGTCCGGGGATCGTGTCGTCGTCCATCAGCCACAACCAGTCAGGAGAGTGCCGCGCTAGGGCTCGCGCCATTCCGGCGGCGAACCCGCCGGCTCCACCGACGTTACGAGGCAAGGTCATAACATCTGCACCCAGGCGATGGGACCGAGCCACCTCGCCTGAGTCGTCGGTCGAGTTGTTATCGATGACGACGACGGCGGCCAGGCCAACCTGCTGCTCGGCCAGTGCGTCCAAGCAGTGGCGCAGCAGTTCAGCACGGTTGTAAGTAACCACGACGGCCACCACACGCGGTGTTCGATCCGAGGACGCGCGCCGGACGATACCCTCCGGGGGCAGGTGCACCACCGGATCTGCCCTCCGTCCGGACTTCCGGTACCAGCGCACCGTGCGCCGCAGTCCTTCCGTCAGGGATACCGACGGCGCGAAGCCCGTCTGGCGAATGCGTTCTGCGGCGAACCTGGTTTCCATGCCAGCGAGTTTCCTGATCCGCTCGGACGTGATCGGGAGGTTTCGCCCGGTGACCCGTGCCAGGAGGTCGAACGGGCTAGCGGCAAGGACGGTCAGGCCCAGCGGGAGCCACAATCGCGGCTGGCGCCGACCCAACTCTGCATAGATCTGGCCAACCACCTCGCGGGAGGTCAAATCGGGCTCGTCGACGTAGTTGTAGACCTCGAACGGGCCCGTATCTTCCTGTGGTGGGGCGCCCCAGAGGTGCTGGACGGCGCCGACGAGATTCTCGACATAGCACATCGACTTGCGGTTAGCACCGGATCCCACTGGGAGGAAAGTTCGCCGATGAATCTGCTGAATCAGACGGAAGACATTCGCGAAATTCCCCGGCCCGAACACCACAGCCGGGCGGACTATCAAGGCACGACGCCCCTCGACAGTGGATTCCCATTCCAGGTAGATCTGTTCGGCACCGAGTTTGGTTCGCCCATAGTCGTTGACTGGAGCCGGGATAGAGTGCTCATCCGGCACCCCGTCCTGCACACCATAGACAGCAACGGTGGAGAAGAAGCACAGATTGGTGATGTCGTGGTGCTCCATCGCAGCGCAGACCGAACGGGCGCCTCCAATGTTCACTGATTCGAAGGTGCCGCTATCGATCCCGAAGTCATGATGAGCCGCCGCAAGGTTGAGAACCGCCGTGCACCCTGTCATGGCTTCGGTCAGCGCTGTGGTGTCGCGGACGTCGCCGATAAAGGTGTCCTCCCCGGACGGATCCGGGAAAAGGTCGTACCGCACGAAATCGATGCCGGCGGAACTCAACGCCTGTTGCACATAGGCGCCCACAAAGCCCGAACTGCCAACCACGAGAACGCGATCTTGAGGGCCCAAGACGTTGCTCACCTTTTACATCCTCTCCGTCGACCAACGTTCCCCAACCGCTCACGTGCGTCCGTGTCGCATCGAACCACCGCCCCGCTGCCTAACGTACGGTCGCGTTGCACTCGCTTGACAGGTACCCATTGTGCTGGCTGCGCCTAACTACGCCAAAACCTGCTCCGATGACCGGGCACCTCTGGAGGAATAGGTTGCCCTATACACCTGTCGCTCCATAGGCCCTGTTGCCTGTCCCTCACCTGTGACCCACCTCACCCCCGTCCACAGAACCTCCCCCCGACAATCCCCGGTCATCCGCCCTTCCGGAGCCGTTTATGCCTACGATTTGAACTGATGCCCTCCTCCTCCCCTGCCCGCGAGCACCCGGGCGCTACCCGCCGGCACGCGGTTCAGCGCCCGCGGCGCCGAGGCCCCTACCTGGTGGCGCTCACCCTCAGCGGGTTGCTCGCCTTCACCGGCGCGGGGATGGTGCTCGCCTATCAGAGCGTGCAGGGCAAGGTGGCCACCCACGATCTGGACGAGATCCTCGGCCGCGGCCAGGATGCCGCTGGCCCCGGCGGCAGTGCCGGCCAGACCCCCGCCCCGGATGATCCCCTGGACGGCCGGGCCTACAACGTGCTGGTGATGGGATCCGATGCCCGCAGCGCCGACAACGAAGTGGACTACGGCTTCGCCGGTGGGATGCGTTCGGACACCAATCTGATCGTGCACGTGGCCGCGGACCGGTCCCGGGTGGACGTGGTCTCCATCCCGCGTGACCTGCTGGTAGACGTGCCCAGCTGCCCGCTTCCGGACGGGCGCCAGACCGCCCCGATGGCCGCCGGGTCCAGCGACAACGGCACCCGGTTCAACGCCGCGTTCGCCTACGGCGGCCAGACCGGCGATGTGGCCTACGCCGCCGCCTGCACCATCCTGACCACCGAGGCGATGACAGGACTGCACATCGATGACTTCGTGGTGGTGGACTTCGACGGGTTCGTGGAGGTCATCGACGCGATAGGCGGGGTGCAGATGTGCTTCGAGGACGACATCAACGCCCCGAAGGCCAACCTGGAGATCCACGCCGGCTGCCACCGCCTCGACGGCGACACCGCCCTGGGCGTGGCAAGGGCCCGGGTGGGTGTCGATGACGGCTCCGACATCTCCCGGATCGGACGCCAGCAGCAACTCTTCAGCGCGATCGCCGATGAGGTGCTCGGGTCCAACCTGGTCACCGACACCCCGGCACTGTTCCGGTTCCTGCAGGCCACCGCCTCCTCGATGACCACCAGTGAGCGGATCGGCAACCTGTCCACCATGGGCGGGCTGGCCTACTCCCTGCGCCACCTGGACACCAGCCACGTCACCTTCACCACCGTCCCATTCGACTGGGCCGGCAACGTGGTGGTCCAGAACGCCGACGGTGAACCGCTGTGGGAGTCCCTGCGCGACGACGAGCCGATGGTGCTACCCCCGGCGGGCGACGACGAACCCCACTCAGGCAATGAGGGGCCGGCCGATCAGGAGGCACCCGAGGACGGTCGCACCGACGGTGACGCCGACGAGAGCACCCTGGACGCCCGGACGGACGGGGCCGACGACCTGCTCGCCGGCGCACGGGCATGAGCCAGCCCCCACGGCCTTCCCGCCGACCCCGGCTCAACCCACGGCACGCCGCGCCCCGCCGTCGTCGCGGGCGGGCCCGCCCGGCGCCGCGCGGGCCCGCCGCAGCCGCGGTCTTCGCCGCGGCCACCAACGCCTCCCCCACCACCCCCGGCTCCATCCGGCACGCCGCCGCGCGCCAGCAGCGCCGGCACGTGGCGCTGGTGGCGTTGCTGGCGCTGGGGATGTTCGTGACTTCCGGGGTGGCCTGGGCCTACCGGGACCTGGACTCCAACATTCAAACCCATGACATCGACGACCTCCTCGGGGACCAGCGTCCCGAACCCGTCGAGGCCCAGGACCCGGAGGACCCCCACGCCGGCCAGGCCCTGAACGTGCTGCTGGTGGGCACCGATGACCGGTCCGGGGAGAACTTCGAGATCGGCGGGGGTACCACCCCCGGGGTGCGCTCGGACACTGTGATCGTGGCCCACATCAGCGCCGACCGGGACCGGGTGGAGATGATCTCCATCCCCCGGGACTCCTGGGTCACGGTACCCGCCTGCGAGTTGCCCGATGGCACCGCCACCTACCCCCGGGAGGGCAAGTTCAACGGCGCTTTCGAGATCGGCGGGCAGACCGGCGACGTGGGGTACGCAGCCGCATGCACGATCCGTACCGTGGAGGCACTGACGAACGTGCGCATCGACGGGTTCATCGCGGTGGACTTCGCCGGGTTCGTCAACGTGGTCGACGCCCTCGGGGGCGTGCCGTTCTGCGTGCCCGAACCGATCAGTGACCGCCAGGCTCACATCGAACTCGAGGCCGGTGAGCAGGTCCTCGACGGTGAGCAGGCGCTGGGGTATGCCCGGGTGCGCAAGAGCCTCGGCGATGGGAGTGACATCCAACGCATCGATCGCCAGCAGGATCTGCTGGCCGCCACTGCCCGGCACGTGCTGGACCAGAACCTGCTCACCGACGCCGGTAGGCTCTACGCCTTCCTGGACGCGGCCACCTCCTCGGTGACCGCCTCGCGTGACTTCGGGTCGATCTCGGCCCTGAGCGGCCTGGCCTACGCGCTGCGTCACATCGACCCGGGCGAGATCACCTTCGCCACCGTCCCGGTGGTGGACCGCGGTGATGGCGCCAACGTGCTGTGGACCCACGAGGCCACCGAACTCTGGGAAGCCATCGCCGCCGACCGGCCGCTGCACGTGACCGAAGAGCAGGTCGAGGATCTTGTCGGTGCGGAGGGGGATGACGGCACCGCTGGGGCGGAGGGCACTGAAGTCGAGGGGGCGGACGTGGACGCCGACACCGACTCCACCTCCCCCGAAGACGGCTCCTCCGGGCCTACGCTCGATGGGTCCACAGCCGAGCAGCAGAACGGACCATGCGGGTAGGCCGATGAACGACACGCCCCCTGACGGAACCCCACGCGGAGCCGGGCCCGGACGTGGCCCGGGCAGGCGCCCGACCGGTGCCTCCCGCGCCCGCAGCGGCGGGTCGGCTCAGCCGCTCGGCGGTGACGCCGCCGGGGGTGGCGACGGGTCGGTCGGCCCTGGTGCTTCCGCAAGTGGACGTGGGCCGGCACGCCGACCCCCCAGTTTCGCCCCGCAATCACCAGCCGGACGGGGTGGCTCGGGCCGCCCCGGCGCCGGAGGACAGGGCTACGGGCGCGGCGGTACCGGCCAGGGCGGCCCCCCGCCGTCGATCCCCCCGGGCGGGCGACCCGAACCGGGTCCGGACCGTACCCGGGTGATGCCGGCCGACCACCCAGCCCGGCAACAGGCGAGCCACCGGCCCGCTGCCGTGCCGCCGTCGTCGGTCCCGCCCGCTCAGCCTCCCACCCGGGAGGCGCCTCGCGGTGGGCGCCCGCGCCGCCGGCGCCGGGGCCGGGGTGTGCTCCTGGCGTTCGCGCTGTTGCTGGTGCTGATCCTGGCCTGGCCGGTGGGCCTGCTGATCTGGGCGAACGGCAAGATCCAGCACGTGGACGCCGGGGAGCCCTCCGTCAGTTCCGCCGGGACCACCTACCTGCTGGCCGGGTCGGACTCGCGCGACGACGATGAGAACTTCGCCCACGACCCCACCGAGGGTCAGCGTGCGGACACGATCATGATCCTGACCGTGCCGCCCCGCGGGAACACCTCGCTGATCTCCCTGCCCCGGGATACCTACCTGGAGATCCCTGGGCATGGCTGGAACAAGCTCAACGCCGCCTACTCCTGGGGCGGACCGGAGTTGCTTCGCGCCAGTGTGGAGTCCCTGACCGGCATCGAGGTGGACCACTACGTCGAGATCGGCATGGGTGGTCTGGCGAACGTGGTCGACGCCGTGGGCGGAGTGGAGTTGTGCCTCGACTACGACGTCTCCGACCGGGACTCCCGCCTGGAGTGGGAGGCCGGCTGTCACAACGCCGACGGTGAGACCGCCCTGGCCTTCGCCCGGATGCGTGCCGCTGACCCGATGGGTGACATCGGGCGCACGCTGCGCCAGCAGCAAGTGATCCAGTCCATCACCCGCACCGTGGCCGATCCCGCGCTGGCCGTGCGGCCGGGTCAGCAGGTGGACCTGCTCGAGTCCGGTCTGGGGGCGCTGTATGTGTCGGAGGACAGCAACATCATCGACCTCGGCCGGATGGCGCTGGCTTTCCGCGCCGCTACCGGCCCGGATGGTGTACGCGGGGCGCCGCCGATCGCCTCGATGAACCACCGGCCCGGTGGCGTGGGCTCCACCGTGCTGCTGGAGGATCACCACCCCGCCTTCTTCGCCTCGGTGGCCGATGGCACCGTGCAGCAGAGCGACGTCGACGGCGGCTGACCGGTGCCTGGCTGACCCGAGGCACCCTCAGTCAGCCAACCCCCGCACGCAGCCGGCTAAGGCCGCCTTCGCCGGCTGCGCATACGCTGCAGCGGTGTAATGCGCACGACCGGGAGCCGGGCCGCGGCACCGGCCGGGAGCGGCTGGTCCGGCATGAGCGGACCCAGGTTCAACGCCCGGCTGAGGAGGCGGGCGGCCCGGGGATGCGCACGCCGGTAATCCTCGAGCACCGCGAGTCCCTGCGCCGGGGAGAGGATCTCGGCCCGCGCACGGCGTCCACTCCCCCATCCGGACCACAGCCGCACCCGTGGATCAGCCGCGATGTTGCGCAGCCACTGGGCCGACCAGCCGTATCCCGAGACCACCACGTGGGCTCGCCCTTCCCGGGCGACCGTCTCCAGGACCACGCTCCGGATGCGACCGGAACGGCGGCCACGATGATCGAGCATGAGGAGCCTGCCCGCGAACACCCCACCCAGCCCGAGCCGGAACACCCCGATCGGTGCGCGGGCGAGACGCCGCGGGAGGCGCCGCGGGTGTCGGAGCGGTTCGTCTCCGGACCCAACGCGGGAGGTGTCACGGGTTGCCGGAACCATGCCGCTGACCCTACGGGCCACCTGGCCCGCGCGCATGGGCGGCTCCAGCCGTCTGCCGTAGTCCGCGATCAACCACACTGCCGGGCGCGGGCAGGTGTGCTTGAGTAGGTTCATGGCCCATTCCAACGACGTCGACGTCATCCGCCGGTTGCTCACGACTCCCGCGCGGTGGGCCGTGGTGGGGCTCTCCACCAACACCGGTCGCGCCGCCTTCGGCGTCTCGGCCTACCTGCAACAGGGTCTCGGCATGGAGATCGTGCCGGTGCACCCCAAGGCCGAGACGGTGCACGGCCAGACCGGGTACGCCACGCTCGACGAGGTGCCCGGCGATATCGACGTGGTGGACATCTTCGTCAACTCCGACCTCGCCGGAGGCGTCGTGGACCAGGCCATCGCCCGCGGCGCCAAGGCGGTCTGGCTACAACTGGGCGTCATCGACGAGGCCGCCGCGCAGCGCGCCACCGAAGCCGGCCTGGACGTGGTGATGGACACCTGCCCGGCCATCGAGGGCCCCCGCCTCGGCTTGGATTGAAACCCGGTCAGGCCCCTGCGGACCCGCCGGATCGACGCAGGCTTGCGTCCAGATCCCGTTCCAGAGCGGCCTTCGTTTCCGCCCAGTCCGGCTCGGGCCGATCATCGTTCCCGAACTCTGCCATGACCCGGCGTCCCGCTTCGGCGCGGGCATCCTCCGATGAGGAAATCCGATTGTCCCTAGCCGACCTGCTTCGCACCGTCTCGACTCTCCGGCTCAGCCTCCGCGATACGTCGAACCCAGTCAGGCGTCTCCTGACCGAGGCGACGGTCAATGACGAGTTGCAATTGAGCTGCGCTCACCGCGGATCTGGGAAAGGCCTTCTCGCGACTGTCAGGCTTGTCGTCGAGGCTTGTCATTCGTCACCCTCCTGCCTTCTCGTTGCAATACCTCCATGATACGCGGAGCCAGTTTCACGGCCACCGTTGCGTGGCGCGTACGGGCCCAAAATCTCTGCGCTGACTGCCTTCAACATATGCTGCTCTTCCTCTCCGGCGAGGGCACTATCGGCTTGATGCTTCAGCACTTTCAGGGCAACGTCCAGGGCTACACCTTGGTCGGGCAACGCTCGATCAAGCGCCCACTGGGTTCGTCGCCACCACTCGTCCTTACGGTCCTGCGCGCGGCGATGCAGGTAGGTCCGCCACGCGATCAACGCCGCGACGATGGCCGCGAGAAGGGTCATCGCCGGGCCGAGTGCCGAGACGTAATGAACCCACGTGGGCAGATCGTCCATACGAGTGATGGTGGCATCGACCGATGACATCGGGGCTGCCCACCCAAGCCGATCAACTCGTGATCTGGACAGATTCCGGCCCGCCGCGTGGCACTGCTCCCGAGCAGCCGCCATCCGCGCGCTACCCACACAATAGCCGCGCTCGCCGTCGGCCATTACCCATAACCTGAGGTCCCATGGACACTGACTCCCTGCACTCCGCCCTGACCGACCTGACCCGGAAGGGCGAGTTCTCCGGGACGTTGCGCATCGACTCGGCCGACCGCACCCTGTTCGAGGGTGCCTACGGCCCGGCGTCCTACACCTGGAACGTCCCGGCCACGATGAGCACCCGCTACGACTGCGCCTCGGTCACCAAGCTCTTCACCGCGGTGGCCACCCTGCAACAGGTCGCAGCCGGCGCCTTCACGCTGCAGACCTCCGCGATCGACTACCTCGGCCTGACCGGCACCACCATCTCCCCCGCCGTCACGGTGCACCACCTGCTCTCCCACACCTCCGGCATCGGTGACGACGCCGATGAGGAGGCCGGGGAGTCCTACGAGGCGCTCTGGGTGGACACCCCGAACTACTCGGTGCGCCGGACCGCTGACTTCCTGCCGAACTTCGTCAACAAACCCGCCAACTTCGCCCCCGGCGAGGGGGCGCGATACTGCAACGTCTCCTACGTCCTGCTCGGGCTGATGATCGAGAAGGCCACGGGGCGCTCCTACCGCGACTACGTCGTCGAACACGTCTTCGGCCCGGCCGGGATGAGCCGCGCGGGATTCTTCGCCATGGACCGGGTGGTCCCCGACGTTGCCGAAGGCGTGGAGGCCGACGACGACGGGTGGCGGCGCAACATCTATTCCTACCCACCGATCGGGTCACCGGACGGCGGCGCGCACGTGTGCGCAGCGGACCTGCTCGCCTTCCACCGCGCCCTGCGGGGCGGGGAGCTGTTGCCGGCCGAACTCGCCGAGGCCATGATCACCCCGCACGCGACCCACTCGGTGGACCCCGAGGACGGCATCGTCCACACGATGGGCTACGGGTTCGAGATCTCCACCGACCCCGACGGCGCCGTGCGTTCCTACTGGAAAGAGGGGGTCAACACCGGGGCCAGCGCGATGCTGCGGCACTACCCCGGCGCCGCCGTGACCGTGGCGGTGCTGAGCAACCTCGAGGACGGGGTCTGGGAACCGGTGGACCTGATCAACGATGCCGTGCAGTCGCTCTAGCCGGTTTCGCGTCGACCCTGTCACCCGCTGACTTCGCGCCATCTGGACCGAGTGAACGCCACACTCCGAGCGCGTCCGGTCCAGAATCCGCGAAGTCAGCCTCGGCCGGCCAACTCAGAGCGATGACTACACCACGAATGTCCGGACCGGACCGGTGCTCACAGGACCTTGTTGAGAAAGGCCTGGGTCCGTTCGTGCTGCGGGTTGTCGAAGATCTCCTGCGGGGAACCCTCTTCCACCAGGACGCCGCCGTCCATGAAGAGGACCCGGTCGCCGACCTCGCGGGCGAAGCCCATCTCATGGGTGACCACCACCATCGTCATCCCCTCGAGTGCCAGGTTCTTCATCACGGCCAGCACCTCACCGACCAGCTCGGGGTCAAGGGATGAGGTCGGCTCGTCGAACAGCATGATCTTGGGTTCCATGGCCAGCGCCCGGGCGATCGCCACCCGCTGCTGCTGCCCGCCCGACAGGCTCCCGGGGTAGGCGTTCTCCTTCTCCTCCAGCCCGACCTTCTTCAGCAGGGCCCGCCCGCGGTCCCGGGCCGCAGCCTTGCTGAGCCGGCGCACCTTCATCGGGGCGAGCATGATGTTCTCAATCACCGACTTGTGCGGGAACAGGTTGAACTGTTGGAACACCATGCCGATCTCGGCGCGCACGGCGTCGATCTTGACCCGGCGATCAGTGAGTGAGTGCCCGTCGATGACCACCTCGCCGCTGGTGACCTCCTCGAGGAGGTTCAGGCACCGCAGGAACGTGCTCTTGCCCGAGCCCGAGGGCCCGATCACGCAGACGACCTCCTGCTCGGCGACGCTGCAGTTGATCCCGGCGAGGACCTCGTGATCACCGAAGGACTTGTGCAGGTCGGTGACGTCAATGATCATGCCCGGCGCTCCAAACGCTTCTCGATAGCTCGCAGGACGATCGACAGGGTGAGTGTGATCGCGAGGTAGAACGCTGCCACGGTGGTGTAGATCTCCACGGCGTTGAAGTGGTTCGCCACCACGAGCCGGCCCTGGAAGATGAGTTCGGGAACCAGGATCACCGACAGCAGCGAAGTGTCCTTGATGCTGATGATGAACTGGTTGCCCAGCGGTGGGATCATCCGCTTGAACGCCTGGGGCCAGATCACATGACGCATCGTGGTGCGGGCGTCCAGGCCCAGGGACCGGCCGGCCTCGTTCTGGCCCTTGTCGATGGACTGCACGGCGCCGCGCACGATCTCGGCGATGTAGGCACCGGAGTTGAGGGCGATCACGATGATGCCGGCCACCACCGAGGGCAGGGTGTAGGCGATGATCAGCGGCAGGGCGAAGTAGATCCAGATGGCCTGGACCAGCACCGGGGTTCCGCGGATCGCCTCGACGTAGATGACGGCGATCCAGTTGATGATCTTGAACCGGCTCAGCCGGCCCAGGCCGGCGATCGCCCCCAGGACGAAGCCGATCGCCAGGCCGCCCACCGAGACCAGCAGCGTGTAGTAGAGCCCCCGCGTGAGGGCCGGCAGGAACTCGACGACCCCTGCCCAGTTGAAGCCGAATATGGCGTCCATGCGCGATGTGCCTTCCGTCAAAAGGCGGGTGCTCGGTGAGCACCCGCCTTTCGGAACGTGGGGGGAGTGTCAGTCGGCCGATGCCGCTAGTTCGTCCAGCCACTCCGGCTCCTCGCCGAACCAGGACTCGTAGATCTCGGCATAGGTGCCGTCGTCGATCATGGTCGCGATCGCCTCGTTCATCGCCTCGACCAATGCCTCGTTGCCCTGGGTGACGGCGATGCCATAGTCCTGGGCCTCCAGCAGCTCACCGGTCACCCGCAGGCTGTCCTCACCGGCGGTGGCGACGTAGTACTCCACGTTCGGAGCGTCATAGAGAATGGCGTCCGAGCCGCCGCCCTCCACCGACAGGTAGGCCTGGTCCAACTGCTCGTAGGTGTTGGGGGTGGCTCCCTCGATGTTCTGCTCGATGTAGTCCGCGCTCGTGGAACCCAGCCGAGTGGCGATCGTGAGGTCCTCGAGGTCCTCCACGCCCTGGATCTGCTCGTCATCGACCGGAGCGGCGATGCGCAGGCCCGACTTGTAGTACGGGCTGGTGTAGTCGATGACCTCGGCGCGCTCGTCGGTGATGGTGATGCCGGCGATCGCGATGTCGAATGAACCGGTCTGCAGGCCCGGGATGATCCCGTCGAAGTTGCTCGTCTCCAGTTGGACGTCGAACCCGACCTCGTCGGCGATGTGGTTGATCATGTCTATGTCGAAGCCGACGTACTCACCGCCCTCTTCGAAGGCGAAGGGCACGAACGAGGTGTCCGATGCGACCACGTAGGTGTCCTCCAGGTCGGCATCGGCGCCGCCGTTGCCGCCGTCGTCTCCGCATGCCGCCAGACCGAGAGCCAGCGCCGACACGCCGATCAGGGAGAGGGTCGTCCTTTGCCGATTCTTGTTCGTCACGTGGCGCCTTTCAGCCAATATCTGCGTTTTGGGACAAGAATCGAGCATACATGGCCCCCGAACGTCTCTTGCCAGAGAGGACCGTGGCGTCCTTCCGGTGGTCACAGCCCTCTCCGTCATCGGTGGCCGCGGCGCCCACCGGCCCGCATTAGGCTGCTCGGATGGACCCGTGGAGCGAGTTCGAGAGCGAACTCAACAACCGGTGCCGCGCACTGGCGGACGGCACGTTCTTCATCGTCGAGGGCCCGGCGCGCACCAAGGAGCGCATCGCCGGGTTGTTCGGCCGGAAGCGGCGCACCGAGGAGGTGCACCTGTTCGCCCAGTACCTGCGGATGGGCAACGTGCTCTACGCCGAACTGGTCGGTGGTTCGCACGTGGGTGGGGACTTTCCCTGGAGCGACGCCGAGGACGCCGCCCTGCGCCAGATGGGCTGGCAGGCCCCCGAGGCGGAGAAGGCGGCACCGATGTATGGCGCCTACTTCCCTGCCCAGGCTCCCGCCGAGAACGATCTGTACCTGCCCGGCACCCTGGGTGAGGAGGCCGCCGCTCTGGTGACGCACTCCCTGATGGAGGTCGCCGGCGTCGGGCACCCCCGGGAGTTGCGGATCACCACCACCTGAACGAACCCCCCGAAGCTGCGGCGTTCCCCAGATCCTCCCGGGAAGTCAACCCGGCAGGATCCGGGGTTCGACCGCCCCTGGCGGTTCAGGGCCCGTGCCGGTAGTCCAAGAACCCGCGCAACCGGTCGGGGCGGTCGGTGATGATCCCGTCCACGCCCGCGGCCACCAACCGTTCCCACTGGGCCACCTCGTTGGCGGTCCACACCATGACCTGCAGCCCGGCCCGGTGCGCGCGGGTCACCAGGCCGGGATCCTCCAGCACCCGGGTGAACGCGGGGTTGCACGCCACCGCACCCAGGTGCCGGCTGAGGGTGACCACCTCATCGTCGAACCGTGAACTCAGGAACCCCATCCGCACGTCCGGAGCCGCCCGGCGAACCGTGGTGAGGACGTCCGGGAAGAAACTCTGCACGATCACCCGGTCGGCCAGGCCGGCCGCCTGCAGATCGGCCAGCACCTGCCCCAGCGGCCCGGCCGGCCAGGGGTCCTTGAGCTCCAGCAGCAACTCGGTGCCCGGGGAGCGCCCCAAGAGATCCAGGATCTCCCCGAACAAGGGGATCCGGACTCCGCCGAAGGCCGGGTCGAACCAGGATCCGGCGTCGAACCGGCCGATCTCGGCCGCATCCAGGTCCGCCACCGCGCCGCTGGCGTCGGTGGTGCGGTCCACGGTGGCGTCGTGGATCACGACGCCCTCGCCGTCGGCACTGCAGTGCAGGTCGATCTCGATCATGTCCGCCCCACCCCGCACCGCGGCGGCGAAGGCGGGCAGGGTGTTCTCCGGGGCCACCATGGAGTCGCCGCGGTGGGCGATGACCAGCGGGTGGCGCCGCGGCGCCGGGCCCGCGCCCGGCGTCGCGGCCTGCCGGACCGTACTCACAGGTAGGGCTCCACGTTCTCGCTGAAGGCCCGCTCGAGCTGGGCGGCCACGTTGGGGAACACGTCCTCGGCGTCGCTGCCCTGCAAGATGATCTCCTCCAACCCGTCGGTGATGATCTGGTCACCACCGGGGGTGAACACCCGGACCCAGTCCTGGGTGCGGGTGCGCTCGAGCTGGTCCACCGAGGTGCGGAACTGGGGCACCTCCTCATACAACGCACTCATGGTCTCGCCCTCGATCGCGGAGTGGCGCACCGGCATGTACCCGGTGCCGGCGGAGTAGTCCGCGGTGTTCTCCGCGTTCGTGAGGAAGGCCAGGAACATCGCCCCGGCCAGTTGCTGGCCGGGTTCGCGATCGGCCGCGATGGCGATCCCGGTGCCGCCGGTGGGCACGGTCGGCCCCGGCACCGGACCCTCGGGCAGGAACGCCGCGCCCAGCTCGAAGGTGGCGGCCTCCAGGTGCCCGGTCAGCGCTCCGGTGGAACCGACCAGGGAGGCGAACATCCCGGCCTGGAAGTCCGCGTTGTTCTGGGCGCTGAACCCGGCGTAGGCGCCGTCACCGTGGTACAAGTCGCGCACGAAGCGCCCGGCGGCGATCGACTCCTCGGTCTCCAGGGTGACGTCCCACTCCTCGCTCATCGCCGCGCCCAGGCCCCAGGAGACGTTGGAGTACCACCAGGCCGACCACGACGGGCCGTGGCTGAGCCCCAGTGGCGCGCCCTCCCCGGGCACCACGCCCCAGAGCGCCTCGGACCAGCCGGCCAACTCCTCCCAGGTCTCCGGCCCGCGGTCGGGCAGCCCCGCGGCCTCCCACATGTCCCGGTTGTAGTAGAACAGCGGGGTGGAGCGGGCGTAGGGCACCGCGTAGTGCAGGCCTTCGTAGGCGTAGTCCTCGTAGAAGGTGTCCACGAAGTCGTCGGTGTCCACGCCCAGGTGCGCGAACAGGTCATCGACGGGGATGATCTGGCCGTTGACGAAGTAGCGGAACCACCACACGTCGCTGGCCCCGACCAGGTCCGGGATCTCCGAGGTGCCCGAGGCGGCCTGGAAGCGCTGGGCGATCTCGTCGTAATTGGCGCCGGCGGTGACCAGTTCCACCTCGATGCCGGTCTCGGCGGTGAAGGCGTCGATCATCGACTGCTCCCACTCCATGGTGTTGCCGGGATGGTTGGACCACCAGGTGATCCGCTCGGCCGGGTCCACCCCGTCCCACTCGGTCTGGGTGGTCTCGGCGCGGGCGGTGTCCCCGCCCACGGAGGGGCCGCCGCCACAGGCGGAGAGCAGGCCGGCGGTCGCGACCGCCCCACCAAGGGTGAGGACGTTGCGGCGAGAGGGTGTCCAGGTCTCCTTGGTACGTGGGGTCCACAGGGACGGACGACGACGAGAGGCAGATGACATCGGGGGTTCTCCTTCGAAGAACTCATCGGGGGTGACATCGGTTGGTTCGGGACGGTTCGGAAACGGGGGCGAGAGGCCGCGGGGCGGGAGCGAGGGCAAGAGTCCGCAAGGGGCGCATCGTCGTCGGACCTCACCCGGTCACCGCACCGGCGGTCAGGCCGGCGACCAGGCGACGTTGCAGGATCAGGAAGATCACCAGGATCGGCAGCGTGACCAGGGTGGTGGCCGCCATCAGCACACCCCAGTTCTGCATCCCCTCCACCCGTTGGAGCAGCGTCAGCCCCACCGGCAGCGGCATCGTGGAGGGGTTGTCCACCACGAGCATCGGCCACAGGTACTCGTTCCACTCCCCCACGATCGAGACCAGCGACACCGCCGCGATGGTCGGCACCGACATCGGCACCACGAACCGCCACAGCCGGCGGTAGTGCCCAGCGCCGTCGAGTTGGGCGGCCTCCAGCACCGAGACCGGCAGGCCGAGGAAGTACTGGCGGAACAGGAACGTGCCGAAAGCACTGGCCAGGCCCGGCACGATGATGCCCTGGTAGGTGTTCAGCCAGCCCAGGTTCGCGATCAGGGTGTAGTTGGGAATGATCGTGATCTGCCCGGGGATGAGCAGGGCGAACAGCACCAGCACGAAGGCGGTCTTCCGCAGCGGCACGTCCACGAACACCAGCGCGTAGGCGCAGGCCAGGCCCAGCAGCACCTTCAACCCGGCGCCCACGGTGGTGATCAGCACGGAGTTGAAGAACATCCGCGCGATCGGGATGGCGGTGGCGACCTCACCGTAGTTGGACAGGTCGAACACCTCCGGGACCCAGGCCAACGGAACGGCGTAGATCTCGGCCGGGGTCTTGAGGCTGGCGAGCAGCATCCAGATCACCGGCACCGACATGATCACGATCACCGCGACCATCACCGCATAGAGCAGCACCTCCAGCGGCAGTCGCCTCAACCGCGCCTGCCGTCGCCGACGACGGCGGATCTCGGTGCGGTCCAGGCCCTGCGCGGCGCCGGGCTGGGGTGCCGGGGAATCATCCGTGGTGGCCGTGGCCGGGGTCAGCACGCTGGTCACGAGTAGTGCACCTTCCGCTCGACGAACTTCAGTTGGATGGCGGTGATGACCAGCAGGATCACGAACAGGATCGTGGCCGCGGCCGAGGCGTAGCCGGCCCGGCCGGTCTGGAAGCCCTCGACGTAGATCTGGTACATCAACGTGGTGGTCGAGCCCAGCGGGCCGCCGTCGGTCATCGCCCGGATCAGGTCGAAGGACTGCAGCGAACTGAGCATCGTGGTGATGAGCAGGAAGAAGGTCACCGGGCCCAGCAGCGGGAAGATCACCGAGAAGAAGGTGCGGGCCTTGGAGGCCCCGTCGATCGCGGCCGCATCACGCAGGTCCTGCGGCACCGCCTGCAGGCCGGCCAGGTAGATCAGGGCCACATAGCCCACGTGCTTCCACAGGTAGACGATCATGATCATCACCAGCGCCCACGGGGTGGTGGAGTACCACTGCGGGGAGGAGGCGCCGATGTGGTCCAGGAGCACCTTGAGCAGCCCGTAGCGGGGGTTGAAGATGTACAGCCACAACATCCCCACCGCGATCCCGGAGAGCACGTAGGGCGCGAACGCCAGGGTGCGGGCGATGCCGCGCCCGCGCAGTTTCTGGTTCAACAGCAACGCCAGGCCCAGCCCGAGCACGAGACCCCCACCCACGGTGACGAGGCCGAACACGGCGGTGGTGGCCACCACGGTGGGGGTGCGGGAGTCGGTGAACCACTCCACGTAGTTGCCCGGTCCGACGAACCGTGCCATCGACGAGCCCAGGTTCCACTGCAGCGTCGAGTAGTAGAAACTCAGGAGCATCGGCCGGTAGGTGAAGATCAGCAGGATGGCGATGTTGGGGCCGGCCAGCAGCAGGAACGCCAGGATGTTTCGCCCCTTCCAGCGCTTGCGCCGCTGGGGCGGGCGGGCCGTTGCGCTCGGGGCTGGTGGGTTCGCGGACGCGGATCCGAGCGCGGCACCGGCGAGGGCCGGTGAAGTGCTGCTCATCGTTCTCCTTGGGTACGGCCGGGCCGGACGTGGACATGCTGACGCCATGCCCGGTGCCGGCTGTTGGAACTCGGCTGGTCGGGCAGAAGCAGGGACCGGGATGATCCCCGGCGGCGGTCACCAGGGCAGGCGGTGTTGCTCCCCGGCCCTGATGCGCGACCGGGATCGAGTCTGGCAGCGGCACCTGAACGGTTCTTCCCCGAACGGCGAACGGTGGGCTAACGATCACCGACCGGTTCGTATCCGATGCCCGGACACGGCCGTGGCCGACGCCGGGGCAGGCCTACGAGGGCGCTCAGCCCACCGGCCGGGTCAGGCCCGCGAGCGAGGGCGGTCCCGCACCAGCGCCGCTACGGCGGTGCGCAGCCGCGGCCCGAAGGGCACCTCGACGCACCTGTGCAGCACCCACGCCAACGCGATCGCCACGGCCGTGGCCGCGGCCACGCTCACGGCGGCGGGCACGTGATCGGACAGCATCGAGATCACCCACCAGCCCCAGTACTGGTGGATCAGGTACAGCGGATAGGTCAGGCCCCCGATCACGGTGAGCCACTTCCAGTTCAGGTACTGCAGCCGGGTCCAGCTCAGGGCCGCCACCGAGGCGAAGCAACCCAGGGTGAGTGCGCCCAGGATCCACGGGTTGAGTTCGAAGGGGGTGCGCTCGGCCACCTGGGCACTCAACCCCGGTACTGCGTGAACCACCCCGAGTACGACGTTCACCGCCAGCACCGCCCAGCGGGCCGGGCTGTGCCCGCGGGAGTGGATGAGGTAGATGACCATCCCGCCGGCGAAGAAGGGGGCATGGCGGTAGATCAGCCAGTCCCACACGTGCGGCACCTCCGCGAGCGCGAATGCCCAGGACACCAGCGGCCATGCCAGCGCCCCGATCAGCACCCGGCGGGTGGTGATACCGATCAGCAGGAAGATGATCATCAGCAGGTAGAACTTCATCTCCACCCACAGGGTCCAGTACACCCCGTCCACGTGGCTGATCCCGAAGGCGGACTGGAACATGGTCAGGTTCACCGCTACCTGCCCCGCACCGGGAGCCCGGCCGGGGTTCCACAGCAGCAGCAACAGCACCGAGGTGGCCAGCACCGCCACCCAGTAGGCCGGGTAGAGCCGGGCGACCCGGGAGGCGATGAACCGGCGCCAGCCCCGGCCCTGGGCCGACATCAGGATCACGAACCCGGAGATCACGAAGAACAACGACGGGGCCAGCGCACCGTAACCGAACCACACCCCCACCGGCCCGGTGGCCTCCTGCACCGACTCCCCCCAGACCGCATCGGAGTAGGTGTCGAAGGCGCCGAAGTGGTACAGCAGCACCGCGAACGCGGCAAAGAAGCGCAGCCCGTCCAGTCCACGCAACCGGGCGCGCGGCCGCGCGGGTCCGGTCTCGGCGTGCTCATCCGATGCCGGGTGGGCCAGTGTCGCGGACGCAGGATGCTCCGGTCTGGTGGCTGTCACGAGAGGCGACGCTAGCGCCGTTCCCACTGCCACTGGCACCCGATGTGACCGAGGCCACCGATCCGGCGGACCGGCTTCGGCGATGACGACGGCGCCCGGGCCCGCCGCGGTTGCGCCGGGACGCCCGTGCTGACGGGTGTCCCCGCGCGGGCATATGAAGTGTGGAGCGAGGCGCTCTGGCCCCATCTGCGACCGAGCGTCGCGGCCGCCTCCGGCGAGCACTGAGGATCAGGAGGCGCTGAACCCCGGAGCCTGGTTGCGCTTGGCGCGCAGCCGCTCGCCCTTGGCCCGGGCGCCGGCGCGCAGGTCCTGCTGGAAGGCGGACATCTTCTCCCGCAGCTGCGCGGCGGCGTCGTCCTCCCCGGCGGCCAGCACCCGCACCGCCAGGAGCCCGGCGTTGCGGGCACCCCCGACCGACACTGTCGCCACCGGCACCCCCGCGGGCATCTGCACGATGGACAGCAGCGAGTCCATCCCGTCCAGGTGCGCCAACGGGACGGGCACTCCGATCACCGGCAGCGGGGTGAGGGAGGCGAGCATCCCGGGCAGGTGCGCGGCACCCCCGGCCCCGGCGATGATCACCCGCACTCCGCGAGCGGCGGCTCCCGAGCCGAAGTCGACCATCTCGTGGGGCATCCGGTGCGCGGAGACCACATCCACGTGCGCCCGGAGGCCGAACTCCGCCAGGGCCTCGACCGCCTGGCCCATCACCGGCCAGTCCGTGTCCGACCCCATCACCACCGCCACCTGCGGCAGCCGGCCATCCTGGCCGGTCCCGCCGGACTCCCCGGGCGCGGTGCCGGTTGTAGTGCCGGTGGCCATCGTCCCGGGTACCTCGGCGCCGTGGGTGGCGGTGCCGGCGGCCGGGGGGTGCTCCTCGTTCGCCGTCGGTTCGGTCATGATCAGCGTCCTTCCAGAAGATCGGCAGCGGCACGGGCTACCCGGCGCAGGTGCGGCAGGTCGTGCCCGGTCACGGTCACGTGCCCCAGTTTGCGGCCCGGGCGCACCGACTTGCCGTACAGGTGCACCTTCGCCTCGGGGTAGCGCTCCATGAGTTCGGGGTAGGCCTTGGTGGGATCGGCCAGGTGGGATCCGAGCACGTTGACCATGACCGCCCAGGGCACCAACTGCTCGGTCCGGCCCAGCGGCAGGTCCAGCACCGCCCGCAGGTGCTGCTCGAACTGGGAGGTGACGGCGGCGTCGATGGTCACGTGCCCGCTGTTGTGCGGACGCATCGCCAGCTCGTTCACCAGTAGGCGCCCGTCGCGGGTGTGGAACATCTCCACCGCGAGCACTCCGGTCACACCAAGTCCCTCGGCGATGGTGCGGGCGATCCGTGCGGCTTCGCCTGCGCCGTCATCCTCCAGGTCCGGGGCCGGGGAGATCACCTCTGAGCACACCCCACCCACCTGGGTGGTCTGCACCGTGGTCCAGGTCCGCACCTGGCCAGAGGGCCGCCGGGCCAGCAGCGCGGCCAACTCGGAGCGGAAGTCCACCGTCTCCTCCGCCAGGGCACCCTCGGCGGCCCAGTCCGCACCCTCCTGGGCGCTGTGCACGATCCGCACACCCTTGCCGTCATACCCTCCCACCGGCTTTTTCAGCACCACCGGCCAGCCGATCTCATCGCCGAAGGCCCCGAGATCGGCCACCGAGTTCACCTCCGCCCAGCGCGGGCAGGGCACCCCGAGCTCGGTGAGCACGCGACGCATGTGGATCTTGTCCTGGGCAGCCCGCAGTGCGCGCGACCCCGGGCGCACCGCCACGCCTTCGGCCTCCAGGGCGGCCAGGAGCGCATGCGGCACGTGCTCGTGCTCGAAGGTGAGCACCTGCGCACCGCGGGTGATCCGGTTGAGGGCCTCCCCGTCGTCGGCCGCCCCCACGGGGGCGTCGGGCAGCACCTGGGCGGCTGCGCCGTCGTCGGCCTCGACCAGGGCGCGCAGACGGATGTCCAGCGCGCCGGCGGGTGCGGCCATCATGCGTGCGAGTTGTCCGCCGCCGACGACGGCCACCACAGGTCCCATGGCGGCAAGCCTAATGGCGGGTAGGCTCGGGCAATGACCCGTGCGAGCGCTCCGGCACCAGCGCGGCCGGTCGGCCGGATCGGGTCGACGTGGCGCTCGCGCAGCGAGATCGTCGCGCGCGTGGCGGAGATGGCGCGGTTCGGGTCCGTGGGTCTGGTCGCGTTCGTGGTGGACGTCGGGTTGTTCAACCTGCTGCGGTTCGGGCCCGGGCAGGTGCTGGTCGATCAGCCCCTGACGGCGAAGGTCGCCTCGGTCTCGGTGGCGGTGCTGGTGGCGTGGCTGGGTAACCGGTACTGGACCTTCGCCACCCGGCGTTCCACCGGCGGCGCGGCCGCGCACGGGACCGAGCTGGCGAGGTTCGTCCTCGCCAACCTGATCGGGATGGGGATCGCGGTGGGGTGCCTGGCCGTCTCCCACTACCTGCTCGGGTTCACCTCTCCGCTGGCCGACAACATCGCTGCGAACGGGGTGGGCCTGGCGCTGGGCACCTTGTTCCGGTACCTGGCCTACCGGCACTGGGTGTTCACCGGCTCGGCGGTCGGCACCTCGCGCGGTTGAGACGCGGTTGAGATCAGCGCCGGCGGCGGCGCCGGCCCACCACCACCACCGACCCGGCCGGCAGGACCTCCTCGGGGTCCAACCGCTTGGGCACGGCGTTGAGGAAGACGTTGAACACCGGCGGGCGACGCTGCGCCAGGTCCAACCGACCACCGTCGGCGGCGATCAGGTCCCGGGCCAGGCTCAGTCCCAGCCCCGAGCCCTTGCCGCTGGTGACGTGCCGGTCGAAGATGCGCGGTGCCAGATCGTCGCTGACCCCCGGGCCCTCGTCGGCCACCTCGATCACCACACCGGACTCCGCTCCCGGCTTGGAGGGCCGGGCCCGCACCGAGGTGGTGCCCTCGCCGTACTTCAGGGAGTTCTCCAGCAGGGTGGACAGCACCTGGGCGATGGCACCGGGGGTGACCAGCACGGCCAGGTCGTCATCGTTCTCGAAGATCAGCTGCCGGCCGGCGCGGCGGAAGCTGCCCTCCCACTCATCCTCCTGCTGATCGAAGACCTCATCGAGCGGCAGGGGCTGGGTGGTGCCGCCGTCGCGGCTGCGTGAGGCGGCGAGCAGATCGTCGACCACCCGGACCAGGCGTTCGAGCTGCTCCAGGGAGATCCGCGCCTCTTCGCGCACCGCCTCATCATCGCTGAGGAGCTGGATCTCCTCCAGCCGCATCGACAGCGCCGTCAGCGGGGTACGGAGCTGGTGGCTGGCGTTCGCGGCGAACTGGCGCTCGGCGACCAGGCGGCTGGCCATCCGGTCCCCGGTCCGGTTCAGCTCCGCGGCCACCAGGTCGATCTCCTCCACCCCGGAGGGCTCGAACTGCGGGCGCGCCTGGCCGGCGCCGACCTGTTCGGCGCTGGCGGCCAGGAACACCAGCGGCGCTGCCAGGCGCCTGGCCTGCCATGAGGCCACCAGTGCGGCGGTACCCACCGCGATGAGCGAGGCCAGCACCACCAGGATCACCACCTGGGCCCCCTGCCAGAACAGCCGGGAGGAGGCGATGTGCAAGGACACGTGCGCCCCGGAGGCGGTGTACTGGTTGCGGTAGGTGGTGCGCCCCTCGATGGGTTCGCCGACCTCGACCACCCTGCCGGTGGGTGAGGTGACCCGCATCCAGACCGGGATGTCGCCGTCGTCGACCCAACGCTCCAGCATCGCCTCGTCGATGTCGGAGCCGGTGGCCAGGCGCGCCTCGACGCTCCTACTCACCGACTGGGTGCGCAACTCCAGGTTGGCCATGCTGGCCTCGTTGACCATCAGGGCACCGAAGACCCCCATCGGCACGCCGAGCAGAAGCACCGCGACGGTCACGGCCGCAATCGTCGCAATCAGGACGCGGCGGCGCAGGGGTCAGTCCTCCCCGGTCTCGAATCTGAATCCCATCCCGCGCACGGTGGAGATGTACCGCGGGGAGTTGGCGTCGTCACCGATCTTGCGCCGCAGCCAGGACACGTGCATGTCCAGGGTCTTGGTGGAACCGTTGGGGTCGGATGCCCAGACCTCGCGCATCAACGCCTCCCGGGAGACCACCGAACCGGCCTCGCGGACCAGCACGCGCAGGAGCTCGAACTCCTTGGCGGTCAGGGACAACTCCCGCTCGCCCAGGAAGGCACGGTGAGCGGCGATGTCCACACGCACGTCCTGGGCGCTGATCTCATCGACGTCAGCGCCCTCGGAACCGGCCCGCCGCAGCAGCGCCCGGACACGGGCGAGCAACTCGGCCAACCGGAACGGCTTGGTGACGTAGTCGTCCGCACCGGCGTCCAGGCCGACCACCAGGTCCACCTCGTCGGCGCGGGCGGTCAGCACCAGGATCGGGGTGCTCAGGCCCTGGCTGCGCACCCAGCGAGCCACATCCAGGCCGTCCATGTCCGGCAGCCCGAGGTCCAGCACGAGCAGGTCGGCGCTGCCGGCTTCATCGATGGCACCCTTCCCGGTGCCGTGCACGGACACGTCGTAGCCTTCACGGGTCAGGGCGCGCGCCAATGGCTCGGCAATGGCAGGGTCATCTTCTGCTAACAGCACTCGGGTCACAATGTCATGCTAGCCGCACTCACAAGCAACGGCTCAGCTATTCGCTGTGGCGTATCCGACTGAATCGGTTTATGGCGACGAGGCCTCGCCACCCGCAGCAACGGGCCCCTGGCCTCAGGCAACCACCCGCCGGGTGGGCTCGGCGGGTGCTGACTGCGCGGCGCTCAGGCCTCCGGGCGGCGCACCAGCCGCGCCGGGGTGACCGAGCCCAGACCGGGCACATCCACCTCGGGTAACTCCGAGATCTCGAACTCAGCCGCGTGCCCGGACTCACGCAGCAACGCCGCGCTGACGGCGTCCATGAGCAGTTCACCCTCGGTGGCCACGTCAGCGAGCCTCGACGCCAGGTTCACGATCGGGCCGAACACATCACCGGAGCGGGACAACACCCTGCCCCACACCAGCGAACCGCGGATGGGCAGGTTCCGCGCGGCCATCGCCTCGAGCAGGCCGGTGCCCACCCACGCGCCGCTGGGCAGGTCATCGGCCACCCACAGCACCGCGTCCCCGACCGTCTTGACCACGCGGCCCCCGTACCGGGCGATCACGTCGCGCGCGGCCGACTCGAACTCCCCCACCAGCGAGGCCAGTTGGGTGGCCGAGAGGGTGGCCGCCCGGGTGGTGTAGGACACGATGTCGATGAACCCGATCGCTCGCTCCAGCGGCAGTTGCTGGGCCGAGGAGGCGGCGTGGTCGGATTGGGACAGGTCGCGGTCGATCCGCGACATCAGCGCGGCCAACTGGCGGCGCCAGACGTACTCGGCCTGTTCGGCCAGCACCGGCGCCAGGCCACCGAGTTTGTCCAGCACCAGCAACCGGGCGGAGGTGTCATCCAACTCGTGACGTTTGGCGGCGTCCTCCACCAGCGCCTCGACCTGCCACAGCACCAGCCGGTCCATGCTGTGCCCCTGGGCGCGCACCAGGTTCTGGGCGGTGGTGAAGGAGATCTCCTGCTCGGCCACCAGGCCGGCCAGTTGCCGCAGCGCCTGCACATCGGTTTCGGTGAAGTGCTTGTCCGCCGGGGCCGGATCGGGAAAGCCCAGGGAGCGCCAGTAGCGCCGCACGATGTTGACGTCCAGTCCGCTGGCTTCGGCGACCTCGGCCAGAGTGTAGCAGGGCACCCCGAGCATCGCCTCGATGCGCCGCCCGGTGGTGGAGCCGGAGACGACGCTCTCGCCCGGCACGGAGCGGCCGGGTCCGGTGGAGCCGTGTGGTGAGTCCTGGGTCACACCTCGAGGTTACCCGGGCCCGGCGCGGCGACGCGCGGCTTGCTTACTGCGCCGGTGCGCGCAGGTGCCGAACGTCCCCGGCACGGATGGTGTGCTCGCCGTGAGCGGTGTGCACGATCAGCGCACCGTCGGAGGCAAGGCGGGCCGCCGTGCCCTCCAGCTGCGAGCCGTCGGGCAGTTCCACCCGGACATCGGCCCCGATGCTCACGCAGACCTGCTCCACCAGTGCCCGCACGTCCTGTCCCTGCTCCAAGGCGGTCAGCAGCGCGGCGAACTCTCCGACGATCGCGTGCACCACATCATCGGCGGTCTCATCGGCGCCGGCGTCGCGTCCGTCGCCGTGCTCACGGGAGGCGCGGCCCGGCCCGCCCGGGCCGTCGCCTGACTCATCCGGGCGCTGCCCCAACTCAGCCGGCATCAGGCCCGCACCGGCCAGCGTGCCCGCCCACGGCACCGGAAGGTGCGTCCCGGCCAGGTTCAGCCCGATCCCCACGACCGCACCGCCGTCGTCGGCCAGGACCTCGGTGAGCACCCCACCGAGTTTGCGCATCCGCCCCCAGCCGGGCTCGGCGTTGCGCCCGCCGAGCACATCGACGACGTCGTTGGGCCATTTCACGGCGACGCGTTCGGTGGCACCGGGCTGCTTCCCGGCGCGGGAGCGGAGCGCGCGAACCGTGGCCAGGCCCGCCAGCAGCGGGATCCAGCCCCACTGGGCGCGGTCGGCGCGCGGGCGCACCAGCACCGAGAAGGTCAGGGCCCGCAGCCCCGAGGAGTCCCAGGTGCGCCCCGCGCGGCCCTTGCCGGCGGTCTGCTCCCGGGCCGTCAGCACCGACAGGTGCGGCCAGGCCGGCGGGTCGGCGATGGCGAGTCGGGCCAGGTCGGTGTTCGTGGACCCGGTGCGCTCCAGCACCCGCAGCCGGGTGATCGGCGCGGGCGGGTCGGGGTCCGGTTCGGCTCGCTCGGGTGCCATGTACCCAGCCTGGCAGCACCGGCCCGCGTCGACCAGGGCATGACCGGCGCCGGCCTACTCCGAGGGAGCGCGGAGGGAGCGGCGGCGGCTTTGTAGAGGTTCTACAACAAGGACGTGGTACCGATCACCATGTCCTTATGGGAGTTGGTGGGTGTTGACAAGTACGCTTGCGATCTGTGACCACCTCCGAGGAGATCGACATCAGCACCACGGCCGGCAAGATCGAGCAGTTGCGCCAGCGCAACGCCGAGGGGCCACAGGCCCTGGCTGCCGCGGCGGTGGAGAAGCAGGGCAAGCGCGGGAAGAAGTCGGCGCGCGAACGCATCGCCGAACTGCTCGATGAGGGCAGTTTCGTGGAGTTGGACGCCTTCGCCACCCACCGCTCCCACAACTTCGGGCTCGACAAACGGCGCATCCCCGGCGACGGTGTGGTGGCCGGCTACGGCACCATCGATGACCGGCAGGTGTGCATCTACGCCCAGGACTTCACCGTGTTCGGCGGGTCCCTGGGCGAGGTGCACGGGGAGAAGATCACCAAGGTGATGGACCTGGCGTTGCGCACCGGGGTGCCGCTGATCGGGATCTCCGACGGTGGTGGCGCTCGCATCCAGGAGGGTGTGGCGGCGCTGACCCAGTTCGCCGAGATCTTCCGCCGCAACGTTGCTGCCTCCGGGGTGATCCCGCAGATCTCGCTGATCCTGGGACCCAGTGCCGGCGGCGCTGTCTACTCCCCGGCCCTGACCGACTTCATCGTGATGGCCGACCAGACCTCGAACATGTTCATCACCGGCCCGGATGTGATCCGCGCGGTGACCGGGGAGGACGTGGGTTTCGAGGAACTCGGCGGCGCCCAGACCCACAACGAGCGCTCCGGGGTGGCTCACTACATGGCCGCCGATGAGGAGGACGCGTTCGACTTCGTCAAGGCGTTGCTGCACTACCTGCCCAGCAACAACCTGAGCGACCCCGAGACCTTCCCGGTCGAGGCCGAACTGGAGGTCACCCAGGCCGATGAGGAACTGAACACCCTGGTCCCGGACTCGGACAACCAGCCCTACGACATGCACGCGGTGATCGAGTCGGTGCTGGATGAGGCCGAGTTCCTGGAGACCCAGCCGCTGTTCGCCCGCAATGTGATCGTGGGGTTCGGGCACGTGGAGGGCCACCCGGTGGGCATCGTGGCCAACCAGCCGCAGTCGATGGCCGGCACCCTGGACATCGACGCCGCGGAGAAGGCCGCCCGGTTCGTGCGCACCTGCGACGCCTTCAACATCCCGGTGCTGACATTCGTGGACGTGCCCGGGTTCCTGCCCGGCACCGACCAGGAGTGGAACGGCATCATCCGCCGCGGGGCCAAACTCATCTACGCCTACGCCGAGGCCACTGTGCCGCTGATCACCGTGATCACCCGCAAGGCCTACGGAGGGGCCTACATCGTGATGGGCTCCAAGCAACTCGGCGCCGACATCAACCTGGCCTGGCCCACCGCGCAGATCGCCGTGATGGGCGCCTCCGGTGCGGTGAACATCCTGCAGCGCGGGGCGCTGAAGAAGGTGGCCGAGGACGGCGGTGACGTCGAGACCGAGCGGGCCCGGCTGGTGGATGAGTACACCGAGGCGATCGTGAACCCATGGGACGCGGCCGAGCGCGGCTACGTCGACGCGGTGATCGAACCGGCACAGACACGCCTGCAGATCGTGCGGGGGCTGCGCGCCCTGCGCACCAAGCGCGCCACCCTGCCCACCAAGAAGCACGGAAACATCCCACTATGAACCAGGCGAAGAACGGCAACGGGGTCGACGGTCAGTACGCCGCGATCGGGGAAGTGCCCGACGACGTGGTGCGGGTGCTGCGGGGCGCTCCCGATGAGGATGAACTCGCCGCGTTGGTGGCCGGCATCGTGGCCACCCGCGCCGGAGGCCACGAGGAGATCGACGACGGCTCCCGCACGTCGCTGTGGACCAACCACGGCCACCGCCTCGGGCTCCCACCGAGTGCTGCGCGGGCCGCGTGGCGCTGGAGCGCCCACGCCCAGCACTGAACCCTCCCGCCCGGAGCGCGGTCCGCGACCACCTGTCGATCGCGCCATCATGCCGGTGCGGGACCGAAAGAAGAGCCGAATCGCCCAGATAGCGTGCGACATCGAGTAACATTTGTGAAACTTGTTTAGTCAGAAACGCACTAGGGGAAGACCAGTGTCCGAAGGCAAGAGCGCGGCGAAGCGCCCCACCGTCCGGGACATCGCTGCCCACGCGGGTGTCTCGGTGGCCACCGTCTCCCGCATCCTCAACGGTGCCTACCAGGCCCCCCAGGCCACCCATGAGAAGGTGATGCGCGCCGTTCAGGACCTGGACTACCGCACCTCCACCACCCGTGCACTGACCACCTTGACCGGCACCATCGCGGTGGGGATCCCGCACATGCGGTCGCAGTACTACATGGCGATCGGCTCCGGCATCGAGGAACAGGCCCGCACGGCCGGCCTCGGGGTCCTGCTGAGCACCACCGCCGGCCACCCCGAGCAGGAGTTGCAGTTGGTGGACATGATGCTCCAGCGCGGGGTGGAGGCAGTCATCCTGATCGGCGGCATCGAGGAGCGGGCCGATCACCAGGCCGCGCTCGCCAACCGGGCCCATGCCCTGGACCGCGGGGGTTCGCGCCTGGTGCTGTGCGGCCGGCCCTGGCAGGGTCCACCGGACGCTCCGGTCTCGGTGGTCAACTACGACGCCGAAGCCGCTGGTTATGCCGCCACCACCTACCTGTTGTCCAACGGGCACCGGCGAATCGCCCACCTGGGTGGACCGAACCGGTACGCCACCGGCATGCTGCGCGCCCGCGGCTACCGGCGCGCCCTGGACGACTTCGGCGTGGAGTTCGATGAGGCGCTGATCGCTACGGCAAGAATGGACCGGGAGGCGGGCATCTACTACGGGCGCAAACTCCTCACCCAGACCGACGCCACCGCGATCTTCGCCGCCAACGATGAACAGGCCGCCGGCATCATCGCCGCCGCACGCGCCGAGGGCCGCTCGATGCCGGAGGAGTTGTCCCTGATGGGTTTCGACGACACCCTCCTGGCCCGGGACCTCTATCCCGCGCTGACCACCCTGCACGTGCCCCAACTGGAGATGGGCCGTGCCGCGGCACGGATGGCGATGTACCGCGACGACCAGGCCGAGCAGCGCCTGGAGATCGGCACCCACGTGGTGGTTCGCGACTCGGTGCGCCGGGTCGCGCTGAACTGACTGCTGCGTCCGTCCGGTGCGCGACCTCACCGGGCACGGCGATTCAGTCCTTCGAAGCGCTTGACGGAATGCGCAGTGCCACCCATACTCGATGGAACATGTTCCATTGCTGATGACGCAGCGTCGCATCCAGTCATGATCCTGTCCAACCTCGACGCCGAGGAGTTCCGTGCTCACCACCACACCAGCGCCCCTGACCCGTGAGGACCTGTCCGACCAGGTGCAGACCTGGTGGGCACCCGTGGCGCAGCGGCTCAGCCCCGGCAGCGCCCGGGCACAGTTGGGCTCCACCGGCGCCCACTTCGACAACGCCGCCGCCCAGCTGGAGGGTTTCACCCGTCCGCTGTGGGGTCTGGCGCCGCTGCTGGCCGGCGGCGGGCAGGTGGACACCGAGCCACTGCTGGCCGGCCTCACCCACGGCACCGACCCGAGCCATCCGGAGTACTGGGGGCCCGCGTCCGGACGGGACCAGCGGCTGGTGGAGATGGCTGCGATCGGCGTCTCCCTGGCGCTCGCACCGGAACAACTCTGGGATCCCCTGACCAGCAAGGCCAAGACCGACCTGGCCACCTGGCTCGGGCGGATCAACGAGGTGGAGTGCAACGACAACAACTGGTTGTTCTTCCGGGTGTTGGTGAACGAAGGTCTGGGCGGGGTCGGGGCCGCCCAGGCCGACCCGGCCGCGAGCGCAGCGGCGCTGGACCGGCTGGAATCCTTCTACCTGGACGGGGGGTGGTACGCCGACGGACCTTCTGGCCGGTGTGACTACTACGTGCCCTTCGCCTTCCACTACTACGGCCTCATCTACGCCCGCTTGGCCGCCGAACGCGACCCTGCCCGCGCCCGTCGTCTCATCGACCGGGCCCAGCAGATCGCCACCGACTTCGCGCACTGGTTCGATGACGACGGCGCGGCCCTGCCCTACGGACGCAGCCTCACCTACCGCTTCGCCCAGGCCGGGTTCTGGGGCGCGCTGGCCTTCGCCGACGTCGAGGCACTGCCCTGGGGTGAGATGAACGGACTGTTCACCTCCAACATGCGCTGGTGGTCCGGTCAGCAGATCACCGACGGGACCGGGGTGATGAGCATCGGATACGGCTACCCGAATCTGAATATGGCCGAGGCCTACAACTCGCCCGGCTCGCCCTACTGGGCGATGAAGGCCTACCTGCCCCTGGCGCTGCCGGCGGAGCATCCGTTCTGGACCCACGCCCCCCAGCAGTACTCACGTGAGCCGGTGCGCCGCCAGGAGCCGGCCCGCCTGGTGCTGTGCGACGACCGGGCCGGCGGACACGTGTTCGCCCTGGCCGCCGGCCAGGACGCCGAGCAGTTCCGACACGGCGGAGCCAAGTACTCCAAGATGGCTTACTCCACGGCCTTCTCGTTCTCCGTGCCCGCTGGTGGCACCGGCCTGCAGGAGTTCGCCGCCGATTCCGCCCTCGCGCTGAGTGAGGACGGGGTGCACTGGCGCACGCGCCGGGTTCCCGAGGAGGTGGAGTTCGTCGGCGACGTGCTCTGGACCCGCTGGCAACCCTGGCCCGATGTCAGCGTGCAGACCTGGCTGTGGGCGCACCTGCCGTGGCAGGTGCGCGTCCACCACATCCGCACTGCTCGCGAATTGATCACCGCCGAGGGGGGCTGGGCCCTGGACCGCACCGGGGACATCCGCTCGGCGCCACAGGGCGAGCACATGCGAACCTCCGGCGCGGCCTATGCCCGTTACCCGGCCGGCTTCAGCGGCGTGCAGGACCTGGACGGGCGCCGGGGCGGAGAGGTGGTCGTTGCCACGCCCAACACGAACCTGCGCTTCCCGCGCACGGTGATCCCCACACTGACCGCCCGCCACGAGGCGGGCAGCGCCACCCTGCGCTCGCTCGTCCTGGGCAGCACGCACCCCGGCGTGCCCGCCGGGTGGTCGCAGGCCCCCACGATCCCCGAACTGGCGGAGCACCTCCCGGCGGCGGTGCGGGAGCGGTTGGCAGATCTGGTGCTCGCCGAGCCCGGGAGTAGCGCCGACCGGACCGCCACCGAATCCACCCGCACCAACGTGCTGCCCGCCCCCGCCCTGACGCCGCCGACTCCGCTAGCCGCCGACCCGACCGGGCAGAAGGACCGATGAGCGCCCTCACACCGGCGCACCCCAGCGGTACCGGGGCAGGTGCGCGCCGACCCAAGGCCGTGCTGGTGATGTTGCCGCGCGCCTTCCGTGAGCAGTTCGGGCCGGCCGAGCACGAGCGCCTGCACACCCTGGCCCAGGTAGACGAACCGGCCCACCTGACCCGGTTGGACACCGTCGAGGCCCGCGCCCGCCTGGCCGAGGTGGAAGTGCTCATCACTTCCTGGGGTTGCCCCCATCTGGACGCCGATATCCTCGACCACGCGCCGAACCTGTCGGTGGTGCTGCACGCCGCCGGAACGGTGCGTGCCCTGGTCTCCTCCGAGGTGTGGCGCCGGGGCATCCAGGTCAGCAACTGTGCCGATGAGAACGCCATTCCCGTGGCCGAATTCACCCTGGCCGCGATCATCATGGCCGGCAAGAAGGCCCCGTTCATCGCCGCCGCTGCCCGCACCGGTCGGGCCACCTGGTCCGATTACCGCAAGGCGTTCGGCCCGATGACGAACCTGGACACCACGGTCGGGATCATCGGGTTCTCCAAGATCGGACGGCGCGTGGTGCAACGGCTGCGCACTCTGGAGGTCTCGACGCTGGTCTATGACCCCCTGGTCGATCCGGAGGAGATCCGGGCCGCCGGTGCCCGTCCGGCCTCCCTGAGCGAGATACTGCGCCGGGCCGGCACCGTCTCGGTGCATGCTCCCGCCCTACCCAGTACCCGGCACATGATCGGGGCGGCCGAACTGGCCCAGATGGCTGACTACGCCACCCTGATCAACACCGCCCGCGGCTCGCTGGTGGACACCGCAGCCCTGGAGGCCGAGTGCGCCTCGGGAAGGCTGAACGCGATCCTGGACGTCACCGACCCCGAACCCCTGCCGCCGGGCTCGGTCTTGTACGACCTGCCGAACGTGATGCTCACCCCGCACATTGCCGGATCCCAAGGGAACGAAACCCTGCGGATGAGCCGGAACGTGCTCGATGAACTCGAGCGCTACGCCACCGGGCAGCCCCTACGTAGCGCGGTCACCGCCACCGAACTGGAGGTGATGGCGTGATCTGGCCGTTCGCCGCCTCCACCCTGGGCGCGATTGACGAAGACCTGCCCGCGTTGGCGCGGATGCTGCCCGCGCACGGCGCAGCCCTGGTGGAACTACGGACCGCCGCCGACGCCCCGGTACACGTGGGCCTGACGGGAACCGAGCGTGCCCGGGTCCGGCGCGTCTTCACCGACGCCGGGGTGCAGATCCTTACCGTGGCCAGCCGGGTGCGGATCGCACAGGCCGGTGATGACGAAACGGTCACCGAATCGCTGGCCGCGCACCTGAACCTGGCGGCGGACCTGGGCGCGGACTTCGTGCGCGTCTTCCCCGGGGCGCCGGCCGCCACGGCCGCCACGGACGAGTTGCCGGTACTGCACGATGGGGCGGAGGCCGCCTCCGCCGTCGTCCGCCGTTTGACGGCCTGCCTGGACGTAGCCGAGGACGCCGGGGTGCGCATCCTGCTGGAGACCCACGACTCCCACCCCCGCGGCCAGGACATCGCTGCGCTGCTGCACCGTCTCTCCGAGACTGTCGGGGAGCACCAGGTCGGGGCGATCTGGGACGTGCTGCACCCGTGGCGGGTCGGGGAGGACCTGACCACCACCGCGAAAGCGCTGTTGCCATACCTGATCGACGGCCGAGGCTACGTTCAGATCAAGGATGTGCCCTCCCGGGCCGACAAGACACCGGTGCTGCAGGGGTCGGGAGCAATCCCGCTGGCGCCGTTCCTCGATCTGCTATCCGACGGTCGCTACACCGGGCCGGTGTCCCTGGAATGGGAACGGCACTGGTACCCCGACGCCCCGCCGCTGGCGCAGGCGCTGGCCGCGGCCTCCGCGGCCCTGGCCCGGTACACACCCACTCCCACCCAAAACGGTCCGAACCCGGTCCGTGAAAACCGCTGACCCCGTCAGCACAACGAAAGGATGGAAGCGATGACGCTTCGACGGCGAGACTTCATCACCGCCTCCGGGCTCGGCCTGACCGGGGCGGTACTTCTGACCGCATGCGGCAACGGCAACGGCGGCAGCGCCGGTGGCGCCAACGGCGGAAACGGGAATGGAGGCGGAGGCGGGGGTAGCGAACAGCTCTCGATCCTCACCCCCGAATTCGCCGGGACCTCCGGAGAAGCGGCCTTCGAAGGCGACATCCTCGCCGCGTTCGGTGACCACACCTTCTCGGTGGACTACACGGACTGGGGGCGCCTGAATGAGAGCCTTTCCGCGGCTGTTGCCGGCGGCGTGGTGGCCGACCTGATCATGGTCGGTGCGGGCTGGGTGGAACCCTTCGCTGAGCGTGGTGTGCTGGGTGAGTTACCCGAGTCACTCCTGGACGGCAAGGGGCTCGACGAGAATCTGGTCGGCATCGGCCGGCACGACGGGACTCTCTTCGGCATTCCATATTTCGTGGATGGGCGGGTCCTGACCTATCACCGCGACATGTTCGATGCTGCTGGCATCGATGAGGACAATCTGCCCTCCTCCCTGGAGGACTTCCGGGAGATGCTCAAGGAAGTCGTCCCCGACGGTGGGGTGGCGATCGACCTGTTCTCCCAGAACCTCCGGCAGGTCTGGGCCCACCTGATCGGCGCCTACGGCGGGGACATGTTCAACGAGGACGGCACCCAGGTGGCGTTCACCGATGGCACCGGCGTCGCAGCCCTGCAGTACATGCTCGACCTGGTCGAGGACGGTACCGCCAGCTTCGATGTTCAGGCCGCCGAGGGACAGCCCCGTCCCTGGCAGCAGGAGCGCGCCGCCATCGACATGATGAACTCCTCCTCCTGGCCCACCTTGGTGCAGGAGACGCCGGGCCTGGTGACCGAGGAGAGCATGGGCATGATGCTGCTCCCCTCGTCCGGGGGCGGTGACCCGGTGATGTTCCAGGGCGGCACGCTCCTGACCATCTCCGCCCGTACCCAGAACGAGGAACTCGTACAGGAACTGGTCAACCACATGATGGAGCCGGAGCACCTGCTCACGGCCGTGGAGGAGGTCGGCAAGGTGCCCTCGCGGGAGGACCTCGACGAGTCGGTCCTGGCGGAGAATCGGCTGCTGACCTACACCACCGACAATTTCCAGTACGCCACCGCGTTCGAGGGTGGTAGCCCGGCGTGGATGGAGGTCCGTGGCGCGGTCGCCGGTGAGATCGAGGCCGCCATCGTGGGACAGAAGACTGCGGCCGAGGCCGTGGACGCCCTGGCCGCGGTCGCCGAGGACGCCATCAGCAGGATCTGAACCCATGACACTACTGACCGCCTCGCGTGCGGAGCGGCAGACCGCCGGCGGCCCCACAGGTGGCCGCCGGCGGCGCACGCTCGCACAACGACAAGCCCGGTGGGCCTGGGTGTTCGCGCTGCCGGCAACGGCGCACATCGCGATCTGGACAGGGTTACCGATCCTCGTCGCGGCCACCTTGAGCCTGACCCACTACGACATCCTCAACCCGCCGACGTGGGCCGGGGTGGCCAACTACGTGACCCTGTGGAACGACGCCATGTTCTGGCGCGCCCTGTGGCACAACCTGGTCATCGCCGTCGTCGGTATACCGATCTCGATGCTGATCGCTTTGGTGCTGGCGGTGATGCTCAACCAAGGCCTGCGCGGCAGCGCGGTCTATCGCACGGCCGTCTTCCTGCCCCACGTGACCGCCACAGTGGCGATCGCCATGATCTGGTTGTGGATCTACTCCCCAGGTGACAACGGGCTGCTGAACCGCGCCGGGGCGCTATTCGGCATCCCCAACCAGCAGTTCCTGATCTCCCCGGACCAAGCGCTGGGATCGATCATCCTGGTCACGATCTGGCAGGGCCTGGGCCTGAAGATGATGATCTACCTGGCCTACCTGCAGGGGATCGATCAGCAACTCTACGAGGCCGCCGAAATCGATGGCGCCACCGCGACCCAGAAGTTCTTCCGGATCACGATGCCGATGGTCAAGCCGGCCACGTTCTTCATCCTGGTCACCTCGATCGTGGGCAACTTCCAGACCTTCGACCTGATCTTCGTGCTCACCCAGGGCGGTCCGGCGAACGCCACCACGGTCATCACCTGGGAGATCTATGAGACCGCGTTCCAGGAGTTCCGGATGGGGCTTGCCTCGGCACAGTCCATGGTGCTGCTGGCGGTCCTGGTGGTCCTGACCGTGATCTCACGCAAACTGACCGGAGGACGCGATGACTGACATCGTCAAAGACCCTGCGGTGCCCGGTATCCCTGAGGTCCGGGAGGTCACCAAGGCGCCCCGATCAGCACGGAAACGCCGACGGAGCAGGCGGTTCCTGCTCGGCATCCTGCTGCTCGGCATCTCGTTCGTGATGGCCGCTCCGTTCCTGTGGATGTTCCTGACCGCGGTGCGCAGCACCGAGGAGTTGTTCTCCACCCCGATGCCCCTGTGGCCGAATGAATGGCAGTGGGAGAACTTCCGGATCGCGCTGGAACGCGCCCCCTTCCTGATCTACGCCAGGAACAGTTTCACGATCGCCCTGGTGCACACCTTCTCCAACCTGCTGCTCGGGTCGATGTGCGGGTACGCGCTGGCGAAGATGCGGTTCCGGGGCTCCACACCGGTGTTCGTGTTCATCCTGGCCTCAATGATGATCCCGTTCTACGCAATCGTGATCCCGGAGTTCCTGATGGTGCGGCACATGCCGCTGGCCGGCGGGAACGACTTGTTCGGGCAGGGCGGGATCGGCTGGATCGACTCCTGGCCGGCGCTGCTGGTACCGGCGCTGGTGTCCCCGTTCAACATCTTCCTGTTCCGGCAGTTCTTCGTCTCCACCCCCACCGAGTTGATGGAGGCGGCCCGCATCGACGGAGCCAATGAGTTCCGCATCTACGCACGCATCATGGCCCCACTGATCAAGCCGGGCATGCTCACCGTGGCTCTGCTGTCCTTCGAGCAGGGCTGGAACAACTTCCTGTGGCCGCTGATCGTGACCACCAGCACCGAGATGCGGGTGATCCAGGTGGGGTTGTCCGTATTCCGCCAGGAGGCCGGCACCGAATTCAACCTGCTGATGGCCGGAACCACCATGGCGGCGGTACCCATGATCATCCTGTTCGCGATCTTCCAGCGCAGTTTCGTCAACGGCATGGTCGCCACCGGGATCAAGTGAGGCACCGATGCGACTGATCGAGTTCCTGCGCAAGCCCTCGGCGTTCATCGCCGCGAACTGGGCCGGCCTGCTGGGCGTGCTGACCGTGGGTGGCGCCGTGCCGGCATTCGCCGGCAACCAGCGAGTCACCTCGTCGCTGGCTACCTATGCCGATGAGGGCGGGGTCACGGTACTGCGGCAACTAAGGCACACCTGGTGGCGCGACCTGCCGGCGACGGCGTGCTTCTGGGTCTACGTGATCTCCGGTAGCGGAACCGTGGCGTTGATGGTCGGGGTGTTCGAGGCGCCCACCCGGGTCTTCTTCGCCGGATTGCTGGTGCCGGTGTACTGGGTGGCGGGGGCGTTGCTGGGTTGCTACATCCGGGCCGCGGCAACGGTGCCCGTGCATGCTCCCCGGGGCCTGGTGGTCGATGAGATGGTCCATCTCGCCCTGGCGCACCCGTTCCGTGCCCTGCTGACGGTGCCGATGGTGATCGCCACCGCACCGGTGTGGGCGCTGGCTCCGCTGACGGTGGCGTGCGGGCTGAGCGTGCCGGCCTGGGCGCTCAGCACCGTCTGGGGCCGGGGCGTTGCAGCCCCGCCGAGACTCGATCGATTCGCGAACACGGTGTCCCTAGACTGACCGCGTGAAGGACGACGGCCCGGCCCCGGACGCGGAGGTGCCGCGGGCGAAGCGCCCGCAACGGGCCGATGGGCACGGCCCGGTCGCCTACGTCCTTGGCGGTGGGGGCGTGCGTGGGGCCGTCGAGGTCGGCATGCTCGAGGCACTGCTGGAGGCCGGCATCACCCCGGACCTGGTGGTCGGGTCCTCCATCGGGGCCATCAACGGGGCGATCGTCGCCGCCGACCCCAGCCTCGCCGTCGTCGACCGCCTGATCAAGGCATGGACCTCCCCCCAGGCCCGCGCCGTGTACGGAGACAGGTGGCGGCGGCAGTTACGGCGTCTGGCCAGTAGTGGCACCCACCTGAACTCCCCCGACCCGCTGCGGGAACTTCTGGAGGAGGCCATCGGCACCGACGTCACCTTCGAGGACCTCGCGGTGCCGTTCCGGGTGGTGGCCGCCAATGTCGAACGCGCCGCCGAGCACTGGTTCACCTCCGGTCCGGTGATCCCCGCGGTCCTGGCCTCGGCCTCGGTTCCGGGCCTGCTCCCCCCGACCAATATCGACGGCGAACACTTCATCGACGGTGGGATCGTCAACTCCATCCCGATCGAGGCGGCCGTGCAGGCCGGTGCGCGCACCATCTACGTATTACAGGTGGGCCGGGTGGAGGAGGAGCTGAGTTCCCCCGAGAACCCTCTGGACACCTTCCGGGTGGCCTTCGAGATCGCCCGGAGGCACCGGTTCTCCAGGGACATGCGCCTGCTCCCGGAACACGTCACCCTGCACATGCTGCCCAGCGGCGGGGCGATCGAGGGCGATGAGAAACTCAGCGCCTACCGCGACACGACCAGGACCCGGCGCCGGATCGAACGCGCCTACGCCGCCACCCGCCAGTACCTACGGGCCTTGTGATGCCCGTGCCACCTCGGTGGGTCCGCCGCCTCGTGATCGCCCCGGCCGTGGTGCTGGTCACCATCCTCGTGCTGGCCACGTTGCCGGTGCTGGTGCTGGTGGCATTGGCGCTGACCTCACTGGTACCCGGGTACTTCCGCCTTCCCCGGGTGCTGTGGCTGACCCTGTTCTATCTGACCTGGAACTCCGCCGCCCTGGTCACGATGCTCGGCCTGTGGCTGGGGTCGGGATTCGGCTGGAAGATCCGTACCCCAGCGTTCCAGCGTGCCCACTACGTGGTCGCCGCACGGTTCCTCCGCGCGCTGTTCCGGCAGGCCCGCTGGGTCCTGCGACTGCGGATCACCCTGCACGGGGATACCCCGGACGCGGACTCCTTCGGCCGGCAGCTGGCCTCGGGCCGGCCGTTGATCGTGGCGTCCCGGCACGCCGGGCCCGGGGACTCCCTGGTGCTCATCCACACCCTGATGAACACGGTGTCCAGGGAACCCCGGATCGTGCTCAAGGAGACGCTCCAATGGGACCCGGCGATCGATGTGATGTTGAACCGGCTGCCGAACCGGTTCATCGCCCCAGCGCCCTTCACCCCCGACGGACGTCCGCGCGAATCGGTGCTGCGCGCCCAGATCGCGGATCTGGCTCGCGGACTGGATCACGACGACGCCTTCGTGATCTTTCCCGAAGGAGGCAACTTCTCCCCCCAGCGCCGCGAACGCCGCATCGCCCGGTTGCGGGCGATGGGTCTGGAGCAGATGGCACGCCGGGCCGACGCGATGCAGCATGTGCTGGCCCCCTACCCGGGCGGGATGCTCGCGGCGATGGAGGCCGCCCCCGACGCCGACGTGGTGTTCATCGCCCACACCGGTCTGGACCGGATGGTCAGCATCGGTGACCTCTACCGGGAGCTGCCGATGGACAAGGAGATCATCAAACGGGGCTGGCACGTCCCGGCCGAGCAGATCCCCGCCGGTGAGGAAGCCAGGCAGGACTGGTTGTACACCTGGTTCGAGACGATCGACGCCTGGGTGCAGGAGCACCAGCCCCGCGATCTGGGCCCGCCGCGGCAGCGGCGCCGATCACGCCCCTCACGGTCGCGGCAGCGGCCCGGGCGGTCACACCGGACGCCGACGCCGGAACGGTCCGAGCAACCACGCGAGCCCTAGGCGGTCCCCGGTCAGTCCGGGACCGTCACGGTGGCGATGCCCAGGACACTGGGGCGCGGCGGCCTGTCCGCACGCGACCCGGCCCCGGCCCTACAGGACCAGGCCGCATCGCACCGCCCCGGCCACCGGGCTCTGGCGATTACGCTCCTGGGGTGACCACATTGCTACTCGCCTCGGCCTCTCCCGCCCGCGCATCCTTGCTCCGGGCCGCCGGCGTCGACCCGCGCATCCACGTCGCCGACCTGGACGAGGACGCCCTGCTGCACCAGGCCCGGAACGAACGCGGCGAGGAACTCACGACCGCCGAGTCCGTGGCTATGCTGGCTCGGGCCAAGGCCGAACAGGTCGCAGGCCTCATCACCGATGCCGACCTGGTGCTCGGGTGTGACTCCCTGCTGGAGATGGACGGTCGTGCGCTCGGAAAGCCCGGCACCGTCGAGACCGCGCGAGAGCGGTGGCGGCAGATGCGCGGTCGCACCGGGGTGCTGCACACCGGGCACTGGCTGATCCGGACCGGCACCGGTTCCGACGAGGAGAGCCGGGCCGCCGGGACCGTGACCGCTACCGCCGTGACCTTCGCCGACATCACCGACGATGAACTGGAGGCCTACCTGCGCAGCGGCGAACCGCTCCGGGTGGCCGGGGCCTTCACCATCGACGGCCTGGGTGGGGCATTCGTGCGCCATATCGACGGCGACCACCAGACCGTGGTCGGCCTGAGCCTGTACGCCCTGCGTGATCTGCTGACGCAGGTGGGGCGGCACTGGATCGACCTCTGGGCCGAGGCACCCGGGGCCTGAGTGCACCGGTGCCGCCCCCGCGGTGCACACGCCGACCAGCCGAGGAGTTGTACATATCGGACTACCCAACATGACGTTGGCTGGGTGGTGAGCACGAGAGTTTGTAGACTTCACACAAGCATCATGGTGCGCCCTTGCCCTCCGCTACGAAGTTGTCAGCCGCGCGGCGGCCAAGGTCTCAACCAGGGGCACGGGAGTACTACCGTGGACCTTCGCCGGCCCGCATGACCTGTGAACACAAGGAGACTGAATGACGACGTCCGTCCCGCCGCAGGTCACTCCCGCACCGCTGCGCAAAGTGTTGATCGCCAACCGCGGGGAGATCGCAGTCCGGGTGGCCCGGGCCTGCCGGGACGCATCACTGACCTCGGTGGGGATCTACGCCGATCCCGACCGGGACGCGCTGCACGTGAAGCTGGTCGATGAGGCCTACGCGCTGGCGGGCTCGCGGGCACAGGAGACCTACCTGGACATGGGCAAGGTGCTGGACGTGGCCCGGCGCAGCGGCGCCGACGCGGTTCACCCCGGGTACGGGTTCCTGTCCGAGAACGCCGAGTTCGCCCGCGCCGTGCGCGAGGCGGGACTGACCTGGATCGGACCGCCCCCGGAGGCGATCGAGGCGCTCGGAGACAAGGTCTCGGCCCGCCAGATCGCGCAGAAGACCGGGGCGCCCCTGGTGGCAGGTACCCCCGATCCGGTCGCCGATGCCGGGCAGGTGCATGCCTTCGCCGCCGAGCACGGGTTACCGGTGGCGATCAAGGCTGCTTTCGGGGGTGGTGGCCGCGGCCTGCGGGTCGCCCGAAGCACCGAGGAGATCGATGAGCAGTTCGACTCCGCCGTGCGCGAGGCAACCGCGGCGTTCGGGCGTGGGGAGTGCTTCGTGGAGCGGTTCCTGGATCGCCCCCGGCACGTGGAGACCCAGTGCCTCGCCGATGCCCACGGCACCGTGGTGGTGCTGTCCACCCGGGATTGCACACTGCAGCGCCGCCACCAGAAACTGGTCGAGGAAGCCCCGGCCCCGTTCCTCACCGCCGAACAGGAGGCTCAGTTGCGCACCGCCTCCGAGGCGATCCTGGCCGAGGCCGGTTATGTCGGCGCGGGCACCTGTGAGTTCCTGATCGGCACCGACGGCACGATCTCCTTCCTGGAGGTCAACACCCGCCTGCAGGTGGAACACTGCGTCACCGAGGAGATCACCGGGGTGGACCTGGTGCGCGAGCAGTTGCGTATCGCCGCCGGTGAGCCTCTGGGCTACACCGAGGTGGCCACCCGCGGGCACTCGATCGAGTTCCGCATGAACGGCGAGGACCCCTACGGCTCCTTCATGCCCGCGCCCGGAACCCTCGCCACCCTGCAGTGGCCGGCTGGTCCCGGGGTCCGGGTGGACTCCGGCGTGGTGGCCGGTGACACCATCTCCGGGGCGTTCGACTCGATGCTGGCCAAGGTCATCATCACCGGAGCGAACCGGACCCAGGCGTTGCAGCGCGCCCGCCGCGCCCTGGCCGAGACCGAGATCACCGGCATCCCCACGGTGCTCCCGTTCTTCACCGCCGTACTGGACGAACCCGACTTCACCGCCACCGAGGCGGACCGTTTCGCGGTCCACACCACCTGGATCGAGACGGACTTCGCCGGTCGCCTGAGCCGGCCCGCTCCCGACTCGGAGCCGGCGCCGGCTCCGGCCGGCTCCCCGTCCGGGGAGGAGGAGACCGAGCGGGTCGTGGTGGAGGTCGGCGGCAAACGCCTGGAGGTGGTCCTCCCGGCCGGGCTGAGCCGCCGCGGCGCCGCGCGGACCAAGGGCCCGCGCCGCCCCTCCCGAAGGGGTGCTGCACGCGCCGGAGGAAATGCCTCCGGCAACGGCCTGGCCTCTCCGATGCAGGGCACGATCGTCAAGATCGCCGTGGAGGAGGGCCAGCAGGTCGCCGAGGGTGACCTGGTCGTGGTGCTGGAGGCGATGAAGATGGAGCAGCCACTCAGCGCCCACCGGTCCGGCACGGTGCAGCACCTCACCGCCAAGGTCGGGCAGACCGTCAGTGCCGGCACCGTGCTGTGCCAGATCGACGTGAGTGACTCCGGCGCCGGGTCCTGACCCCCTGCGGCCACCCGTGCGCGACTCGCAGGACGGCGACGGCTGGGTCTCCTGCGCGTGCGGGCAGCGGCACTGGGGACGCTACGGCGCAGCCGGGCTGCTGTTGGCCGACGGCGGGGGCCAGGTGGTCCTGCAGCACCGTGCCCCGTGGTCCCACCACGGCGGCACCTGGGGCATCCCCGGCGGTGCCCGCAACGCGGGCGAGAGTGCCGTGCAGGCCGCGGTGCGCGAGGCCGGGGAGGAGGCAGGTGTCCAGGACCCGGTGCTTCCCCACGCCAGCCATGAACTGGCTCATCCGGACTGGAGCTACACCACCGTGCTGGCCCACGTCCCGGGCGGGATGCAGGTCCGGGCCACCGACGCCGAGAGTGTGCAGGTGCGGTGGTACCCGCTGGATCGGGTCACCGCGTTGCCTCTGCTGGGTGCCTTCGCCGAGGCCTGGCCGCTGCTACAGAGGATGCTGCGGACCCGGGCGGTGCTCGTGGTCGATGCGGCCAACGTGGTGGGTTCCCGGCCCGACGGTTGGTGGAAGGACCGGGCCGGTGCCACGACCCGCCTGGCGAGCCGGCTCGCGGCCCTGGCCGCTCACGGAGTCGCGGCCGACGCACTCGGTCTGCCCGGGCACACCTGGTGGCCCGCGATGGTGCTGGTCACCGAGGGAGCGGCCCGCGCCGCCGACGACGTGGCTCCGGTGCATACCGTGCGCGCCCCCGGCGAGGGTGATGAGGAGATCGTGCGCACGGTGCGTCGCGCCCTCGGTGGTGAGTTCAGTACCGCTCGCGCCGGCAGCGGTCCGGCCGGCGGGCAGGACGACGCCGGCGACGGCAGTGACAGCGGCCACGCCGCCGGGTTGGATGTGCACGTCAGCGTGGTCACCGCCGATCGTGCGCTGCGTGAGCGAGTGAGCGGTGCCGGCGCAGAGGTGCTCGGACCGGGCCGGTTGTGGCGACTACTGGACGCGTTGGAGACCTGACCGCAGTACCCCGGTGCGAGGGAAGCGTGGCTGCCACTCGGCCCGTTCACACCGCGGCATTCCTCCAGGCATCCGCGCCGCCGGGGTTGCATCCTGGCCAGGAAACCGTAACGGTGGAAGGGCCCGAGGCGCTGACGCGGAGCACGCGTTCCGTGCAGTGTCACTGCCGAAGGAAGGATTCCCCGTGCTTACCCTGACTGAGAACGCCCAGTCCGCGATCAAGGCGATCACTGCCGAGGCCGACCTGCCGGAGACCGGCGGTGTGCGCATCGCGGTGACCGAGGAGGGCAGCCAGCTCCACTTGGAACTGGCCCCCGAGCCGCAGTCCGGTGATGAGGTGGTCGAGGCCGAAGGTGCCCGAGTGTTCACATCCGAGGAGGCCACCCAGATGCTCGACGGGCAGGAACTGGATGCCGGCCAGACCGAGGAGGGCACCGGCTTCACCCTGCGTCAGCAGACCTGACCACACCCGCGCCAACGCCCGCGGCCGTGCCATCCCGGTGCGGACCCGCGGGCGGTGCGCGCGTAGGCTTGGCCCATGAGTACGCGCCGCGCATGGGGAACCGGACTGGCCACCGTCACCGCAGGTGGGAGCACGCTGGACGTGTGGTTCCCCGACCCGGCCCTCGGTGAACCCAGCCCTGGTGATGCCGGCCCCTACGGGGTCCCGGCCGATCTGGCCGCACTGGCCGGCGCCGACCCGGACCGCGCCGCCCACCACCAGGTCCGCACCGTGATGATCGACCTGGACGAGGCACCGCGCAGCACCGAGGACGCCTACCTGCGTCTGCACCTCCTGTCCCACCGGCTCGTCACCCCCAACTCGATCAATCTCGAGGGCATCTTCGGCGCGCTCCCGAACGTGGCCTGGACCTCGGCCGGCCCGTTCGCGGCCCAGGACTTCGAACGGACGCGGCTGTCGCTGCGCGCGGCCCACCCGGGGTTGCAACTGCAGGTGTACGGCGTGGACAAGTTTCCCCGGATGACCGACTACGTCGTCCCCAGCGGGGTGCGCATCGCCAACGCCGACCGGGTCCGGCTCGGTGCCTACCTGGCCGAGGGCACCACCGTGATGCACGAGGGATTCGTGAACTTCAACGCCGGCACCCTGGGCGCCAGCATGGTCGAGGGTCGTATCTCCCAGGGCGTCGTGGTCGGGGACGGTACCGACATCGGCGGAGGCGCCTCGATCATGGGCACCCTCTCCGGTGGTGGTACCGAACGGATCACGGTCGGTGAGCGCTGCCTGCTCGGTGCGAATGCCGGGATCGGGATCTCCCTGGGCGATGACTGTGTGGTGGAGGCAGGCCTGTACGTGACCGCCGGCACCAAGGTCAACGTGCAGGGCAGGGTGGTCAAGGCCGGTGAACTCTCCGGTATGGACTCCCTGCTGTTCCGTCGCGACTCCACCACCGGGCAGGTCCAGGTGCTCCCACGGACCGGTTCCGGAGCCGCCCTGAACGCGGCCCTGCACGTCCCGTAGATCTGCCTGGGGCCCGTTGGCTCAACTCCGACGCGCGTTCAGGACGCCGTCATCCGCCGGGCCGGTACCGTCGTCCGCCGGAGGGCCGTCGTCATCGGTACCGGTGGACCGGTCCTCGGCGCGTTGCGCGCGCACGCTCGCGAACACGGCGGCGGCCAGCACCACCCCGATCACCGCCAGGCTCTGTGCGGTGGAGGCGTGGTAGGTCTCCACGACGTTCTCGATGATGAGCGTGGCGCCGATGTAGACCAGGATGAGCGCCACCGCGATCCTCAGGTAGCGCAACCGCTCGGCGATACCGGACAACAGGAAGAACAGGGCTCGTAGGCCGAGCAGGGCGAACCCGGTGGCGCACATGACCACCACCACGTCGGTACTGATCGCCAGCGTCGCCGGCAGGGCGTCCAGCGCCATCACGATGTCACTGAGTTCGACCAGGATCAGGGCCAGCAGCAACGGGGTGGCACGCAACCGGCCGTCCTCACGGACAACGAAGCGATCACCGCGGAAACCCTCGGTGGTGGGCAGAACCCGTCGGATCAACCGGGTGAGGGCCGAGTCGGTCTGTCCGGCGGCATCGGTACCGCCCGCGGGGTGCCCGCCGACCGGCTCGTCGCGCTCCCGCCACATCTTGTACCCGGCGTAGAGCAGGAACGCCCCGGCGACCCACAGCACCCAGGTGAAACTCTCCATGATCACCACACCGGCGTTGACCACCCCGAAGCGAAGGACCAGAGCCCCCAGCACCCCGAAGAGCAGCACCCGTCGTTGGGCGTTCTTGGGTACCCCGAGGGAAGCAAAGACCACCAGCCACAGGAAGACGTTGTCCACCGACAGCGACTTCTCCACCACGAACACGCCGAAGTAGTCCCCTACCGACCCGCCGTCGCCGTAGAAGGGGAACACCGCGAAGCCGAAGACCACCGCCGCGCCGATCCAGACCACTGACCAGACCGCGGCCGAGCGCACCGTCACGGTGGTGTCGCGGCGATGCACCACGAACAGGTCGATCGCCAGCAGGACGATCACCACCACCCCGAAGATGGCCAGCACCTGTGGACCGCTCATCGGCGCCCCTCCCCTTCCGCGACCGCCGCATCCTCCGCACCAGAGGCTACCCCTGCCGGGACTGTCCCGTACGAGCCCCGGGCGCGGAACTGCCCGGTCTCAGCGCTGGCTGAGGGGCACGTACTGGCGCTCGGTGGCGCCGGTGTAGACCTGCCGGGGCCGGCCGATCTTGGTGGCCGGGTCCGCCATCATCTCCCGCCACTGCGCGATCCAGCCGGGGGCCCGGCCGACCGCGAACAGCGGGGTGAACATGTTCGTGGGGAACCCCATCGCCTTGTAGATCACGCCGGTGTAGAAGTCCACGTTGGGGTAGAGCTTGCGCTCGATGAAGTAATCATCGGACAGCGCGATCTCCTCCAGCCGCTGGGCGATCTCGAGCAGTTCGTCCTGCACACCCAGAGCCTGGAGCACCTCCGCAGCGACGTCCTTGACGATCGCCGCGCGCGGGTCATAGTTCTTGTACACCCGGTGCCCGAAGCCCATCAAGCGCACCCCGGACTCCTTGTTCTTCACCTTCTGCATGAAGGTGTCGGCCCCGTCGGGGCTGTCCCGGATCTCCTCGAGCATCGCCAGCACCGCCTCGTTCGCCCCGCCGTGCAACGGGCCGGACAGCGCCCCGACACCGGCCGAAACCGAGGCGTAGAGGTTCGCGTGCGCCGAACCCACGATGCGCACCGTGGAGGTGGAGCAATTCTGCTCATGGTCGGCGTGCAGGATCAGCAGCAGACGCAGTGCCTTCACCAGCGACTCATTCTGCTCGTAGTCACCGTTGTCATCGGCGAAACTCATCCGCAGGAACCCCTGCAGGTAGTTCAGCGACTTGTCCGCACCGATCATCTCCTTGCCCTGGGAGCGGCGGAAGGCGTAGGCGGCGATGGTGGGCAACTTCGCCAGCAACAGCACCGTGGCCAACTCCACCGCGTGCTCATCGAACGGGTCCACGCTCTCGGGGTAGTAGCCCGGCAGCGCCGAGACCGCCGAGGACAGCACCGCCATCGGGTGGGCATCGGTAGGGAAAGCACCGATGAGGTTCTTGAAGTTGTCGTGCAAATGGGTGTGGCGCTCCACCCGCTCGGTGAACGCGTCCTTCTGCGCGGGGGTGGGCAGCTCGCCCTGGATGAGCAGGTAGGCCACCTCCAGGAAGGTGGCCCCCTTGGCGAGTTGGTCGATCGGGTACCCGCGGTAGCGCAGAATCCCGGCGTCCCCGTCGATGTAGGTGATCTTGGACTCGCAGTTGGCGGTGTTCATGAACCCCGGGTCCAGCGTAGCCAGCCCGGTCTCCTTCAGCAGTGAGGAGATCACCACACCGTCGTTGCCCTCGCTCGCCCTGACCCTGGCGAACTCCAATTCCTGGCCGTCCACCTGGAATGTTGCGGGGGGCGGTGTGGCGTCAGTCATGTCTGTCCCTTCCTGGCGTTATCCCTCGGCCACATCCTTGGCGTGGATCGCACACCACGATGGGCCCTGGCACGCAATCTACCGGCCGGACAAAGGTCGTGCCCAATCGTTGCCATGTTTTCCAAGGGTGGCATTGCGCACCCCCTGATACCCGAGCAGGTACCTGCGGCACCACCACCGGGCAGCCCGGATCCATCGCCGGTAGGCCCCGGCGACGTCGTCCCGGCGCTCAGGAACCGGTGAGACGCCTCGCGGCGGCGGCCACTCGTTCATCGGGTGCGGTCAGGGAGATCCGCACGTGACCGGTACCGGCTGCGCCGTAGAAGGCTCCCGGGCCGGCCAGGACGCCCAGATCGGCCAGGGAGTCCATCAGGGCCCAGCAGTCCTGGCCGGTGAGCACGGAGTCCTCCTGCGGACGCACCCACAGGTACAGTCCGGCCTCGGAGTGGTCGACGGCGAATCCCGCCTGCCGTAGCGCCGGCATCAGGGCCTGGCGCCGGGCGCGGTAGAGCTCACGCTGGCTGTCCACGTGCTCATCGTCACCGAGGGCTGCGACCATCGCCGCCTGCACCGGGGCGGGCACGATCATGCCCATGTGCCGGCGCATCAGCACCAGGCGGGCGATCAGGGCGTCATCGCCGGCCAGGAACGCGGCTCGGTATCCGGCGAGGTTGGACTGTTTGGACAGCGAGTAGGCCGCCAGCAACCCCTCATGGGACCCGCCGCTGACCCGCTCGTCCAGCAGGCTCGGCACCGGCTCGAGATTCCACGGAACGTCCCAGCCCAGCTGGGCGTAACACTCATCGGAGGCCACCACGGCCCCCAGGTGACGGGCGGCGGTGACCACCTCGGCCATCAACTCGGTGCCCAGCACCGCGCCGGTGGGGTTGGACGGGGAGTTCAGCCAGACCAGCCGGACGGCGGGGTTGCCGGTCCACTGGGCCACATCGTCGGCGATGAGCACCTCCGCACCAGCCAGCTGGGCGCCGATCGCGTAGGTGGGATAGGCCATCGAGGGCACCACCACCACATCCCCGGGACCGATCGACAACAGCGAGGGAAGCAGCGCCACCATCTCCTTGGAACCGACCGTGGGCAGTACCGCCCCCGGGTCCAGGCCGGGCACGCCGCGGGCACGGTCGAACCAGGAACTGATCGCCTCCCGAAGCGCCGCCGTCCCGGCCACAGTGGGGTAGCCGGGGGCGTCGGCGGCCTCAGCGAGGGCCCGCTGGATCACCGGTGGCGTGGGGTCCACCGGAGTGCCGATGGACAGGTCCACCAGCCCGCCGGGGTGCGCGCCGGCACGCTCGGCGTAGGACGCCACCGCATCCCAGGGGTAGTCCTGTGTGATCTGCACCAGACCCATCGACGGACGCCGCTCAGTCGTGCTGCTGCGGTGGCAGGGCGGCCACGATCGGGTGATCGAAGTTGATCAGCCCCATCTGCGCGGCCCCACCGGGTGAGCCGATCTCGTCGAAGAAGTTCACGTTCGCCTCGTAGTAGTTCGCCCACTGCTGCGGAACGTCGTCCTCGTAGTAGATCGCCTCCACCGGGCACACCGGCTCACACGCCCCACAGTCCACGCACTCATCGGGCTGGATGTACAGCATCCGTTCACCCTCGTAGATGCAGTCGACCGGACACTCATCGATACAACTCTTGTCCTTGAGGTCCACACACGGTTCGGCGATCACATAGGTCACAGACGAGGTCCTTCCTTGCGGTGGATACAGTGGCCCAACGTGGGCATCACCAAGGTCCGGTCCTAGTATCGCCCATTCGGCCGGTTCGGGCAGGCCCTCCGGCCCCCAGGCGGAGATTGCACCGCACCGGTGGGCCGGCGATCACGAGGAGGAGGCAGTAGGTGGAGCGGAGGCGAGGGTGAGTGAATCCGCGGCGAGACCGTTCTGGCGCGGTTGGCAGGTCGGGGAACGCGTGGTGGTGCGGTACCGGATCGAGGACGGCCGCTACTCCGACGCACTCGGTGAGTTGGCCCGCGTCGATGACGACGGTGTGGACGTGATCACCAAGCGCGGGCTGGTGTCGGTACCCGCCGCCACGATCGCGATCGGTAAGCGGGTCCCTCCCCCGCCCACGCGCCGGCGCCGGCCCCCGCCCGGGCAGTAGCGCGGGCCGCAACCGGGCACGGCCACCGTCGGCCGCCACCGCCTGGGATGCGGCGCCGGGACCCCGCCCTCACCGGTGCTGGTGTGAACCGGCGCCAGGGATCAGCCGTCTCCAGCGGTCAGTCGTCGTCGTCCCCGTTGTCGTCATCGTCATCGTCATCGTCGGAGGCCGACGGCGGTTCACCGCAGACCACCCGGTTCCACGGGCGATAGGTGTGGGTGTAGGTGCGCTGCTCGTGCACCTCACCGCCGGCTGAGACCGTTCGGGTCACCTGCACGGTGAAGCCGGACTGCCCACCGGACTCCGGCTCGCATCGCGGGTCCTGGTTGTACACCGTCTGCGGTGAGGTGATGTTGTAGCGACTGCCGGTGACGATGTCGACGTCCCACACGTCCGTGCCCCACAGCACCACATGGGTCTGGCCGTCCCCGACCCAGGCGTGGATCAGCACCCCGTAGTCGGTGTTATTGCCGAATCTCATGTCCAGGTCCGGGGAGAACAGGGTGGCTTCACGGCCCTCGGGGTAGCGGCTGAACCACCGCGAGTGCGGCTGGTGCGTGATGTCTTCCAGGCCCGCTTCGAACGCGGCGTTGAACACGGTGGTGGAGAGTTGGGACAGCCCGCCCCCGGCGGCTTCGGTGGCAAACCCATCCACCACCACCCCGGAGGAGTTGTAGCCGCCGGCCTCGGTGATCGGACTGAGTGCATCCAGCAGGGAGAACTCCTCACCCGGCATGAGCAGGGTGTCATTGATTCTCGAGGTACCGATCACCAGGTTCTCGGTGCGGGGTGGGTCGTAAGGCATCGGGGTGGAGTAGCGCCCGATCACCTCCACCACACCGAGCGCTTCGGCATCGGCCGTGGTGAACTCCGCCTCGGTCCGGGAGAGTTCGACCGTGGCCACCCGCTGGTCCGCCTCGGTTTGCAGGGAGGCGTCGCGCACTGCCGGGGCCAGTTCCTCCGGGTCCAGCCCAGTGCCGGTCACCGCCGGGATCACGGTGGGTTCACCGCCCTGCAGTTCGATCCTGGCGTCACGGGGGACTTCCCCGATCGAGTCCTCCTTGGCCGTGACGGTCTCGGCCAGTTCCTGGCCGTCCAGGGCCAGGTCGAACCGGGTGCCGTTGACCTCCAGGGTGGCGGCATCGGCCAACTCCTCAGTGGACAACTCCACTTCGGTGTCGTTCACCGCCACCGTCACCGGACCGGACAGGAACGGCTCGACCACCTCATCCATCGCGGCCCGGATCTCCTCGGGTCCGATCTCGGGCCGCACCACCAACTCCGGCAGTTCCAGAGGGCGTGACCCGGTGATCCACTCCGCCGCGAGCAACTCGGTGGCTTCGGGCACGTCGACGGCGGCGCCCTCCTGCGGATCGGTGATCTCCGCCTCGGCATCGACGATGCTGATCGACCCCTCCACGGGGCTGATGTCCAGGTCTTCTGCCAAACCCTCCAGCGCCGCTTCCAAGGCCGCCTCATCCACGTGCGAGATCGGCTCCTGCTCGCCGAGCCCGAACAGGTGGCCGAGCAGTATCCGGGGGTCCAGGGTGAATCCGGTGAACTGATCCACCGTGGCGGCAGCGTCGAAGGACAACCCGGCCGAGGCCGGTTCGAGTTCGGCGCCGCTGTCGGCGAAGGTCAGCGGCAGCGGCTCGGTCTCCAGCCCACCGAGTTCCTCCGCCAGGACCTGCTCGGCCGTCCCGGTGGGCAGTCCCGAGACGTCCACGCCGGCCACCGTGGTGTCCGCCGGGACGCGGTCGCCGAGGAAGTAGGCGCTGCCCACGTACGCCGCGGCGAGCAGCAAGACGATCACGCCGGCCCAGATCCCGACCTTGGTGAGGCCGCGCTTCTTGCGCTTGGTCTTCTTCTTCGGGGTCAAAGGGCTGTCCTGGTCGTCGGTGGCGGCGGCCGGAGGCCCGGCCACCATGGTGGCGTCTGGGTCATCCGTGGCGTCGGAGGCGTCGGTGGTCGGCGGGTCGACGACGACGGTGGCGTCGTCGTCGCGAGGGGGCTCCTCGGCGTCGGCGGGCGGGTCCGGGGTGACGTCGTCCTCGGGGGCATGATCGCCGGTGTCGGCGGGCGCGTCCGGGGTGACGTCGTCCTCGGGGGCATGATCGCCGGTGTCGGCGGGCGCGTCCGGGGTGACGTCGTCGTCGCGGGCATGATTCCCGGTGTCGGGGGCCTCGTCCGGGGTGACGTCGTCCTCGGGGGTGCGACGGTCCTTGATCGGGGTTCGGCGCACGTCGGCTGCCGGTCCTTCATCGGAACCGGGCCGCGGCAGTTCGTGGGTTGAGCCGTCGACGAGCGCGCCTTCGGGTGCGCGCGGATCCGCGTCCCCGTCGGCGTGCTCGTGCGTCGGCCCCTCAGGCCCCTCATTCTGCTTCGCCACGTATTCCCTTTGAAGTCTCCGGGCTCGTGTGCGCCCCCGAATATGGTAACGCCTCGCCGTTCGCGGCACCTCAGCCATTCCCAAGCGTGGCGGGATTCACAACACCGCCCCTCCGGTCTCAGGGGGCCGCGCGCATCCGACCCAGGTGGTGCACGATCCCGCCGCTGCCGGCCGGCGCCAGCGCCGTGCTGAGCACCTGCCCGACCACCACCTCGTGGGAACCGGCCTCCTTGGTCCACTCGGTGCGGCACTGCAACCATGCGGTGGCCTCATCCAGCAGGGCTGTGCCGCTGTGCTCACCGCGATGGTGCCCCACCCGGTCCAACTGGCCCACGGCGGGGCGTCCCGGACTAGCCAGCCAGTCCGCCACCGCACCGGCCGCTGCGCTCAGGATGCTCACCCCCCAGGTGCCACCGGGCTGCACCGCCTCGGCCAGCCGGGCATCGGAGTGCACGCAGAACAGCACCGTGGGTGGTTCCAGCGAGACCGAGACCACCGAGGTGGCCGTCATCGCCAGGTCGAGGCTGCCGGCGCGCGCAGAGATCACGCACACCCCGGAGATCAGCCGCGACATCGCCAGGCGGTAGTCCTCCACCGGATCAGTCACGGAACCACCTCCTCGGTGCCGCCAGGCCCAGCAGTGCCAGGGCGGGGGCCCCGAGCAGCCAGGCCACGCCGATCGCCTCCCCGGTCACGATCACGTCCGCCCTGCCCAGATAGGTCATCGCGAAGATCACCAGGAAGATCACGCCCGCGTAGAGCAGTTGCCCGCGCCGATCGGCAAGGGCGCGTGCCAGGACGGACCCGGTGAGCACCACCAGCAACGAGAGCAGCAGACCGAACGGCATCTCCCAGCGGTAGAACACCGTCCCGATCGAGCCCACCAGGATCGCGAGCAACGCCGTCATCGACAGCATGAACCCCGTGTACCAGCGCGGATCCTGCTCGCCCCCACCCCGCACCTGCCCCGGTGCACCCGCCTCTCCGGCCGCACCTGCGTCGTCGTGCCCTACCTCGTCCTCATCCCGGGCGAGGCCGGCCAGGTCGGCGGCACTACCCCACCCGGGCGCCACCATGGCCGTGGCCCGCGCCGGGACCGGCCGCAGCATGTCGTTGCTCAGCGCGAACCAGCCGGCGGCGTGCCCACCGGACTCAGCCACCAGTGCCTGATCGACGTGCACGGCCTGGACCTGGGTCCGATGGGACCGCATCGCCTGCGCCAGGGCGTCCAGCACGGGGGCCGACAGCCCGATGTCCAGATCCACCTGATCATCGGGGCGAACGATCGTGGGGGTCTGCTCGCCGGTGGGAACCGTGAGCAGCCCCCCGGTGTGCTCGGAGGTGCCGGCCCGCCCGTTGTACCGCCTCAACCAGTCCAACCCGCCGCGGAAGCGGCTCTGCGGGTACACCACCCACGCCACCACGGGCACCCGCCAGGGCTGGGTGCCGGTGGTGGGGTCATCGGGGAAGAGCGGCTCCAGGTCCGTCGCGGCCAGTTCCACCGCACGCATGGTGACCCGGTTGACCTGGACGTGGTCGGGGTGGCCGTAGCCGCCGTCGGGCTCCTCGGTCAGCACCAGGTCCGGGCGGGTGGTGCGGATCAGGGCGGCCAGCACCCGTGCGCTGATGTCGGTGTCGGCACGGGAGAAGGCGTGGTCGTCGACGTCCTCGGCCGGGATCGCCCGCACGCCGGTCTGCCCCTCCGGCCAGCGCATCCCGGAGTCGGTGTACCGGGGCGGGCGGCGTGTGGTGAGCCCGGGCAGCTCGTCCAGGAAGTGGTGCTCGGCCACGCCGAGCGCGGCGGCGGCGGCCCCGACCTCCTGAGTGCGGTGCCGGCCCAGCGCCTGGTGGTCCTGAGCCAGGTGCGCCAGGTCCGCACCGATCACCTCACCGCGCTCACCGCGGTTGGTGGTGATCACGGTGACGTGCCCGCGCCGCGCCATCGTGGCCAGCAGCGGGCCGCCGGAGAGGGTCTCATCGTCGGGGTGGGCGAAGACCCCGAGGGTGCGGGGCGCGTGCTGGCTCACTCCACTCCTTCCGATCCCACGGTGCCTGGCGGCTCTGGGTGCCACCCACTTTTGCTGCGCCGGATCCTACTGCCAGGAACCCTGACGCGGCTGCCGGGGGCGTTGGCGGGTCAGGCCCGCCGGGCCCGAGCGGCGGCCTTGTTCCGGCCGTGTCCGTCCAGGATCACCTTACGGATCCGCACGACTTCCGGGGTGACCTCCACGCACTCGTCCTCCCGGGCGAACTCCAGGGACTCCTCCAGGGTCAGCCGACGCGGCCGGTTCAGGTTCTCGAAGGTGTCCGCGGCGGCCGCGCGCATGTTCGTCTGCTTCTTCTCCTTGGTGATGTTGACGTCCATGTCCTCGTTGCGGACGTTCTCCCCCACGATCATGCCCTCGTAGACCTCCGAGGTCGGTTCGATGAAGAAGCTGCCCCGGTCCTGCAGGTTGAGCATCGCGAACGGTGTGGCAGTCCCGGCCCGGTCGGCCACCAGTGAGCCGGTGGTGCGGAACTCGATCGGCCCGGCCCAGCGCTCGTACCCCTCGGCGATCGAGAAGGCGATCCCGGTGCCGCGGGTCTCGGTGAGGAACTGGGTGCGGAACCCGATCAACCCACGGGCGGGCACCACGAACTCCATCCGGACCCAGCCGGTGCCGTGGTTGGTCATCGTGTCCATCCGGCCACGGCGCGCGGCGAGCAGCTGGGTGACCGAGCCCAGGTACTCCTCGGGGACATCGATGGTCATCCGCTCCATCGGCTCGTGCACCGCGCCGTCGATGACGCGGGTGACCACCTGGGGCTTGCCGACGGTCAACTCGAACCCCTCCCGGCGCATCTGCTCAACCAGGATCGCCAGGGCCAGTTCCCCCCTCCCCTGGACCTCCCAGGCGTCGGGCCGTTCGGTGGGCAGCACCCGCAGCGACACGTTGCCGACCAGTTCGGCGTCCAGGCGGTCCTTGACCTGCCGGGCGGTGACCTTGTGACCCTTGACCCGCCCGGCCAGCGGGGAGGTGTTGATCCCGACCGTCATCGAGATCGCCGGGTCGTCCACGGTGATCAACGGCAGCGGGCGGGGATCGTCCGGATCGGTCAGCGTCTCCCCGATGGTGATCTCCTCGATGCCGGCGACGGCGACGATGTCACCGGGGCCGGCCTCGTCGGTGGGCATCCGTTCCAGCCCGCGGGTGCGCAGGAGTTCGGAGATCCGCACCCCGGAGACCTGCCCGTCCCTGCGCGCCCACGCCACCTGCTGGCCCTTGCGCAGCGTGCCGTTGAAGATCCGCAGCAACGCCAGGCGGCCCAGGAACGGTGAGGCGTCCAGGTTGGTCACGTGCGCCTGCAGCGGCATGTCCGGGTCGTATGTAGGGGCCGGAATGGTTTCCAGAATGGTGGCGAACAGGGGTTCCAAGTCGGCCTCATCGGGCAGTTCCCCGGCGGCCGGCTCGGTCATGGAGGCACGTCCGGCGCGCGCGGAGGCGTAGACCACCGGAACCTCCAGCACCGCGTCCAGGTCCAGGTCCGGCACTTCGTCGGCTAGGTCTGCGGCCAGGGACAGCAGCAGGTCGGTGGACTCGGCGACCACCTCGGCGATGCGCGAGTCGGGGCGGTCCACCTTGTTCACCACGATGATCACCGGCAGCCGGGCGGCCAGGGCCTTGCGGAGCACGAACCGGGTTTGCGGCAGGGGGCCCTCGGAGGCATCCACCAGCAGCACCACGCCGTCGACCATGGACAGCCCGCGCTCAACCTCACCGCCGAAGTCGGCGTGCCCGGGGGTGTCGATCACGTTGATGGTGATGCCGTCCGGGTGACCAGCGGCCGCGGCGGCCGCACCGCGGTAGTCCACCGCGGTGTTCTTGGCCAGGATCGTGATGCCCTTCTCCCGCTCCAGATCCCCGGAGTCCATCACGCGCACCTCATCGGAGCCGCGTGCGCCGAAGGCGCCGGACTGGCGCAGCATGGCATCGACCATGGTCGTCTTGCCGTGGTCGACGTGGGCGACGATGGCGATGTTGCGCAGATCGGTGCGCGAGCGGGTGGGCATCAGGTCAGGCCTCGATCCGGTGGTGGGTTGCTGGTGCACCGGAGGTAGGACGCGGCGCCAACACACGATTCTACCGGGCGATCGGCCTCGTTCCGCGCGCAAGGACGCCCCCGGTGAGACCGAACGCATCACACCGGCGCCCGGGCCGGGCCGACGCCCCTCAGATGCCGCCGCGCCCCATGTCGCGGGCTCCCCCGCGCAGGTCGTCGATCCCTGAACCCTGGCCCCGAGCCTCCTCCGCCGCCAGCTCGGCTGCCAACTCGGCCGCCGCGGCGTCGAGGAGGGCGTCGCGGGTCTCGCGGCGCTTGCGCTGTTCGTCCGGGTCCGGCACCGGTACGGCCGCGATCAGCCGCTGGGTGTAGGGATCCTGGGGGTTGTTCACGATCTGCGGGGCCGGTCCGACCTCCACGAGCTTGCCGTGGTGCATCACCGCGATCCGGCTGGAGAGCATCTCGACCACCGCCAGGTCGTGGCTGATGAACAGGCACGCGAACCCGTGCTCACGCTGCAGGTCCTGGAACAGGCTGAGCACCGTCGCCTGCACGGACACGTCCAGTGCCGAGGTGGGCTCATCGGCGACCAGCAACTTGGGCTCCAGGCTCAGCGCCCGGGCGATACCCACCCGCTGGCGCTGCCCACCGGAGAGTTCGTGCGGGTACCGGTTGCGCATGAACCTGGGCAGTTGCACCTGGTCGAGCAGATCCTCCACGTGCGAAGCCAGTTGCTTGCCCTTGATCCCCCGGTGCAGGTACAGCGGCTCACCGATGGACTCCCCGATGGGAAGGCGCGGGTTGAGGGAGGAGCCCGGGTCCTGGAAGACGATCCCGATCTTGCTGCGCAACGGCTTGAGGTCGCGCGGTTTGGCACCGACCATGTCCGTGCCCACGATCTCCAACCGTCCAGCCGACGCCGGAAGCAGGCCCACCGCAGCACGCCCGATGGTGGTCTTACCGGAGCCGGACTCACCGACCAGGCCCACCACCTCGCCCGCGGCGATGCTCAGGTCCACGCCGTCCACGGCCTTGAACGCCGGGGTGCGACCGCGCTTGGGGTAGGTGATCTCCAGCCCCTCGGCCAGCATCGCCGGGGCGGGGCCCTGCGCGGCCGTTCCGTCAGCGGGCGCCTCGGCGCGTTCGGTGGTGGTGGCCGGAGGACGTACCGCCGTGTGCTCGTGCGCGCTCGACCCCAGGTGAGGCACCGAGCGCAGCAACTGGCGGGTGTAGGGGTGCTTGGGCGCGTCGAAGATCTCCGCGGCGGTGCCGCGTTCGACGATCTCACCGTTGCGCATCACCAGGATCCGGTCGGCCATGTCGGCGACCACGCCCATGTCGTGGGTGATCAGGACGACGCCCGAGTCGATCCGCTCCCGCAGGTCACGCATCAACTTCAGGATCTCGGCCTGCACCGTGACGTCCAGGGCGGTGGTGGGCTCGTCGGCGATCAACAGCCGGGGGTCACACGCCAGCGCCTGGGCGATCATGGCACGCTGACGCTGACCACCGGAGAGTTGGTGCGGGTAGGAGTGGTACCGGGTGGCGGCTGCGGGCATCTCCACGAGTTCCAGCAGTTCGATCGCCCGGGCCTTCGCCGCGGCGGGTCCGATGCCCAGGTGGGTGCGGAGGGTCTCCACAATCTGGAAGCCGACCGTGTAGACGGGGTTCAACGCCGTCATCGGCTCCTGGAAGATCACGGCGGCCTCCATGCCGCGTACCTTCTGCAGTTTGCTGTTGGGCATCCCGACCAACTCCTGGTCGCCCAGCTTCGCCGAGCCCGAGGAGCGGCCGTTGGGAGGCAGCAGCCCCAACAGGGACATCGACGACTGGGTCTTGCCCGAGCCGGACTCACCCACGATGGCGAGCACCTCACCGGGGTAGACCTCGTAGGTCATGTTCTTCGCGGCCGTGTGCCATTCGCCCTCGACGAAGAAGTCCACGCTCAGATCGCGCACGGTCAGGATCGCATCACCCGTCGCGGACAGGGGTGCCTCACTGGTGGTCTGTGTACTCACGCCACTTCCTTCCATCCATCACGGCGCGACGGCGCCGAGTGGGCGATGCTCCGCTCCGGGCGGTTCGGTGCCACGATGGTGCCATGGGTCCCACGCACACGTTCCGCACTCTCTACGCACGCGTCCTGACCGTCCTGGCCGGAGCGTTGATCGTGGTGGTGCTCATCTACAGCCTCATCGATGGGGGTATCGACGCACTGTGGCAGGCGCTGCCGTTCCTCGTGATCGGTGGCGGTCTGGTGTGGGTGCTGTTCGGTAATCCCAAGGTCGAGGTGGCCGACGGCGGCATCACCGTGGTCAACATCGTGCGGCGGGTGCATGTGCCCTGGCCCACGCTTCGCGGCGTGGAGAGCCGGTGGGCCCTGTCGGTGGAGACAACCGAGGGTACGTACTCCTCCTGGGCGATCCCCGCCTCGAGTGGTATGGGAACACGCCTGCGCCGCCCCCGCACGAAGATGGCCGCGAGTGAGACCGAGACCGGCCGGGGCCTGGAGACCGGTCACAATGCGGCCGCCGTGGCCCTGGTGATCGGGCAGCGGCTGGACTCCCTCACCGCGGCCGGCTACCTGGAGGAGCGGCCCACGCACGAGCCGGTCCGGCCGACCCCGGGGTGGAACACCCGCGAGCTGGGGGTGCTCGCGGTGGTCGTGCTGACGGTGGCGATCATGGTGCTGACCGGCTGAGCCGGTCCTGGCCGGGTTACCGCGGGGCACGATCCGCGTCAGTCCCGGGCCGACGACGGCGAGCACGCCATGTTCCACCTGCTCGAGCCCGCTGCGTGGCCGGGCGGGAACCATCATGACGTCGCCGCCACGTTGGTGTCCTTGGTCTCACGGCGCTCCAGCTTCCGCTCGGCGGCAGCAAGCTTGCGGGCCGAGGGGATGCGTCGCTGGCGCGGGTCGAACGCGTCCCGGAGCCCGTCACCGATGAAGTTGACACACAGGGCCAGTGCGACAATGAACAGGCCCGGCCACCAGAACAGCCAGGGCCGGGTGGCGAAGGCCGTCTCGTACTCACTGATGAGCAGCCCGAGGGAGACGTTCGGCAGCGTGATACCGAAGCCCAGATAACTCAGCGAGGTCTCCAGCAGGATCGCCGAGGACATCAGCAGCGTCACGGCCACGATGATCACACCCATGGCGTTGGGCAGCATGTGCTTGAAGATGATCCGCACGTTCGAGGCACCGGCGACGCGGGCCGCGTCGACGAACTCCCGTTCCCGCAGCGAGAGGAACTCGGCACGCACCAGTCGGGACAGGCCCGTCCAGGTCACCGCACCCAGCGCCAGTGCCAGCGGCACCGGGTCGGCCGCGCCGACGATCCGGCCGAGCACGGCACCGAGGGCGATCGTCGGCAGCGTGATCACCAGGTCGGTCATCCGCATCAGGACCTGGTCCGCTGCGCCACGGAAGAAGCCGGCGACGGAACCGATCACCACACCGGCGAAGGTGGCGGCAATGCCGATGATCACCATGACGATCGTGGAGGTCTGGATCCCTCGCATCACCTGGGCGAACATATCGCGGCCGATGTCGTCCTGACCGAACGGGTGCGGGCCGATACCAAAACCCTCCTCGCTCCAGGGCATGGTGATGGTGGGCCGGCCGCCCTCGTGGAAGATGCGGTAGCCGTGCACGTCCGGATCCGGGCGCTGCCCCGGGGCCCACTCCCACCAGCCGGGCACGAACCAGAATCCGACCGAGGAGAATCCGAGGATCACGATCCCGACCAGGATGATCAACGCGGCCATCGCGCCGCGGTGGCGGAAGAAGCGTTCCCGGACGATCTGCCCCTGGGACTTGCCGATGGCCTCGCGCAGCTCGATCGCGCCCTCACCGGCACCGGAGGCGTCCTCCGGTACGTCGGGGTTGTCAACGTCGTTGCGAGTCATCAGGCGTTCACCCGGATTCGTGGGTCAAGGGCTGCGTACATCAGGTCGGCCACCATGTTGGCGAGGATCGCCAGCGCGGCCACGATCACCAGGTAGGCCATCACCGGTTCGATGACGTTGGCCTCAAGGTTCGCCAGGAACATCGTGCCCATCCCGGGTCTGGCGAAAATCCTCTCGGTGATCAGCGCGCCGCCGAGCAGACCGATCACGTCCACCGGGACCAGGGTGGCCAGGGGGATCAGCGTGTTGCGGAAGCCGTGCCGCATGATCACGGTGCGCTCGGCCAGCCCCTTCGCGCGGGCGGTGCGCATGTAGTCCTGGTTCAGCACCTCCAGCATCGACCCCCGCGAGTAACGCGTGTAGGAGGCGAAGGAGATGAGCATCAGGGCCAGAGTCGGCAGGATGAGGTGGCCGTACAGGTTCAGGGTGGACTCCCAGAAGTCCCCCTGGAATCCCGGTGTGCGTTCCTGGAAGGTCCGGATCGGGCGTCCGGAGATCCGGGGGTTGGCGTTGTAGGAGGGCCAGGCCTGCATGATCCGGTCCAGGAAGACCATGGCGCCCATGATGGCGGCGACGATGCCGCCGGTACGTGCCGACTGCTTCCAGTCCGGTCCGCCCCAGAACCGCCCGACCAGCGCACCCACGGCCACACAGACCAACCCGAGACCGGCGATCAGTGGGGCGCCGGTGATCTCGGCGGCATCGGTGACATCGAACAGCCACTGCACCGGGAGGTAAAGCGCGAGCGTCAACGCGACGACGCTCAGCGAGGTGAACAGCGCCCGTCGGTTCTCCAGACCTGTCGATAGCAGGGTGATAGCGAAGGCCACACCCAGCCCGTTCAGGATGAGCAGCGCGGGACCGATGTGTGGGTCGTTCCACCAGCCGCTGCCTTGCAGGTAGAACAGCATCCCCGCAACGGCTGCGGCGCCGCCGACGAAACTGATCAGACGGGTGATCCGCGATCCGGCCATGGCCATCGAGATCAACGCACCCCCGATGACGGCGACGATGCCGATCGTGGTCGGGGACAGGTGCGGGTCGGACAGGAAGTCGTTGAAGCCGATCGCGCCCCATTGCTTGAGCAGTACCGCCACCCAGAACACCGGGAGGGAGTACAGCACGAAGGAGAAGAAGACGACGATGTAGTCGAAGCTGGTGTACTGACGCAGCGCCGAGACGATCCCGACGCTCACGCCCAGGATGATGGACAGGAAGGTCGCGGCGGTCACGAGATGGAGGGTGCCGATCACAGCACCGCGCAACTCGTCGGCGACCGGCTGCCCGGTCTCCCAGGACACACCCGGGTCACCGGTGACGAACGCGCCGAACCACGTCGCGTATCGCTCGAACACCGTGGCATCGAGGTTCAGCATCTCGATGCGCTGTTCTATCTGTGCCGGGGCGTCAGGGTCGGTGCTGGTGTACAGGTCCTCGAGCGGATCGACGGCGAGGTCGATCATGATGTAGCTCAGAAAGGACGACAGGAGCAGGATGAGCAATCCCATCAGCACTCGTCTGACTATGAACTGCAGCAAAACTGGACCTCGCAGTCGGCAGTGGCCGGGGTGAGTTGCGGTGGATTCTAGGCGATGACGGTACCCCAGCCGAACCAGCCATGGGTCGGTTTGGGTACGCACAAGTGTGGGGGCATCGGGGCCGGTAGGGCGCCCGATGCCCCCACGTACTTGCGGTGTCTACCTAGGAGTCAGAGTTCAGAAGGAACCCTCGACTCACTCAGTGAGCTCCCACTCCCAGTAGTTCCAGAAGATGGTCGGTGCCAAGGCGATCGGCTCGATGTTCTGCAGCCGTGCGTCGTAGCCCGCGATGAGCTCGTGCTGGAAGATCACCGTGCCGAACGCTTCCTCCACCAGGATCTGCTCGGCCTCGGCGAGCAGATCCGCCTGTGCCTGAGCATCGGTCTCGGAACTCAGTTCGGCGAAGATCTCGTCCACGCGCTCGTTGGAGAATCCACCGAAGTTGTTCACCCCACCGGTGACGTGGTTCTGACCAGCGGCACCAACCGCGGTGGAGGTGGACTGCCACCCGAAGAGGGAGGCGTCGTAGATGGTGGTGTCAGCCAGGAGCGATCCCCAGTTGACGTCACCGGCGTCGACCAGCTCGAACAGACCCTCACGCTCCACGGACTCGCGGACGAGCTCGTAGATGTTCGCGCGGCGTGAGTTGGACGGGTCGTACATGAACCGGACCGGGATAGGCGTTTCCACACCGGTGCCCTCGATCAGTTCGACCGCGGTGTCCAGGTCGGTCTCCACCGGCCAGGTCTGCTCCATCTGGTTGGTCTCAACCATCTGGTCGTAGTTCGGCGAACCGGGGACCTGGGTGTAGGAGTGACGCACCTCGGCCTCGGGGTTGATCGGCTGGACCTGGGTCTCCACGATCTCCTGGCGCGGAACCAGGTTGAAGAAGGCATTGCGGATGTCGCGTGCAACGTCCTCATCGCCACCGTAGGTCTCGGGGTCGAACGGGCCACCGTTGTCGAAGATGACGTCGATGTGCTCGTACGTGGGACCGTCACCGCTGAAAATCCCGACCTGATCGCCGAGGTTCTCCAGGGCAGCCAGCGTGTCCGGGGTGGCCTGCGGCTGGACCAGGTGCACTTCCTGGTTCTGCAGCGCCTGGATGTGGGTCATCGGGTCACCGGAGATGGTGACGGTGATCTCCTCGATCGCGGCCGGGAACTCCCCGGTGTAGTCCGGGTTGGCCGTCAGGGTCACGTACTGGTTCCGCTGGAAGTCCGTCATCAGGTACGCACCCGAGGACAGGTACAGCAACTCGTCGTCCGGCAGGGTGTCGCCGAACTGGAAGCCGGTGTTGTAGAACGCCGCAATCGGCGCCAGGTCCTCGGTGATCTCATCCTGGATCGCAGCGATCACCCGGTCCTTGGCTTCCTGCGGGTCGTCGATGTCCAGCGCCCGCATCCCGACGACGTGCGCGGGGACGCCCACACCGAAGCTGTACTCCCAGTCCACGTAGGGCTGGTTGTAGTCGAAGGTCACGCCCTTACCGTCGGCGATGATCTCCGGGGTCTCCTCGATCAGCCCGACGGACGTGGTCAGGGGGAAGTTGAAGTAGACCTCGTTGTCGTCAGCCAGTCGCTCGGAGACCTCGGTCTCGACGGCCGCGAGGTACTCCTCCATCGACTCGGCCGGAACCTCGAGCTCGCCGTCGTCGTTCTCCTCGCCGAACTCCTCGAGCAGTTCTCCCTGGACTTCCTCCCGGACCGCGTCGGCGTCGGTCTCGGTGTTCAACTGACCGGAGTGGGCCGCCCAGTACAACATCAGGTCAGCGGCGTCGATCTCCACCGGCTCCTCGCCGCCGTACCAGTACGCCTCATCGGAGAGGGTGAATTCCATGGTCATGGAGTCCTCGGTCTCCTCGACCATGTCAAAGGAGCCGAAAGACTCATTCCGCTGCAACGCCAGGTCGCCGTCGAAGTAGCGGAAACCGTCGTTCATCAGGTACAGGATGTTGTTGTTCGCGGCGGCGTTACCGGTCCGCGAGTTGCTGTTGTACTCGTAGAACGTCTGGTTCCAGCCAATGGTGATCGCGCTAGCAGCCTCGCTCACGCCACCGTTGTCGTCACTGTCATCGGGCTCTGTGTCTGGGTCGTCACCGGTACCGCCGTTGCATGCGGCCAGCACGAGGGCGGCCGCTGCGGTTATCGCAGCTCCCGCCGTAAAGCGCCTGGTCTTCAATGTTCCTCCTATGAATGGCAAGGAGCGACTCGCCCCGGACCGCTTCCGGCTGGACCTCGTGGGTCCGACGAGCACTTTGCATCCGCCATGGACAGGGGAAGCGTACACACGGCAAGGGCTGGGATTGTTCGCGGTCACCTCATTCGTGTCCGCATCGTTACCGAAGTGAGACCTAGCCGTCACTCCCCCGGCTGGGCGTGATGCCACCGTGACTTTGTGCCTGATCTGCGTACTTACGCGTTCCAGGGGCCACCGGACGTTCCGGTCCGGGGCCCGGGGAAATGGACTCGCTCACCGGTGGGGAACGTGCTAGTCACGTACCGCAACCGCGCCAGCCGGCTGCGCTCATGCACTATCGGAGTTGCGTAGGTGGGTACCGGAGGAGTGCCTACCCGCCGGCCGGCTCCCGCCCGGGTGGGAAGCCACCGGTGGCGATCGGACCCCAGCCGGTGATCTCAATGCGGAGCAGGGACTTGCCCTGGCGCACCATGGCCTCGCGGTACTCGGCCCAGTCCGGGTGTTCCCCCGAAATGCTCCGGAAGTACTCCACCAGTGGCTCGACGGCCTCGGGTACGTCGAGCACCTCGGCCGTCCCGTCCACCTGTACGTAGGGCCCGTTCCACTCATCGGAGTGCACCAGCATCGAAACCTGCGGGTTGCGCCGTGCGTTGGTGGTCTTGGCTCGTTCGGGGTAGGTGGCGATCACGACCCTGCCGGCCTCGTCGACGCCCGCGCTCACCGGCGAGACCTGCAGCCCTCCGCTGGCCTTGTGGGTGATCAGCGTGACCCGGTGCCGGGGGCGGATGAAGTCCAACAGTTCGGCCCGCTCCACGCGGGTGGCGGTGGCGATGCTCATGGTCCCCACGCTACCGCCACTCGGCCCGCGCCACCAGGGACGAGGGCACTGCGTCTCCACTGGGCACCAACGTCACGGCTACCGGCCCGCTTCGATCAGGAACCGGGTGCTGTGCGCCACGAACGGGCCCTCGGCCTGGATGCGCTCATGCAGGAGTTCCAACTGCGGACGGTAGGCCTCCACGGTGAACCCCGGCACGATCCAGATCACCTTGCGCAGGAAGTGCACCACGGCGGCAATGTCGTTGAAGGTCATCCGTAGGCGGGCGGTCTGCAGGTCCCGCACCCGGAGCCCGGCCCCTTCGGCGGCGGCCACCGCTCGCTCCGGACTGCGTCCGTCGGAGGGTTCGAAGTCCCCCAGCATCGCCTCCGACAGCTCGTGCACACTGGCCTTCCCCACCTGTTGGGACAGGTAGGTTCCGCCTGGGCGAAGCACCCGGGCGATCTCCTCCCAGAGCACCACGGTGGGGTGGCGGGAGACCACCAGGTCGAAGGTGCCGTCGTCGAACGGCAACGGTTCGGTGTCCTCCACCTGCACCACCTGGCCCCCGAGCGCCGTCAGTCGTGGGCGGGCCAGGTCGAGGTTCGGGGGCCAGGACTCGGTGGCGCGCAGCAGTGGTGGGACGTGCGGTATCTGCGCGAGCACCTCGGCCCCACCCGTCTGGACGTCGAGCATCGCCCGCGCGGAGCCCGATCGCTGCGCGACCAGTCCGGCGTAGCCCCAGGGCGGGCGCTCCTCGCTGGCCCGGCCGGCGAACCAACTGAAGTCCCAGCCCTCGGTGGGTACCGCCGCACCCTCGGCGAGCAGTTCGTCGAATGTCGTCATCACCCCATGGTCGCACCCGTGTCACCCCAATTCGTGAGCACCAGCCGTTAGCACTCTCGGCATGAGAGTGCTAAAATCGGCCGTGACAACGGTCGTCTTCATCGGGCCTGGAAGGTCCGGGCCCGGGTATCCACTCGGAGGTGATGGTGATGGCAACGCGAATCGACCCGTTCCGCGAGATGGACCGTGTATTCAGCAATGCGCTGGGACAAGTGATGTCCTCCGGACGCAGCAATGCGATGCCGATCGACCTGTATCGCGATGGGGACAAGTTCGTTCTGAACATGGACCTTCCCGGGGTCGATCCGTCCTCGATCGATGTCGACGTCGAGGACCAGACGCTGACAATCCGTGCTGAGCGCGGACAGGCGGAGGACCAACAGACCCAGTGGCTCGCGCGGGAGCGGCCCACCGGCACATTCGCGCGCCAACTGATGCTCGGTAGCGGGGTGTCGGTGGACCGGATCGACGCCTCATACGCCGATGGGGTGCTGTCGCTGACGATCCCGGTGGCCGAGGAAGCCAAGCCTCGCAAGATCGAGGTTGCCCACTCGAGTAAGCAGTCCAGGATCGAGCAAGCGGGCTGAACCATGCGGTGGTGGCGGGTGCCCGGCCGGGCTCACCCGCCACCACCGGTCCACCTGCGTACGGAGGCAGGAGCGTGTCTCACCCGAAGCGGTACCGGACCAGGGCCGAAGCGATCGAGCAGTCACTGGTTCCGGCGCTGGCCGAGCACACCGATGACGTCGACGTTGACGCCGTCTTCGAGGCCACCTTCACCTACACGGTCGAGCGCGACGGCGCGGGCAATGAGATCGAGGGCACGGGGGGCTATGAATCGGTAGCCACCGAAGGCGAGATCTTGTCGGTCGCGGCCGAGCATGCCCAGCGCATCATCGCCGCGGACTCAGAGTCGCCTGGGGGTGAGCATCACGAACCCCCCGGCCAGATCTCGGTGACCATCCCCTCCACTCGCGTCGAGGTGGAGGTACTGTCGCTGCCCGGGCGGCTGAGCCCGGCCACCTGGGAGGAGCTCATCGACCAGCGCCTCCGTGAATCGAACTGGAGACGCGTGAGCGAGTGGGAGGACGGCGGTAACCGCGTGCGCGCGATGGTCGTGCGCATCTGACACCCGATGCCCATCGCGGGCGTGCCGCAGCGAGCCTAGTCTGAGCGGTCGAGGAGCAGTGATGACCTGGGATTTCGAGGGCGAGATCTGGTACTGGCGCGGCCCCGCCCCGTTCTACTTCATCACCGTACCCGAGCCGATCAGTGCCGACATCCACGCCGTGGCCGCTGACGTCAGTTACGGCTGGGGGGCGATCCCCGTCCGAGCGCGCATCGGTGCCACCACCTGGCAGACCTCTATGTTCCCCAAGGAAGGCCTGTACGCACTACCGGTGAGGGTGGCGGTACGACGGGCTGAGCAGATCGACGATGGCGACGTGGTCTCGGCCCACCTGGAACTGGAGCCAGGCCGGTCCCAGGTCACCGTGGGATGAGGCGCGTAGCCGCGGCCTGCAGTGTGGGCCAAAGGATGCCGTGAGTGCCAGCCGGCTCAGACCCAGTTCGGTTCCGCCGCGTCCACGGGCTCGGGCAGGGCGTGGCCCGGGGGCGCGATGACGTAGACGAGGCCGCCCGACGTGGTCAGCCAGAGGCTCTCGAACTGGTCGCGGGGGTAGGTGACGCGCACCTTGCCGTCGTCGGCCTCGTCCTGGGAGGCCGGGTCGTTGACCACGACGTCTCCGTCGGCGTCGAACCCTACGATCGTCAGCAGGTGCCCGTTCGTCCCGTATCCGGCGCCGTCGAGGTCGGCTTCGGTGAACGACATCGAGCAGATCAGGGGGATGCCGGCGCTGATGAACTCCTCGGCCTCGCGCAGTGACCGCAGCCGGGTGATGTAGGCCCGGGCGCCCCGCTCTCCGGCGTAGGCCGCGTTGAACGCCCAGTTCCCGGCGCCCCCGTAGGTGTAGTCGAAGACATACCGCGTGACGTGGTCAACCTGGGGGCGCTGTTCCGCCTCGATATCCACCCATCCGGTCTCCTCGGCATCGGGGCCCAGGCCGAAATGGTCCAGCACCATCGCAGTACAGGTCGGTGAGCACCAGGCCTGCCCTCCCCCGTTCCACTCCGGGTAGTGACCCTTGTGCAGGTGCTGTGAGTAGGTGGGCACGTCCAGCACGATGCCGGCGGCCTCCCCCGGCTCACTGACCGGTACCGCCCGCTCATCGGGAATCGCCGAGACCATCGCGGTGAGCAGGGCGACCTCAGGGGTCTGCGTGGCGCCGGCGATCCGGTGCAGCGTGGCCCGCACGCGCAGCCCGGTCAAGGTGTGGTTGTGCCGCATCGCCAGCACGTCCACCTCGACGCCGGCGCGCGTGTCGCGCTGCCCCTCGACGGTACCGCGCTGGATATCGGGGTCGTCATCACCCCGGGACCAGCGGGCCAGCACGTACCAGTCGGTGTGCTCACCGGAGTCGGTGATCCCCTGGACGGCTACCTCCACCCATGTGCCCGACGGCGTTCGCGCGTTCCAAGAGGGGATCACCTCGGTGCCAGCGAACGGCAGTTGGACCTCCGGGGAGGTCCAGGTGGCGGTGTCGTAGGTGCGGGCCACCTCGGTGTGGGGGTCGGTGTACTCCACCGTGCCGGTGGGCGAGGTCAGGACCAGGCGCCCGTCGGGATCGACCGCGGTGCCGTCGTGGCTGCCCTGGTCGAAACCGTCGATGCCTTCCCATGCCTGCATGTACACCCCCCGGGGCGCGGGCTCGGGGGCGGGGTCGTCCAAGCCGGGAGGCTCGGATCGCGAGCGCATCAGTGCCGCTGCTCCGAGCGCGCCCGCGCCGGCCACGCCGACCGCCCCCACGGAGCCCAACCATTTGCGGCGGGAGATCCTGTTTGCGTCATGGTCACTCGACATCGCCACGACTGTACCGATCACCGGTCACGACGCCTGGGCAACGCTAGGTGACGGTCCAGCCGCCGCCGTCCAGCCCGCCGGGGATGAACTCGCTGGGCTCGTAGGGCCGGCGGGTGAAGACAAAGGTGCCGACGTCGAGAGTCTGGGGTTCGCCGTCGGCTGCGCGTCGCACGCGCAGGGCCTCCCCGCGGTGGTAACCGTCCAGGCCCACCCAGGAGTCGGTGCCGGTGGGCCGGAACCTGCTGGTGCTGGTCATCCCCGAGACGCGCTGCAGTTCGATCCAGCCCTCGTCAAGCACCCGCACCGTCCCCTCGGAGGTCCCCCAGAACCAGGACCCGGTCAGCGCCAGCACATCCGCGGGCACATCGGCGCGAGCCACCCACTCCTGGGGCAGGCGGGGCTCACTGTCCTCGACGATGTCGAAGGGGTCGTCCAGCCCTTCCACATCGCCGGGCGTGGTGCAGTTCATCAGCGTCACCACACCGAGCCCGGCCTCCCGGTCCACCTGCACGCCGGCTTGGAAACCGGGCATCGAGCCACCGTGGCCGACCAGGAGCCGCCCCGCTCTACGGGTCACCTGCAACCCAAGCCCGCGGGCGCTGGCCCACTGTGAGCCCGACGCCAGTGCGGTCGGCTCACACATCTCATCGAGGGTGTCGGTGTGGAGCACGTCAGCAGTGTCCCCGGCCAGGAAGGCCGCCCAGCGGCTGAGGTCACCCACGGTGGACCACAACTGCCCCGCGGGGGCCATCGCCCCGGTGTCCTGGATCGTCTCCGGCAGCAGCACGTCGGCATAGGGATGCACCGCGTACCCGGTGGCGAAGGGAGAGCGAGCCGACGTCGTCGTGCTGTCCATCCGCAACGGCCCGAGCACCTGCGCGGTGAGCACCTCATCCCAGGAGCGGCCGGTGACCGCAGCGATCACCTCCCCCAGCACCGCGAAGGCGATGTTGGAGTAGTGCACATGGCGTCCCTGCCGGCCCAGCACGGTGCCCTGCGCCAGCGCCTCGTGCAGGCCCTGCCGGTCCACCCCCGGTGACCGTTCCCACCACGAGCCGGGAAGTTCCGCGGCCAGCCCGCCGGTGTGGGTGAGCAGTTCGGTGAGGGTGCGATCGCCGAACGGGGTGCCGGGCACGTACTGGTCGACGGTGTCGGTCAACCGAAGCGCGCCGGCGTCGCGCAACTGCAGTACGACGACGGCGACGAAAGTCTTGGTGATCGACCCGATCCGGTACTGCAACTCACCTGGGTCGGCGTGCTCGGGAAACGTTCCCCGGGCGGCGGACCAGACCAGGTGGGAGTCTCGCACCAGCCCGGTGACCAAGGACGGAATGCGTCCCTTGGTCTGCAGGGTGGCGGCGCGCAGGTCCAGACGGCGGGCGGTGGTGGGCAGCAGTGTCATCTCAGTCACGGGCGACGACGCTAACAGGCGGGTGCCGCTGAGATCTCGGCGAACTCTACGACCTGCTCACGTCTTGACGGATCATGCGAGTCCGACCAAGCGGATGCTGGGACGGACGCAGGCGGGTATGCCGGTGATCCAGGTGCCACTCGTGCTCCAGTGCCGTTGATGGCGAGCCGTCAGACTTCTACTTCCACCTCGTCGCCCTCATTTGAAGCGGCCCCCGAGATCTCCTCGGAGGAATATGTTTCCTCCTCCTGGCCCGCGTGTGAGATCGGCTTATACCTCGGTGCCGGCCGGGTCCACACCTTCTGAGGCTGTAGGAGATTGATGTAGAAGTCGTCAACTGCAGCGATGACAGAATTGATGAACGACATCTTGGCAGTGGTGCGTCGACTCATGCCCAAGTCGTAGACGCGCGAAACGGTGAAACTCTTGATCTCGGGGAATGCCTCGGGCAGCGTGCCCTTCGGATCTTCTCGGTACTCCTCAATCGTAGCCGCATGCTGCCTACGAGCAGCATGCGCTTCGACTATCACGTCGCCAGATATCTCCGCCAGGGGCCGGAGGAGCCAATTGACGCGAGTCTCATTTCTCGTGTGTCCGGACGCAGGCACCTTGGCGTGAACATGAATCCTCCGTGCCCTCATATCACATCGAAAGGCTAGATCTGCTGCCGTACCCGGTATTCGAATCTTCGCTGACATCGTATGGTCTTCCGCCAGCTCTCGGGCCAGGGACTCAGTCCTCAAGTCAGGATTCGTCCGCTCCCGCTGCGACAGCATCGGCTCGACATCGACGCGCAACTTCTGCCCCAGTTTGAGGGCCATGTACCGGACCAGGCCGTCGAACTTCGCTGCGACGTCAGCGACGTCAGGGTCCCCTCGTCGAACGATGCCGGTGCGCACGGCGTCGGTGACAGCGGTCCAACTGCCTCCCATATCTTCGAACTCTAGGGCGCCGGAGTTCTCATGTTCCAAATACCGGATGAGTTCGCTGAGAATCCAAGCCTGCTCCTCATCCTCAATGCCGTGGACTTCCTTGGACGCCACTGCTAGCGAGATCAAGCGGACCCAGGAGAAGTGATAGACAGGCATCGAACGCAATTTGCGTTTGTCGAGGTCGAGTGGATGCGTTCCAAGGATCGGCGGGATCTCGTTAGAGATCGTGATCACCGCATCGAATTCATTCTCTCGAGCGACGTCCATATAACTCTCGACCTGATCTTTGTCGAGGCCGTTGGTCTGCGTCTTAACCTCCACAAGGGCCGTCCAACTGCTCGAGCCTCGCTCCACACGGATCAACCCATCGGGGCGGGGCGTCCGTTTATTCTTCTTGTCCTCAAAGGCTACTTCTGTGTAAGCCTTGACGTTTGCCCGTTTGGGTCCGAGCGGCGCACCGCACGGCTTCAGCATCGAATGCGCAAACTGCGGCACTACGGTCAAGACCGAGAGTAACGCCGAGGTCGCACGAACTTCTTGATCCACCGCCCCTCGAATACCCGATGTCGGAATCAGTCGCGCTTCGCGCCACTCCGCAGCCATGCCATTCCTCGCACTTCGCCATCGGATGCAATTTCTACCTTCGACGCTACCCGAACTCGTGTAACTCATGGCGCAGTTCAGGTAACCGCTTCGCCTTTCGACCGCGGGTCGAGGGGCACGGGCAGCGGGAAAGGGTTCGGCAAGGTGCTCACGGCGTACGCCGTCAGGTTTGCGTTCCCGCTTCCGGCGACGTAGGACCTTCGCATCCGTAGACCCGGACGGCACTGTCGAATTACCTGGCTCCCACGGTGATGTTCCTCCGCTTCACCTACGGTCCCGTGGAGTGGCTGTGGCGGTGCGTGACCTGGTGGGAACGGGTGCGACTGCGGCGAGTGTGACCACCCGACCCATGCCCTGGGTCAGGCGAGCGCGTCGGCGATCGGGGTGGATCCGTCGTAGAAGTTCAGGGTGCGCCGGATCCCGGTTGCGGACTCCAGGACGTGCACGATCACCTCGGCCACATTCTCCCGCGAGGTGACCCGCTGATCCTCGGCGAGGTCCCCATCGGGAACCTGCCCTTCGTCGTCGGCCAACAGGATCTTGCCTGTTGCCGGCTCGATGGTCAGCCCGGCCGGACCCAGGATCGTGTAGTCCAACTCCGTTGTGCGCAGGTGGGCATCGGCATCGTGCTTGGCCTTGGCGTAGGGGTAGAAGGAACTCTCCGGATCGATCCGGTGGATGTCCACCGCAGCGGTGACGTAGGAGACCATCACGTACCGGCGCACCCCGGCTCGCTCCGCAGCCTGCATCGAGAGCACCGCGGCCTCATAGTCCACCGCGTGGGTACGGGCCGGGTTGCCACCACCGGCACCGGCGGAGAACACCACGGCGTCGGCGCCGTCGAAGACCTGGGCAAGGGCACCGACATCGGCATTCTCGATGTCCAGCAGCACCGGGTGCGCGCCGGTCGCGGCGACCTCGTCGTGGTGGTCGGGGTTACGGATCACGGAGTGCACCTCATACCCCGCGTCGGTCAACTTCGGGGCGGTGAGCAGGGCGATCTTGCCGTGACCGCCAATGATCACCACGCGCTTGCGCTGTGTCATCGAGAACCTTCCGAGTTCGGGTGAGCCGGCCGGTGCCGGACCACTCGATCATCACCGCGACCGGGCTGCGGTGCAACAGCGCACCTCACGAGTCCGCGACCCACAACCGGCGAAGGCCGTCGGAGTGCACCATGAGAGCGAAGAGCACCGACCCAGGAACCAACCACCGCACCGCGGGGCCGGCCTCGGCGTTCTCGGCGGTTTCGGCACCGGCGATCAGTGTCAGGATCAGCACCACGGCGATCGCGGCCGGCAGGAGCCATCCGACCACCCGGACGAAACGCGCCGCCCCGGCGCCGCAATGACGCCGCCAGATGACGCCGCAGGCGCCCAGCGCGACGAGGACCACCAGCAGTAGCGCCACCGCCGCCAGGAGCAGCACGAGCGTGGCCGGCACGTTGTCCGAGTTGGCCAAGGTGTCATAGACCCCGATCGGTGCGGTGAGCACGCTCCACGCCCCGACGTCGGGGCCGGTGGCCGCGGTCAACAGGCTTCCCACCCCGAGCAACACGACCGTGGCCAGCACCAGGCCCCGCAGCAGCAGCGACTCCAGGTCATCGATACGCCGCTCCAGGACCAGTACCCGGCTGCGCACCCTGCCGATCTCAGCCTGTGCTCGATCCTGCGACTGTGTCGATGTCACGCCGGCCCGCCCTTCGTCGTCGTTGCGCCACTCTCACCGTGAAGCGGCCGCAACCTCGCGGGAGCGGGGAAGGGCAGCACGTAGTCACGCACGTTCGCCCCCGCCACTGCCGCCACACCGTAGTCGTCCTGCCGAACCGTGATGCGCTCCGGGTGGACCTCGGTGATCCGCACTCGCTCGGAGGTACCGTCCGGGTGCTCCAGCAGCCACGGTTCGGCAAGGAAGGACAGCCCGCGCTCCTCCAGCGCTTCCTCGGCGTCCAGGTAGTCCAGTGGTTCGGTGATCTCGCGGCCGAGCATGTCGACGGCCACGAAGTGCTCGTCGCGCATGCGCAGCCAGCCGATCAGTTCACCGTCTGTCCGCCGATGCTCAATCCAGGTGTCCATGAGCGGCCATGGTAGGAGGGGGCGACGGTGGAACTCACCCGAATTTCCGACACGCTCGCACGGCCCGCCAGCGAGGTATTCGGGCGAGCCAGTAGACGCTCCCTTCCTGCGCGATACAGTGCGCCGGTGAGTTTCCGACTAGCCGCCTACGCCGTGTGCATCGAAAACGATCACCTTCTCCTCGTCCATCACGTGCCTGCCGATGACGAGCCGGTCTGGACCCTGCCCGGCGGTGGGGTGCAGCACGCCGAGGATCCATTCGATGCGGTGACCAGGGAAGTCTCCGAGGAGACTGGCTGCGACGCAACGGTCGAGAGCCTGCTGGGTGTGGACTCCCGGGTGATACCCGCAGCGGTCGCTCGTGCCGGAACCACTCACCAGAACGTGGGCGTCTTCTACCAGGTCCGTCTCCTCAGTGGCCGGCTGCGCGCTGAGCCGAACGGTGACACCGAGGACCCCTCCTGGGTCCCGGTGCCCAGAGTTGCCCGATTGCGCCGATCCTCGTTGGTCGACGTCGGCCTGACGCTGGCGCAGACCCGCCCGATCACCGGGCACGTCGCCACCGTACCCGTGGGCGGCTTGATCCAGCACTAGGACCCATCCCTGGCGGCGAGGACCGCCTCCACGACGGTCGCAAGCGTCACTCCAGCGGTGTCCACCTCAGAGACCTCGTCCGAGGCCGACCAGGGAACGAAGTCGGCGGCACGAGCGATTACATCCGCCCAGGAAGGCTCACCAATGCGCTGAAACCCCCGGGTACGGCCCTGCAGACGCACGCGGTGCTCGCACACGTCGGAGCAGATCAGGTGCACGAACCGCAGCGGCACCTCACACCGTCCCGCGGCGCGGCGCCAAGTCCGGCGAGCCTCGTCACTATCGTTGACCGCATCGACCACCACGGACGAACCCGCCATCAGGTTGGTCTGCGCCATCGCCCGAGCCGCCTCGTACGCTGCAACGCCCACAGTCCACCCGGGCGGCAGGCCGCTCTCGAGGAGTGCCTCCTCGATGGTGTCGATGGACAGGTGCACACTTGCGGTCCGCTTCGCCACGGCAGCCGCGGCAGCCGTCTTGCCCACACCGGGCAGGCCGGATATCACCAGCAACACGTTCGCTCCATCCACACGGCACCGTAGCGCGGGGGTGTTCGGAGGGATTCGCACGGCGCTGACGCAGCACGATGGCGGGGTCGCGCTACGTGCGCCGCACCAGCCCGATCAGGCCGGGTCCGTCGTCGTCGGCTCTTTTCGCTCGGCAGCCCCGGCCCGGCCGGTGAAGGCATCCATGGACTCGTGCAGGCCGAGGAAGGCGGTGATCCGGTCGAACACCGTCACCGGCAGCAGCCGGGCGAACCGGACAGCCATCACCCTCTGCGGCATGAGCAGTTCGGCACGACCCCGCTCGATCGCTCGCAGGATGCGGTCACTGGCTCGCTGCGGGTCCAGAATCGGCAGGACGCGGGGGAACTTGGTGCGGACCCCGGCGAACATTCCGGTGTCGATGTAGTAGGGACACACCACCAGCGACGTCACCCCGGTCTTGTCCTTGGCCAACTCCACCCGCAGGGACTCGGCGAAGGTGAAGGCCGCAGCCTTGCTGGCCGAGTAGTCGCTCTGGCGGGCCACGCCCAACAGGGCGGCGGCACTGGCGATCGTCACCACGCTGCCCCGGCCGCGCTCGATCATGCCGGGCAGGAAGGCGCGGGTCACCCAGTACAGCGAGAGCGTGTTGACCTCGAAGGTGCGCCGGATCGCCTCCTCCGACGCCGCCAGCAGCGGCTTGCCGGTGACGACGCCGGCATTGTTGATCAGCACATCCACCGGCCCGGTCTCCCGGCCGGCGGTCGCGACCGCGGCGGCATCGGAGACGTCGACGGCGAACGATTCCGCAGGTGCGCCCGCGGCCCGGATCTCATCGCGAACCGCCGCGGCGGAGCTTGTGTCCAGGTCCCAGATCACGACCCGCCCACCGCGCCGCGCCACGCCGAGAGCGAGCAGCCGGCCGATGCCGCTACCGGCCCCGGTGATCAGTACCCTCTGGCCGCGAAGGTTGGTGCGCATGCCACTGATTCTCGCGCACGCAAACTCGATGTGCGGGCGCGCCGTGCGCCGGATGTGTGGGCCCATGCCTGCCGGATCCTGATCGTCCGGACGCCCGAGGCCGGGCGTGCGCTTGACCTCCGCTGTGCTGGTGGTCAGCGGATCAGGCAGAAGGGGTGTCCGGCCGGGTCCAGGTACACCCGGAACCCGCCGTCGGAGGAGGGCTGCTGCTCATGCACCCGCGCGCCCAGGGCCAGCACACCGGGCTCGGCGGCATCGATGTCACCCACGGTGAAGTCCAGATGCATCTGCTGGGGGTGGGCCCCACCGGGCCAGGTGGGCGTGACCCAGTCATCGATCCGCTGGAACGCCAGCGTGGGCCGGCCCTGCGGGTTGTCCGGGGAGACCCCACCACCGGGAGGCTCAAGGTTGACCCAGTCGCGATCGGCGCCCTGCTCCATCGGCCAGCCCAGCAACTCGGAGTAGAACCGGCCCAACACCAGGGCGTCGGGACAGTCCAGGATGATCAGGTCGAGCACGGGGGTGCGAGGCTGGTCGTTGTTCATGGGGCGTTCTCCTTCGCCGAGTCGGGCCAGGTGAATCTGCACGCTAACCCTCATTCCGGACGATCCGCGGCCGCCTTCGGGTCGTGGCCGGAGACACGACCCGCCCGCGGCAACGCCTCAGCGCGGCCGGACCGTGAGCACCTGGGAGTGGGCACCGATCGGACCGGTGCGGTCGTGGATGATCGTGTGCGTCAGCCCGATCCCTGCGGCACCGAAGGACACGGTGGTGTCGTAGCCGACCCACTCCCCTTGCGGTTGGGCGAAGAAGTGGGCGGTCAGGTCCAGGTTGGGGAACAGCACCTCGCGGGGGTCGGCACGGATGGCCATGCCGTTGGAGACGTCGAGCATCCCGGCGAAGGCCGCCGTGCGGCTGGACTCCTCGCCGGCGACCAGTGCGTGCGCGGTGCGTGCCCAGAACGCCCCGTGGCCCGGCTCATGGTGGTCGCGGCGCACCTCGATGGACCTGATGAAGCCCCCGGGCCAGTCGCGGGTGGGATCGACCGGCTCCATCTCCTCCGGGGGCTTGATCCGGGGCAGCGCGGTGCCTGCCAGTGCGGTGGTGTCGCGGGTCTGCATCAGCCACGCACGCAGGCGTACCACCGCCCGGCCCGCGTGGGACAGGACCGCCTCGACCAGTTCGATCGTGCGCCCGGGCCGCAGCACCTCCATGGCGATGTCCACCACGTCCACCGGCACGGTGCCGAGGATGTCGTAGGACATCCGGGCCACCACCAGGTGGTCGTCGCGGCGGGCGTCCCGGTCCTGCTCCACGGCGTGCACCAGCAGCCCCAGTGCCGCCGCGATGTGCTGTTCCTCCTCGACCCATGCCCCACCGACGTGCTCGGTGGCGCGGAAGGTGGAGGTGTCGATGCGTTCGAAGTAGGCCATGGGCGCCATTGTGGGGCAATCGGCGGGGTCGGTACGGCATTCTGGGTGCTCGGCGTGCACGCGCGGGTCGACGGCGCAGGTCACCCGAAGCGGCCGAGCCGGCTCCTGTCCGCCGGTCCCGGCGTAGTGTCGGGAACATGGCACTGCACCCCGCCCTTGCTCCCGTCGCTGATCTGGTCGGCACCTGGCGCGGCCCCGGCCGAGGCGAGTACCCCACCATCACCTCCTTCACCTACACCGAAGAGGTCACCTTCACCGACGTGGGCAAGCCCTTCCTCACCTATCTCCAACGCACGTGGTCACCCGCCGGCGATCCGATGCACACCGAGACCGGGTTCTTCCGCGTCGCCGGCGGCGAGGCCGTGGAGTTCGTCCTGGCCCAGCCCACCGGGCAGACCGAGTTGGCCGAGGGTGCATTGGTCACCGAACCGAGGGGGTTCGCCACCGAACTACACTCCCGGGTCGTCAATGCCGCGAGCGCCAAGATCGTCGATGCGACCATCCGACGGCTGCGCCTGGACGGCGATGAGTTGGCCACGGAGTTCGCGATGGCCGCGGTAGGGGTTCCGATGACCCATCATCTCGGTTCGGTCCTGACCCGGACCGCGTAGGCGGGTATCCGGGGGCGGTGAACTCCATGTGACCGGCCCCGATCAGGTCCCCCGCCGCGCCCGCACGATCGCGGCGACCGCCGCCCGCCCGGCGCGGTTGGCGCCCACGGTGGACTGGGAGGGCCCGAACCCGATCAGGTGCACCCGCGGCTCATCGGCCACCTGGGTTTCGCGCAGCATGATGCCACCCTGCTCATTCCGCAGTTCCAACGGGTCCAGGTGCGCCAGCGCCCCTTTGAACCCGGTGGCCCACAGGATCACATCCAACTGGGTGAGGGACCCGTCGGCCTCTCGCACACCGCCCGGTTCGATCGCGGTGAACATCTCCCGGCGCACCAACGCACCACGCTCCTTCGCGGCCAGGGTGTAGGGGGTCCAGCCAAGACCGGTGTAACTGACCACCGAGCCGGTGGGGCGGCCCTCCTCCACGTCGGCGGTGACGTTGGCGATCACCTCCCGCCCGGTCTCGGAGGTGAACGCCCCCTCGTGGAAGACCGGCTCACGCCGGGTGTACCAGAACGTGGTGGCGTGCCGGGAGATCTCCTCCAGTTGCTGCACCGCGGAGATCCCGCCACCCACGATCGCCACCCGCTGCCCGGCGAACTCCTCCGCCGCCACATAGTCACGGGTATGCAACTGCCGTCCCAGGAAGGTCTCCGCGCCGGGGTAGACCGGCCACACGGGGTTGTCCCACGTGCCGGTCGCGTTGATGACCCACTGGGTAACCCAACTCCCCCGGTCGGACTGCACGATCAGGTCCCCGCTGCCCCCGCCGCCCGTGCCCATGCCGACGGCGTCGGCGTCGGCGTCGGCGTCGGCGTCGGCGTCGGCGTCGGCGTCGGCGGAACCATCCTGAGCGTCCCGAACCGCGGTCACCCGCACCGGTCGCACCAGCGGGAAGTCGTGCTCGAACTCATAGGCGGCGAAGTAGCGCGGAACCGCGTCCCGGCTCGGCTCATCCGGATCCACCGGCGGGACGGGCATGCCCGGAAGGTCGAAGATCGCGTTGATCGTGCTCATCCGCAGTGACTCCCACCGGTGTTGCCACGCCCCGCCCGGGGCGGCCGCGGCGTCCAGGACCACGTAGGTGGCGCCGTCGTTCCCGCGCTGTAGGGCGCTACCGAAGCGCCTGCGCTTCAGGTGGTAGGCGGCGGACAGGCCCGCCTGACCGGCGCCGATGACGACGACGGTCGCGCGAGCAGGCTCTGGGGGCATCGCCTGGGTCAACGCCGCCGCGATCGCGGACCTTCCCGTTGCCTTCTCCTACTCAGCCGGTGGGGTTTCGGGCGCGGTGAAGACCTCCCCGTTGCGGGGCATCTGGGACAGCGCCGCGGACGTGGGCTCTCGTGCGTACTTCTCGAAGGTCGGGTCGAGGTCGCCGGTCCGGGTGATCTGCGGCCACACCATCGTCAGCCCGGCCGCTGCTTCGACGTTCGCCCGGTCCATCAGTTGCACGTGCAGGTGCGGCATCGACGTGTTGCCGGTGTTGCCCACCCGGCCGATCACGTCACCGGCCACCACCGAACTCCCGAGCGCGATCGCGCTGCCCCGGCGCAGGTGGGCGTACGCGGCGAAGGTGCCGTCGTCGTGGGCCACGATGACGTGGTTGCCCAGCACCGCACCGGTGCCGCCGATCTCCCGGGCCATCGCCTCGACCGTGGCCAGGTACACCAGGCCCGGCCAGGTGCTGCGGGCGCGGTGGTCGCGCCTGGAACCCAGTGAGCGCACGACGGCGCCGGGAGCCATCGCGTAGACCGGCTCACCGAAACTGGGATATTCCTCGGGTCTGTCCCCGCGCAAGCCCCAGCGGACCAGTACCGGAGTGGAGTCCCGTGCCGGGCGGCACAGATCAACCGCGCAGTACTGTCCACGGGTGCGCGTGCCATGGCTGGGCAGGTGTTGGCCGGGGCCGTTCATCGCCACCCACTGCCCCCGCACCGGGGCGAGCAGCTCGGCCGGGGCGCCCGGTGACGTGCGCGGGGCGGTGCCGATCAGCACCAGCAGTACGACGATCAACCCGGACACGAACAGGGCATGCCTCGGCCGCAGCGGCAGCGGTTGCTCGGGGATGAAGGAATTCAGCACGATCAGTCCCACCGCGATGAAGGCGGCCAACAGCAGTCCCGCCCACACCGGCCGCAGGGCGCTGATCAGGCGCATCGGACCAGTTCGACCGGCTCAGCGTGCATACCGGGACCGTACCGGTTGGGAGTACCATCAGCCGCTACATGTCCACGATGAGCCAGGGTCCGGATCGACCCGATGAGTTCACCACTGAGGCCACCAGCCCGCCTCCGGCGCAGCAGGACGACGCCCCCGATCCCGCCCGCTGGCGCGTCCTCGCTGTGGCGCTGGGTGCCGTCTTCATGTCTCTGGTGGCGGTCAGCATCATCAACGTGGTGCTGCCCTCGATCCAACAAGGACTGGGCGCCACCGACTCCGACCTGCAGTGGGTCCTGACCGGTTACGCCCTGACGTTCGGGGTGGTGCTGGTGGCGGCCGGGCGAGCCGGTGACATCCTCGGCCGCGGACCTCTGTTCATCATCGGCACCGCGCTGTTCACCCTGTCCTCGGTGGCGGCCGGGCTCGCACCGGACCCGACCACCCTGAACGCGGCCCGGTTCGTGCAGGGACTGGGCTCGGGACTGCTCACCCCGCAGGTCGTGGGCATGATCCAGCAGTACTTCCGCGGGCCCGAGCGTGGGCGTGCCTACGGCGCGCTGGGGGCGGTGGTCGGGATCTCGGTGGCGATCGGGCCGGTGCTGGGCGGGCTCATCGTCGAGGTGGCCGGGTCGGTGAACGGGTGGCGCTGGACCTTCCTGGTGAACGTTCCGGTGGGGTTGGGCGCGATCGCGCTGGCCCTGCGCTGGCTGCCGCGGCCGATGCGACCTCCCCGCACCACCCGCCGCACCACGGTCCGCGACGTGGACCCGGTGGGTGCGGTGCTGCTGGGCCTGGCGGTGCTGGCGCTGCTGCTGCCCTTCGTCGAGCGGAACATGGGCTGGCGCGGCTGGTTGCTGGTGCCCGCAGGGCTGGGGTTACTGGCACTGTGGGCCTGGTGGGAACAACGCCACAAACGTCACGGCCACCCCCCGATGGTGGACCTTGCCCTGTTCGGCATCCGCAGTTTCACGGGCGGCACCCTCATCGCAGGTCTGTACTTCATGGGCGTGACCAGTGTGTGGGTGCTGGTGGCGATGTACGTGCAGGGTGGCCAGGGTGGCAGCGCCCTGGAGGCGGGGCTGATCGGCCTACCCGCGGCGCTGATGTCTGCGGTGAGTTCCTACCTCGCCGGTCGCTGGACCAGTACCCACGGCCGCCCGATCCTGATCGCCGGGATGGGCTGCGCGCTGCTCGGGCTGGTGCTGAGTATCGCGGTGGTGCAACTGGCGGCCACCGGTGCCGCGAGCATGTGGTGGCTGTTGCTGACGTTGGCGTTCATCGGCATCGCGCAGGGCATGGTGATCGCCCCCAACCAGACCCTCACCCTGACTGAGGTACCGCTGGAGTACGCCGGTAGCGCGGGCGGCGTGCTGCAGACCGGGCAACGCCTCGGTGCCGCGATCGGACTGGCCGTGATCACCGGCCTGGCCTTCGCCGTGCTGGCCGAGCGGGACTGGACCGCGGCGATCAGTGCCGGGTTCGCCACCACCACCCTGATCGTGCTGGTCAGCCTAGTGGTTGCGATGTTCGACCTGCGTAACGCCCGGACCAACTCGTCTGTGACCCGCCAGGCGCCCCTGGGCTGACCGGGCGAACCGGCGCCCACGCGAGGGCCGCCGTCAAGCCCCGAGCCCGAGGTGGCGTCGGCAGCGGGCCTGGTAGGTCTCAGTACCGCCGATGGCGGTGACGCTGGGGACCAGGGCGTCCTCGCCGTCGTCCTCCTCCACCCGCTGGTGGAAGGCGGCGTCGCGCCCGCAGACCGAACACACCGCGCTCAGTTTCACCACGTCCTCGGCCAGTGCCATCAGGGCGGGCAGCGGCTCGAACGGCCGGCCGTCGTAGGTCACACACAGACCGGCGACGACGACGGTCATCCCCTCGGCGACCAGGTCACCGACCGTGGGGACCAGGTCTGGACCGAAGAACTGCGCCTCATCGATGGCCAGCAGGTCCAGGTCACGCCCGGTGAGGAGATCGCGCAGCGCAGCGACGTCCGGTACCGCCCGGGAGGGGATGCGCCCGCCGTCGTGCGAGGCGACCTGGCCGGCGCCGTGGCGCTCATCCAGGCTGTGGTTGACCACCTCCACGGCCAGCCCGGCGAGCCGAGCCCGGCGCACCCGGCGCAGCAGTTCCTCGGACTTGCCGGCGAACATCGGCCCGCACACCACCTGGAGCCGGCCACCCGTCTCGTTGCGCATGGCAAGACCCTAGCGAGCGGCCCCCGGCGAACCCCGTGGGTCATACTGACCGGCGTGGATGACCTGCACGTACCCCCAGGGCCGGGCGCACCGGCCGGGATCACGGTGCCGGCGGCAGAGTTGCTCGAGCGGTTCTCCCACGCCTCCGGGCCCGGCGGCCAGGGCGTGAACACCACGGACTCGCGGGTTCAACTCAGCCTCGATATCAGCGCCACGACCGCCCTGAGCGACATTCAGCGCAAGCGAGCCCTGAACCGGCTCGGCACCCGCCTCTCCGGGACGGTGCTGACCGTCGACGCGGCCGAGCATCGCTCCCAGCGACGCAATCGGGTCGCAGCCCGGGAGCGCATGTCCGCCCTGCTGCGGGAGGCGGTGGTGCCTCCGGTCCGGCGGCGCCCGACCAGACCCACCCGCGGCTCCCAGCGCCGGCGACTGGAGGGGAAGCGGTTGCGATCGCAGATCAAGCGTAACCGCATGCGTCCGCGACCGGAGTGAAGTTCGGGCGGGCGGCTAACGTGCCATACCACATTCTTCCGAAGAATGTGGACCTGGGCCCCATCTTCCTGGATGTTCTAGGCCTGCAGGTTGACCTGTCCCCGATCGAACTGGACATCACCGCGGTGCCGGGCGCGGGCAACCTGCTGGGCAACCTCCTGTGCGCGGTCGTCGGGCTCTTCGACAGCCCCGGCAACCCGGTCAACGCCATCACCAACCTACTCAACCGCATACTCGGTGGCCTCGGCCTCGCCGCATGAGGTAACCGGACCAGCGATGCTGGTGGAATGAGGATGCCCCGGGCACGGTGCCCGGGGCATCCTCATGTGCCGAAGAACAGCGCGCGACTGAGGCATGGACTGCGGTCCGCGACACGGCCAGGGTGTGAAGACACGCTCAACCGCATGGTCCGCGACCGGAGCCGGGCTCGGGACGCCACCGGCCGCGAGGACGCCGACGAGCACCAAGGGGGCGACCCGGAGTGGCGATTCGCGATCCTGGTGCTGGGACCTCGCCTCCGCCCTGCAACACTGTGCGCATGGGATTTCCAGACATCGAAGCCATCGTCGTCGACGTCCTTGGCACACTCGTTGACGAACCCTCCGGAATCGGCGCAGGCATTCGTGTTCTCGCCCCATCACACGATGAGGCGGCTGTGTCTGAATTGGTCGCGTTGTGGCAGAGGCATGTCGATCACGAGCAACGACTCATCGTCGCAGGCGAGCGGCCATATGCCGCAAGCCATGAGCTGGACCGCGAAGCCGCTCAACATGTTGCCGACGCGGTCGGAGTCGAAGATGCTGCCGCCCTCGCCCGCCTCGCCCGGTCCGGCCGGTGCCTGTCGCCCTGGCCCGACACCGTGGCCGGCCTTGCCCGGCTGGCGGTGCAACGTCCACTGATCGGGCTTTCCAACGCAAGTCGGTCGGCACTCCTGGGCCTCAACTTCCACGCGGGACTTCGTTGGCATCAGGCGCTCTCAGCCGAGGACGCGCGGACGTACAAACCAGACCCGTCGGTCTACGAACTCGCTGTCGCAGCCGCTGGAGCAGAGCCGCAGCGGTTGCTCATGGTCGCAGCCCATGCCTGGGATCTGCGTGGTGCGCAGAAACTCGGAATGCGAACCGCCTATGTGGCCCGGCCTGTCGGCGACCCGCCCGCATCCACAGATCGGTTCGACTTTCACGCTGAGAACCTCGCCGACCTGGCCGATCAACTCCCGTCTCCTGACGTTGCCTACGGATCCGCCGTCGTCATGGCTTGATCCGCGTCAAGGCTCCTCTCTCGCTCTCCGCATACGTTGAGGACATAGCCGAGACAAGGACGGGAGGCCTCTACCGATGGCCGAGGGACACATGGCGACCGCTGCTCAGTTCGCTCCGCTCATTGAGCGGGTGCACGGGGAGCACCACCCAGAACTGACCCGGGTGCGCGAACTCACCGAGCAGGTCCAGCAAGCAAGTAGCGCCGGCCAGGTCGCTGCACTCTTCGACGAACTGCGCGCGGTGACTGGCAACTATGCGGTGCCCGGCGATGGGTGCGAGGCCTTCGAGGCGACCTACAGAGCGCTGGAACACGCCGATGCAGCGCGGGGTCTGGGTACCACCCCCGGAGGAACAGTATGAGGAGGTTGACTCCACTGGACGAAGGTTCGGTGATGGCCGCCAAGCGGATGGAGGGCACCTCCGGCACCGCATTCCCCGGCCACACCGCCACGGACGAGTCGGTACTCGTGGTCACTGAGGGGCGATGCACCATCGAGTTCGCTGAGACCCGACACGATCTGGCACCCGGCGATGCCTTCGTGGTGCCCTCCGGCGAGTGGCACAAGGTCACCGGAGGTCCGGACTTCAAGGCCGTGCACGTGATGCCCAAGGCCATCCGGTTCGACTTCTTCGAGCGACCTGACCCGGACATCTGAGCCACAACCTCGGCACTTCGTGGCCGCTGGTGGGCTGCATCACGCGCGCGGGCCAACGGGTCAAGGACCATCTAGCGTAGGACCATGCTTCGACGCCTCGTGGCCCGCGCGTTCTGGTCACTCAGCCGGTGGAGACTGTCCACCTCTCCCGCGCCGGACCGTCCCACCATCCTCATCGGCGCCCCGCATACCTCCAACTGGGACTTCGCGTTCATGCTGGGCATCGCCTGGCGGTTGGGCGTCGACGTGCGCTGGTTGGGCAAGAACAGTCTGTTCCGAGGCTGGCGGGGCCCGATCATGCGGGCACTGGGCGGTATTCCCGTGGACCGGTCCGACCCCAGCCGCGTGGTGGGTGAGGTGGTCCAGCGGGTCCGCGCCGGCGAGGTGTTCGGGCTCGTGGTCACCCCCGACGGGACCCGCAGCGGGCACACGCACTGGAAGTCGGGGTTCTACCGCATCGCCCGGGAGACGGGGATGCCGGTGACCCTTGGCTACGTCGATCGCACCACCATGACGACCGGCCTGGGGCCGACCTTCGAGTTGACCGGTGATGTCGCCAAGGACATGGAGCGGATCCGTGGCTTCTACGCCGACAAGTCCGGGGTGCGGCCTGAGCACCGGGTCGAACCGCGGCTGCGGGATGAGACCGGGACCGGCTGAGCCCGGATGGACCGGTGCCACCGTGCTGCGCTGACCGGGCCGGTCGGCTCAGCGCCTCGAGCAGGCCGCCCAATGGCCTGAGCTGCCTCAGGTGAATGCGTTTGAACTCCCGTCAAGTTCCGAGTTCCACCGCCAGCACGGCGTCCCGCAGCCGGCCATCGTCCCGCGACAGGCCGTCGATGACCTCGGCAAGACTCACGTCGGTCTGCACGATCCGCGCAATGCTTTCCCGTTCGGCGTTTTCAATAGTCACGAATATACGGGAGTAGTCGGGTTCACCAATCGGCACCGGCGCGCGCTCATTCTCGACGACCGCAGTGGGTCCGAACTCAAGGAAGATGGCGGGCTGCCCATCGGCGCGTTGTAACTCGATGCACCACTCCCACTGGCCGACGAATCTTGTCACGACCTTCTCGATCCGCCCCCGCTCGACCCTCGCATTCATCTGCTCCATCAGTGTCGACCGAGCGAAACTCCGCAGCCCGGCCTTCACGTTCGCGAGCGCTTTGAGGCTCTCCTCGAACTGCAGCCGTGCATGCTCGGCGACGAGGTCGGCAAACTCCTGCGTCACCCGGCTCCGAGGCCGATGCCCGTACCGCGCCGACTCCCCGGTCTCGCACATGGCCTTGATGAAGGAGATCTGGTCGTCGACATTCACTGCCGCTGGGCCTTCCACGAATTGTTGAACCATCTGTCGAATGAAGAAGAGTTGATCGGGATGCTGCTGGCACCACAACCGATCACGGTCGACGTGAGACTGCAGGTCAGTCAATATCTCGGCATAGGTCACGACAACGGCCTTCTCCCAGCCGTCTCGCTGCAAGTGGGCCTCACGGCGGTGGCAGAGCAGAACAACGGTGGCCGGTCTTCCGCCCGCAGTTCCGTGGGCGAGGTACCGCTGGTAGCTGTGCCCGTGCCCGTCGGAAGTCCCATAGTTCTCGACGACGATGGCAGCATCGGGTCGCGAGAGGACAATGTCGGCGATGTCCTTGTCAGTTTCGCCTGCGACCCCCTCGTCCCCTCTGGTCACGACTTCCTGCACAACGCGGTAGCCGAGAGCGGGCATCTGACCGTCGCTCGGCAACGCGGCATTGACTTTCTCGAGGAAGATCCGTTGAAAAGTGTCCCCGAGCTGATGGGTCGAATCGGGGGTCAATAGCCAGGCGAAAACGTTGGAGAGTTGCTTCTCGTGCGTGCCGTGGTGCATTACCCGAAAGATGTTGAACTGTTCGGCCAGGCTCCGCGAGAGCGCGGGCAGAAGCGACGTGACGAAGTCCTTCATGTCCGTCGGTCCTCGGGTCATAGGCTCAGGCGGCGAGGGTGCCGGCGAAGATCTGCCATGCGAGTGCGGACTTGGCGGTGAGACTGAGCGTGATGTAGAGCCGCTCCCCCAGTAGGTAGTCCCGGAACCGGCCGACCGGGCGGTACTGGAGCCACTGCACCAACGCGAACACGTTGAAGAAGAGGAACAGCGAGACGATGATCCCGTAAACGAAGCCGGGTGGCTCGGCCCCGGTGGTAGAGCCCGGGGCAAGTGTGTAGATGACGATGCCGACCCAGGGCACCACCCCGGCAAAGCAGCCGAAGATGAACGGCAGCCATCCGCCGTCGCCTGGCTCGTGGTAGCGCTCCTGCAGCCAGCCGAACAGGATCATCGAGGCGTTGACGCCGAACAGCGCCACCAGCGCCACCACGTCGGAGATGCCGACCAACTGGGCGATGATCACGATCATCAGCGAACTGGATAGCGCGTACTCCACCCAGCGGAAGTAGTTGTGCCTCTGCGCCAGCCCCGCTCGGTAGCGGCCGAAGAATGGTGGGGAGGCCACGATGACGTGGAACAGCGCAGACAGAACCAGGAACGTCGCGATCGCCAGCGGAATCGGGACGTCCCACAGCGTGACCGCCTCACCCGGGGGGCTGCCGGGCGGACCGGCGAGGTAACTGGCGGTGATCGGCAGGGTGAAGTCGGTCGCGAGCAGCACCACCGCGACCGCCTGGGCCGCGTGCACGACCGCGGCCGTGATGTTGTACCTCCGTAGCCCGGCGTAGCGGCTTGAGTCGATCTCCGTCGTCATCGTTGAGCCGATCATTGGACAGTATTCCCACCACCGTAGTGAGTTCCACGTGGGACTGCAGGGCAGTTGAGACCTCGGCGCCGGTCACGACGACGACCTCCCCGACATCTCGCCACAAGCGGAACCGCGCCCCCAACGTGCACGGTGCTTGCATTTATGGAGTGCACTTCGTAATATGAATCCATGAAGGATTACGGCCAGTTCTGCGGCCTTGCCAAGGCCGGCAGTGTGCTGGGTGAGCGCTGGTCGTTGCTCATCCTGCGCGACCTGAGCATCGGACCTCGCCGGTTCAAGGACCTGCTGGAGGGCTTACCGGGAATTCCGACCAGTGTGCTGACCACGCGGCTGCGTGAGTTGCAGTCGGCGGGCGTCATTCACCGCACGGCGCAGGACCGGCCGGGTGGGGGTGTGCTCTACGGACTCACCCCGCACGGACAGGAACTCCTCCCCATCCTTGATGCGATCGGGAGATGGGGAGCGGCGACGATGGTCTCACCGGCCGACGACGACGTGATTACCGATGCCTCGCTAGCGGCAGCCCTGCGGGCAGCCTTCCGCCCCGGCGCGGTGCGGGTCGTGACGACATACGCGGTCCATGCCGGTCCTGCGAGCGCCTGGGCGATTGTTGAACCCGACCGGGCCATCGTCGGCGAAGGCGAACCCGGTGGCCCGCCGGACCTGACGATCCGCACCGGCCCGCAACTTCGCCTGCTGCTCGCCGGCCGAATGACACCCGCTGATGCGCTGAGTTCCGGGGCCGTCCGCCACACCGGACCTCCTGCCGCCTTCGACGACTTCATCCGCGCCTTCCATGTCCCGCTGGCCGATACCGCCGGCACTCCCTGATCCCCCAACCCAGTCAAGCCACAGAAAGGCATGCACCATGAAATTGAGCGTCAATCTCTTCATGACCCTTGACGGGGTCAGCCAAGGTCCGGGCAGCGCGGAGGAGGACACACGCGGGGAGTTCCACCGCGGAGGCTGGCTCATGCCCGTCTTCGACGATGGATGCGGCGAGGCGGTCAATGGGTGGTACGAGCGCTGCGGTGCCCTGCTGCTGGGACGGCGTACCTTCGACACCTTCGCAACCCACTGGCCCCATGTCACCGACCCCGCGGACGCCGTCGCCGATCGCATCAACCACCGGCACAAGTACGTGGTGACCTCCTCGGCACTGGGTGCCACCTGGGCCGACACCAGCACGCCGCTCGGCTCCGGCTTCCTCGATGACATCGGACGGCTCAAGGAGGCCGACGACGACCGTGAACTGCAGGTTCACGGGAGCATCCGCCTGGCCCGCACTCTGCACGAGGCCGGGTTGATCGACATCTACCGCTTCCTGATCGCCCCCGTCGTCGTGGGCGGCGGTGCTAGCCTGTTCGACGGGGACGGTCCCGCCTACGGCCTTCACCTGCAGCACAGCACGGTGACGAAAAGCGGCGTCCTGTCCGTGGAGATGTCCCCGCTGGAGTTTGACAACTCACTGCGGGCCGCCGTGGTGGCCGGGCGCGACGCCGTCGTTCCTGAACACGCCCAGGTCGGAGCGCAAGCATGACCGTCATCGCCAGCCTGAGCGTCTCCCTCGACGGGTTCTACACCGGCCCGGACCCGGACCCGGAGAGCCCGATGGGCAGCGGCGGGGCGTCGTTACACGGCTGGTTCGCCCACGACGTCGCCGACAGGAACCAACTCACCGCCGACGACGTGCTGGGCCCGGAGTTCGACCGCACCGGCGCCCTGGTGATGGGGCATGACAGTTACCAGCACGCCGAAGCCATCTGGGGGCCCCACCCGCCATTCGAGATGCCCATCTTCGTCCTGACCCATCACGCCCGCCCCGACGACGTGCGCGAAGGCTCCACCTTCCACTTCGTCACCGACGGTTTCGAAGCCGCCGTACAGCGGGCCACCGCTGCCGCCGCGGGCAAAGCCGTAGGACTGCACGGCGGGGGCGCCATTCAGCAGGGCCTGCAAAGCGGCCTGCTGGAGGAACTCCAGATCCACCTGGTCCCCGTCCTGCTCGGCCACGGACGCCGCCTGTTCGACAGCCTCGGGAACGCTGCCGTGGAATTCGACATCGTCCGGGTGGCCGAAGGTCCTGAGGTGACGCACCTGAAGTACCGGCCCCGGCAGCCCTGAAACCGCCGGTCATGCTCAAGGCGGGCGGTCGGATTCCTCAACGCTCGATCGAAGCGATCTGCGCTTCGATATATCGTGCCGCGACGGCACCGCCGTCTTCGTCGCGGAACGCATGCGCGACGCGATCGGCCGATGCACGCACGCCGTCATCGGCAAGGATGCGTTCGACGGCCTCCTTCAGATGCCGGGTGCCGGCTCGTTTCGGCGACAGCGCAATCGCATTGCCCTGTGCGACGCACTGGTCGATATTCCAGACCTGCTCCGGCTGGAGCCCGAGCCCCACGAAGGGGATGCCGGTCGCGCACGCGGTCTGGACGGTTCCCTGCCCGCCGTGCAGCACGGCGGCGTCGACGAGACCGCCGAGGCGGTGTGCGGGAAGGAGATCGGTCACGTGAACGTTCGCGGGCAGGCGGTCATCGGGAGCGAGATAGTGCCGGATCGGCGCAATGACATTCACGGGCAGTTCACCGAGCCTGGCCGCCGCGGCCAGAGCGAGGTCGCGGTGGGCCGACGAGCCGAGCCCCAGATAGACAAGAGGTCTCTCCTCGGCGGCAAGGTCGGCGACGATGGGCGGGAGATCGCCGTCGAGTTGCGCGAAGATCGGGCCGGCGCGCGCATAGCCCGGTGGAAGTGAGAAGCCCTCCAGTTCCCACCCCATGACGGTGAGAAGGTTGTGATCCGCCTCGAGCAGCGACGCTATGGTGCGCAGCGGCGCCAGCCCGTTGGCGACCGCGACTCGTGCGAAGGCCCTCGGCGCAAGTGGCGCGTGGTTGTACGCCCAGCGCAACAGACGGGTCGCGACAGCGTCGGCACTTCCGGCGACCGCACCAGTCCCGCGAACGAGTCCGATCCGATCAACCTGCTCGACCTGCGGGCGGGTCAGGGCGAACGGGACGGGGTAGAACAGGGGCACACCTTCGGCGCGCGCGGAGATCATCGAGGTCGGATTCGTGCCAATGACGACGGCCGCGGCATCCACCTCGCGGATGAACCGCCGCTCGGCATCGACCCGCGCTGCGACCAGGTCATCGGTGAAGGGAGATCTCAGCGTCTTGCCCTGATCGAAACGCAGCGCCTGCCGGCGCTCCACTTCGGTGAACGCGGGTTCGCTCGCGCGATACTCGAAGCCCGCACCGATGATGAGATGAGCGAAGTCCTGCTCATAGCCCTGGAACACGGCACGGTGGCGGGGGTCCAACGCTCGGGCGACCTCGATCATGCGCGTCACCTCGGCGAGATTGAAGGTGATCGGACAGAAGACGATCATGCTCATGGGCTGGCACCCTCCAGCGTCTTTCGGAGCGCTGTCAACGTTACGCGGAGGAATCGTCCTCTCCCGGCCGTGAGAGACAGCACGAACTGGAGCGTCCTCGCCATCACGGCCTGCAACGGGCCAGGACAAGCAGTCCTTGAAGGCAGCTGAAGCGATCTCCACGGGCCCTGGGCGCGATAGGTTCAGCGCGGCAAGGTGCACGACCCTGTGCCCGTGCGACGAGGACTTCCGAGAAGAGTTGGATGGGCGGGGCGGCATGGGTGAGCGGCAAGACTCCCAACTTAAAGATGGTCGCGACGTCGCGGTCCACCACGCGGGCTCCACGGCCCCGGGCGCGCCAGCGCTCGTCATGCACTACGGCACACCACACACCGGGAAGCATCCGGCGGCGATCGCCCGACTAGGGCATGTCTGCTATTTCTTGGCCCGGTAGGTCCCGATGATCATCGCCAGAGTGATGCCGCCAAGGTAGGTGATGGCGTACTTGTCGTATCGAGTGGCAAGGCCCCGCCACTGTTTGAGCCGGTTCATGGCTCGCTCGACGGTATTGCGTAACTTGTAGACCTCGGCGTCGAAGCCCGGTGGACGTCCACCTTTGGAGCCCTTGGCCTTGCGGCGAGCGATCTGGTCGGATCGTTCGGGAATGGTGTGCTTGATGCCCTTGGCGCGCAGATATATCCGGGTACTGGGGTGGGAGTAGGCCTTGTCTGCCAGCAGACGAAAGTCGCCCCTGGCCCCGGTGGTCAGCAGGGCCTGCACCAGCGGGGCGAGCATCGGGTTGTCTCCACCTTGGCCCGCACCGGCCAGGGCCAGCACCGGAGTGCAGGAGGCATCGGCCAATACGTGGACCTTGGTGGTCAGCCCGCCGCGGGAGCGACCCAGGGCATGATCCGGCGGCTCACCGGGCACGAGGCGAGAATTCTTGTCATTCGATTCTGCCCCCTGTGTCCTGCTCTGGGTCCGTGACAACCGAGTCCCGGCGGGCACCGGCCGCGTGCTGATGGGCACGCACACTGGTGGAGTCGATCGACAAAATCGCCTCCGCCTCCTTGGGGTCCAGGCCCACTTCCTGCTGCACAGCGGCCAGCATCTGGGTGTAGGTGCCGTCTTGTGACCACCGCTTGTGCCGTTCCCACACGCTCTGGAACGGCCCGAACTTCACCGGCAGATCCCGCCAGGGCGAACCGGTGCGAAACCGCCAGATGATCCCCTCCAGCATCACCCGGTGGTCGTTCCACGGACGACCACGCCGGCCCGAATCCTGTGGCAACGCCGGCGTCAGGGCCGCCCACAACTCATCACTAATCACTCCATCACGAACCATGAGCTCCACGATCGCTGACCAGCCTCGAAATCTTTAGCAGACACGCCCTAGCCGCTGGTGCGGGGCTACGTCTGGTGTCGGTGACCCGTCCCGGCTTCGCCGGATCGCCTCGACGTCTTGGTCGCACGGTCTCCGACACTGCGGCGGACGTGATCGAGGTGCTGGAGCGGCTTGGTATCGATCGCGTGGTCACGGCCGGATACTCGGGTGGCGGTCCGCACGCGCTCGGCCTGGCAGCGCTTGTTCCCGATCGGGTGAGCCATGTCGCGACCTTCGCCTGCCCCGCACCCTATGACCGGACGCCGGATTGGTTCACAGGTATGGCGAACAACGGGGGCGGCCTGCGCTCTGCCGCCGAAGGACGCAGTGCGAGGGAGCGCTATCAGCGCACGGCCGAGTTCGATCCCGGCAGTTTCACGGAAGCCGATTGGGAGGCACTGTCGGGTTCCTGGGCGGGTATCGGTGAAGACGCCCAAGCAGCGACCGCCGCAGGCAGCGCGTCCGGCGAGATCGACGACGATCTCGCATTCGTCGTGCCATGGGGCGTCGACCTCGATCAGATCACCAGCAGAGTCAGTGTGTTCCATGCAGCGTCCGACTGTCTCATCCCCGCCCATCACGCGGAACGACTCGCCGCTTTGCTGCCGGCGGCCGATGTGCGGAAACTCGAGGCGTCGGGGCACGTCGCTGTTCTTCAGCAGTTGCCCCACTGGATCCATGCTGTCGCTCGTTGGATGCCTACTGTCACTTGAGCGTGAGCGACATCTGCCCACCCCAGTTGCTCGACCGACGTACCCGACGACGTGATCCCGCTCAGCGGTCACGGCGTGGCTGCGTATGCCCGTCGCCGAGGTTACGCCGGGGCGCGATCACGTCGAACCCCGCGGACCGGGCGGCCTCGCCAAGCCTGCGGTCATAGGTGAGGACTGCCGAGGCGTCGAGTCGCATCGCGGCCTCAAGATGCAGCGCGTCCAGAGTGCGCAGGTACGGCATCGGCAGGAACCCGGCGCTACGGTAAACCGCCCGGTCCAGGGCGGCGAGCGCGACGCCGTCGAGGACGCTCGTCACGTCGGACTGGTCGAGACCCTCCCGAACGGCGACGCGGCGCAACTCGGTCTCGAGTAGATCGCTGGAGACCAGCGTGGCCGGGGTGTGGTCGAGCCATTCCAGGAGGGCGGGACTTTCGGGCTGGTCGATCAGCAGCGCGCCGAGAGCAGAAGTATCAACGTAGACGACGAGACGAGTGGTCACAGCCGGTCCCCACGCAGATCGTCGAGGGTTTCGGCGAGACTCCGTTTCGTGGTCTTGCGCTGGATGGCCAGCGCCGACCAACCACCCTCGCGCCGCGCCGGGCGAGCGATCGTCAACGCGGGGGCGTGCGCGTCCAGCGGCACGATCCGGCCCACAGGCACCCCGCTATTGGTCAGGACGAAGGAGTGACCCTCGCTCACCGCGCGCAGCACGCGGCCGGACTCGTTGCGCAACTGACGCTGCGACAGACTCTCGACCTGGGGCTCGACCATGCTCATCCCACCAGCGTAGCACGCGTGCGACGCAGGTGTTGGAACTCTCCTGTCCGCGCGAACGGCTGACAAGGACGGCAGGCGACAGGCACTTGCCACTTCTGCCGGGGAACGCAGTCGCCGGCGAATTTGCGTGCGTGATACCCGGGTCTACAGCCTCACGCCTTGAGCACGTACCGCAGGGTCTCCACCACCTGGTCGGTGTTCGTGCACCACGCCCGCGCCTCGGCGTCGACCTCCTTGAGCGGATGGACGATATCTGCGTCGTGAAGGGTCACGTAGGGCTTGCCCAGGGCGGCGCAGTAGCCGGCGTCGAAAGCGGCGTTCCACTGCTTGTACTTGTCCCCGAAGCGCACCACCACCAGGTCGCTCTGCTCAATCAGGGTGCGCGTGCGAATGGCATTGACCTTGGCGGACTGGTGATCACGCCAGAACTGGCTTTCGGTCTCGCCCAGATGGTCTCCGGCGGCGTCACTCGCAGGGTGGTCGGTCACCGGTGCGGTGAACGTGATGTCCAACCCAGCGGCCTGCGCCCCGCGCTGGATCTCGTCACGCCAATCGGTGTGGATCTCGCCGGAAAGATAAACAGAGAAACTCATGGCTCAAGGCTCCTGTATCGGGAGTGGACGGATCTAGTTCGAACCCTCGTTCACCGCCCTAATAGCCCAGCGAAAGGAACCAGGGTCCGGTACCGGGAGCGCTACAACCGGCGGGCACAGCCATCGATCCGGCGGCGAGGCGTTTTTAGACGCTGAACCGGAACTCCACCACATCGCCGTCGGCCATCACGTAGTCCTTGCCCTCGATGCGTACCTGACCGCGGGCCTTGGCTTCCGCCATCGAGCCCGCCGCGACCAAGTCCTCGAAGGAGACCACCTCGGCTTTGATGAACCCCTTCTGGAAGTCGGTGTGGATCACCCCAGCCGCTTGCGGGGCAGTCCACCCCTTGCCGATGGTCCAGGCCCGGGCCTCCTTCGGCCCGGCGGTCAAGTAGGTCTGCAGACCCAAGGTATCGAAGCCCACTCGGGCCAACTGGTCCAGCCCAGCCTCGTCCTGACCGGACTCCCCCAGCATCTCTGCGGCCTCCTCAGGTTCCAACTCCACCAACTCGGCCTCGAACTTCGCGTCCAGGAAGATCGCCGACGCCGGGGCGACCATCTCGCGCAGCCGCTCCTGCATCTCCGTATCGGCCAGCCCGTCGTCGTCGGTGTTGAACACGTAAATGAACGGCTTGGCGGTCATCAGCCCGAACTGGGCGATCACCTGCGGGTCCAGTCCGGCGGCCGCCCCACCGGCGGAGATGGTCACCCCGGTCTCCAGCAGCGCCAGCGCACCCCGGGCGGCATCCAGCACCTCAGCCTCGATCCGCTTACCGCGCACCTCCTTCTCCAGCCGCGGCATCGCCTTCTCCAGAGTCTGGATGTCGGCGAGGATCAGTTCGGTGTTGATGGTCTCGATGTCATCAGCCGGGGAGACCTTGCCGTCCACGTGCACCACGTCGGGATCGGCAAAGGCGCGGGTGACCTGACAGATCGCCTCGGCTTCACGGATATTGGCCAGGAACTTGTTCCCCAGCCCCTCCCCTTCGCTGGCGCCCTTGACGATGCCGGCGATGTCCACGAAGGAGACCGTGGCAGGCAGGATCCGCTCGGACCCGAAGATCTCTGCCAGGACGCCAAGACGCTCATCCGGCAGCGGCACTACGCCGATGTTCGGCTCGATGGTGGCGAACGGGTAGTTCGCAGCCAGGACGGTCGCGCGGGTCAGCGCGTTGAACAGGGTGGACTTGCCAACGTTGGGCAGGCCGGCGATTCCGATAGTGAGGGCCACGTGGGGTGATTCTACTTGCCGGCACCAGCACCGGCGGACCCGGTGTGATGCAGACGATGAACGACGACGGCGCGTACCTGCCGTAGGAGCGGATCCACGGCGAAGTGAGGGGTCTGCGGCCGGTCGGTGCCCCGATGTCAGTGGCTCGTGGTTGCCTGGGGGCATGGAGTTCACACACGTGCTGTTGATCGTCGGGGCGCTGCTGTTAGGCATTGCCGGCGGGTTCTTGGTGGCGCGTCAGCGAGCCGCCGCCCAGAGCGGGCAACTCAATGCCCGCGCGGTGGCCGCAGAACGTGAGCTGGCCGCGGTGCGGCAGATGCACGATCAGCAGGTCCGGGCTGAGCGCGACAGCGCAGTCGAACGACTGCAGACCGAGCGGTCCGACGCCGCTGCTCGCCTGGAGGAGGAGCGAAACACAGCCGCGCAACGGCTGGTTGCGCGAGAGCAGGAGCTGGCCCAGCGTCTCGCTGACCGGGAGCGGGAACTCGCCGAGCAACTGCGCGCCGAGCGTGAGGCTGCGGCGCAGCGAGTGGAGGAGATGCGCGCGGACACCAAACGTTTGGCCGACGAGTTCGAAGCACTCTCGCGCAAGGCACTGGCGGCGAACTCTGAGTCGTTCCTGCAGCAGGCTGCGGAGCGGCTCAAGCGTGCCGAAGAGTCCAGCGTCTCCGAACTGGCCAAGCGCGAGGAGGCCATCAAGTCGCTGGTGGAGCCGTTGCAGCGGACCCTGGGCGAGGTGAAGGCCGAGATGACGTCCGCGGAGAAGGCCCGGCTCGCCGCCCACACCGCACTTGACCAGCAGGTCCAGGCAATGCGCGAGTCCTCCGACTCCTTGCGCACCGAGACCGGCCAGTTGGTGACCGCCTTGCGTGCTCCGCAGATTCGCGGGCGTTGGGGTGAGCTGCAACTACGGCGCGTGGTCGAGGCTGCCGGAATGGTCGAACATGTCGACTTCACCGAGCAGGACCAACTCGACGGCGGGGCGCTGCGCCCGGACCTGGTGGTGAAACTGCCCGGGGACAAGCAGATCGTGGTGGACTCCAAGGTCTCGTTCAACGGCTACCTCGAAGCGATGGAGGCCCGCGAGGAATCGGTCCGCGCCGAACGGCTCAAGGCCCACGCCCGGCACCTGCGCAAGCACATCGACGATCTGGACTCCAAGGCCTACTGGGAGCACATCAGCGGCAGCCCGGAGTTCACCGTGATGTTCGTTCCGGCCGAGGCCTTCCTGAACGCGGCGCTGGAGCAGGATCCCACCCTGCTGGAACACGCCTTCGGCAAGAACGTGGTCATCGCCACCCCGCCCACGCTGGTCGCACTGCTACGAACCGTGGGTTACACCTGGCGCCAGGAGTTGCTCGCGGCCGAGGCACAGCAGGTCTTCACCGTGGGCCGGGAACTGCACAAGCGGCTGGCCACCTTCGGCGAGCACCTGCAGAAGGTCAGCCGCAGCCTGAACAGCACCGTGGACGCCTTCAACAAGATGAACGCCTCATTGGACTCCCGGCTGGTGCCCCAGGTACGGCGGTTCTCCGGTCTCCAGGGATTGGAGGACTCCTTCGAGGTACCGCCGCCCCTGGAAGTACTCGCCGTAGCGGCGCACAAGGAGGACCTCTATGCCTCCGCCGCTGACGAGGAAGCGCAACAGCGGCATCTGGACGGGGCCGATGAGACAACGAAACTTGTCGAATCCGCTGACGCAGTCGCCAAGAAGGTCGTACACGAGAACCCCCAGGAGCAACACGCCGGCGGCGACACCGAAACCGCGATCGCCTGAGCACGCAACGCCGCGGGTGGCCTCTCAGGAGGCGTTGACCTGCAACTCCGGGCGGTGGCCGCGCTGGAGTTTCCCGGCCTTCTTCAGGTCCGCCCGCAACTCCTTGGGTAGGGAGAACATCAGGTCTTCGGTCGCGGTCCGGACCTCCTCGAGGTCGGAGAAACCGAGCGCATCGAGGCGCTCGATCACCTCGCGCACCAGAATCTCCGGGACCGAGGCACCAGAGGTCACTCCCACCGTGGTGGCGCCCTCGAGCCACTCGTCCTGCAACTCCCGGACCCGGTCCACCCGGTAGGCCGCGCCCGCCCCCGCCTCCAGGGACACCTCGACCAGGCGCACGGAGTTGGAGGAGTTGGCCGAGCCGACCACGATCATGACGTCGACCTGCGGGGCGATCTTCTTCACCGCCACCTGCCGGTTCTGGGTGGCGTAGCAGATGTCATCACTGGGCGGGTCCTGGAGCGCGGGGAACCGCTCACGCAGCCGGCGCACGGTCTCCATCACCTCATCCACCGAGAGCGTGGTCTGGGACAGCCACACGACGTTCTCCGGGTCCCGCACGGTCACCGAGTCCACCGCGTCCGGGCCGTCGACCAACTGGACGTGCTCCGGCGCCTCGCCCGCGGTGCCCTCGACCTCCTCGTGGCCTTCGTGGCCGATGAGCAGGATGTCCATGTCCTTACGGGCGAAGCGCACCGCTTCCTTGTGCACCTTCGTCACCAACGGGCAGGTGGCATCGATGGTGGCCAGATTGCGTGTGGCAGCCTCGGCGTGCACCGCCGGCGAGACCCCGTGGGCGGAGAAGACCACCCGGGCGCCTTCGGGGACCTCATCGGTCTCGTCGACGAAAATCGCGCCGCGTTCGGACAGGGTCTCCACCACGAACTTGTTGTGCACGATCTCTTTGCGCACATAGATCGGTGCGCCGTGGTGCTCCAGTGCCCGCTCGACCGCTTCGACAGCCCGGTCGACGCCCGCACAGTAGCCACGTGGAGCGGCGAGCAGCACACGTTTGGTTACAGACACGCCTCCAGTCTAGGTGGCATCGCAGTGATCGTCCTGTGTCCGCCCCTCAGATGCAGACGGCCGCCGCTGCCATCGGTGGTGCCGTTGCTTCGACTGTCACCGGGATGGGGCAGGCTAGGACCATGAGTACCTCCCCCGACCCCGGCGCCCTGCCCCCCAAGGCACTGGACACCACCGCCGAACACCCCTGGCCGGTGCGGGTGCTGTCGACCAAGATCGCCGAGTACGTCAATCGGATGGCGCCGGTGTGGGTCGAGGGACAGATCGTCCAGCTGAACAAGCACAATTCCTCCGCCACCGCCTACCTGACGTTGCGGGACACCGATGTGGACATGTCCCTGAACGTGACCATGCTCAAGCGCTTGCTCGCCTCCGTCGCCGCCCCGGTGGCCGAAGGTGCGCACGTGGTGGTGCACGCCAAGCCGAACTTCTGGATCAAGAAGGGCACGCTCAGCCTGCGGGCCCAGGACATCCGCGCCATCGGGGTCGGAGAACTGCTCGCCAGGATCGAGCACCTGAAGAAGATTCTGGCCGCTGAGGGGCTCTTCGATGCCGAGCGCAAGCACCCGCTGCCGTTCCTGCCGGCGCGCATCGGACTGATCTGCGGACGCGATGCCAAGGCCAAGCACGACGTGCTCGTCAACGCCCGCGCCCGGTGGGAGCATGTGCGCTTCGAGATCCGCGAGGTCGCGGTGCAGGGCCCCAACTGCGTACCCGAGGTCAGCGCAGCGCTTGCCGAACTCGACGCTCGCGAGGACGTCGACGTGATCATCATCGCCCGCGGTGGCGGGTCCGTGGAGGACCTGCTGCCCTTCTCCAACGAGTCCCTGGTGCGCGCGGTCGGGGCGGCCACCACGCCGGTAGTTTCGGCCATCGGGCACGAGACCGACACCCCGTTGCTGGACCTGATCGCCGACTACCGCGCCTCCACCCCCACTGCGGCGGCCAAGCGCGTGGTGCCGGAGGTGGCTGCCGAACTCTCCCGGATCGACGACGCTCGCGAGCAGATGCGGCGCTGTCTGGCCCAACGCCTGGACAACGAGAGCGCACACCTGACCAATATCCGGGCCCGCCCGGTGCTGGCTGACCCCACCTCGATCATCACCCCCCGCATGGAGGGCCTGCAGCGTGCGCGGCGCGACGCCCGCCAGGCCATCCGGCATGTGCTTGCCCAGGCCCAAGCAGACCTGCACACCGCCCGGGCGAGCCTGCGCGCGCTCTCCCCCCAGTCCACCCTGAATCGCGGATACGCAGTCCTTCGGACCAGCAGCGGCCAGGTTGTCCGCGATGCCGGGGCCGTCGAGGTCGGGCAGGACCTGCACGCCCGGGTGGCCAGCGGGGCACTGCACCTGGACGTGACGGCGATCGAGGAGACGACGAGCGGCCAAGTGGCCGTGACCGCAGAACCCACCGAGAACGCCGGCGCCTCGCTGGCGCCGGCGGACTCACACTGACCCCGCACCGACCTGATTGGATAGTGCCGTGACCGATCCCAGCCAACGTCCCGACGTCAACACCCTGTCCTACGAGCAGGCCCGCGATGAACTCACCCAGGTGGTAGCCAGCCTGGAGAACGGCTCGGCCTCCCTGGAGGACTCCCTGGCGCTGTGGGAGCGGGGCGAGGCGTTGGCCGACCGGTGCCAGGGTTGGCTGGATGCGGCCAAGGAGCGACTGGCTGCCGCCAGCGCGGACCACGCCGCCGAACCCGACGCGAACGGAACCGACGCGGATCAATCGTCCGCCCCAGTGGCTGATGAGGGCGATCAGTGATCGCTGCCCCGGGCGCACTGGTGGTCGGTGAGGCACTGGTCGATGTGGTCCGGGACGCCGGTGGGCACGTGACCGAGCACCCCGGTGGATCACCGGCGAACGTCGCGATCGGCCTCTCCCGGTTGGGACGCCCGGTGAGGTTGTCCACCTGGTTCGGCTCGGACGCACACGGAGATCTGGTGCGCGCCCACCTGACCGGCGCCGGGGTGGACCTGACCTGGGGCTCCGACGGTGCCGAGCGCACCTCCACGGCGCTGGCCCGGTTGGACTCGGACGGGGCGGCACAGTACACCTTCGATCTGGAGTGGCGGGTACCTGCCATCACGGTGGATGAGCACGTGCGGGTGCTGCACGCCGGGTCCATCGCCGCGACGCTGCCCCCTGGGGCGGACGAGGTGGCACGCCTCCTCAACGGCGGGGCCACCCATGCCACGATCAGTTACGACCCCAACGTCCGGCCCACCATCATGGGCGAGGTCGGGCCGGCCCGGGAGCGTATCGAGGCCCTGGTGGCTAGCGCCGATGTGGTCAAGGTCTCCGATGAGGACCTGACCTGGCTCTACCCCGAACAGGATCCGATCGCCTCCGCCCGGAACTGGGCGCACAGGGGACCCGCACTGGTGGTGGTGACCCGTGGGGGTTCGGAGTCGGTGGGCCTGTGCGCCGCCGGGGAGGTAAGGGTTCCCAGCCCCTTGGTGTCCGTGGTGGACACCGTCGGCGCCGGGGACTCCTACATGGCCGCCCTGCTCGATGCCCTCTGGCGGGCGGACCTGCTCGGCGCGTCCCGTCGGCGCGCTCTGCACCGCATCGGTACCACCGGGTTGCGGGCCGCGATGACGCATGCCGCGGCAGCCGCCGCGCTCACCGTCAGCCGTGCCGGAGCCAACCCGCCCAGCCGCGACGAGTTGGAGCAGTCGCTCGCCCGCCACGGCACATCCACACCAGCACCACGAGCGGAGGATGCATGAGTCCCAAGGCACCCGTGAGCCCCGAAGCAGCCTGGCAGGCCCTGCGCGAGGGAAACGATCGATTCGTCGCAGGCACGATGACGCACCCCAGCCAGGGCGTGGACCACCGTCGTGAGGTCTCGGTCCGCCAACACCCGTTCGCGGTGATCTTCGGCTGCTCCGACTCCCGGGTCGGCGCCGAACTGATCTTCGACCGCGGCCTCGGTGACCTGTTCGTGGTGCGCACCGCCGGGCACGTCGTGGACACCACCGTGATCGGGTCCATCGAGTACGGCGTTGACGTCCTGGGAGTGCCGCTGGTGGTGGTCCTGGGTCACGACCACTGCGGAGCCCTGCAGGCAGCGATCGACGCCCTCACCACGGGGAAGATGCCCGGCGGCTTCGTGCGCGCGGTGGTGGACCGGGTGATTCCCAGCCTGGTCATGCCCGGCCAGCAGGATCGGCACTCCCGCCCCGATACGCCACCGTCGGCCGCCGGCGACATGGGGGCTGGGCACGCCGAGACCGAGCCCGGCGCCCCATCCGGGGGGCACGAGGGGGCAGCACCGGTGGATGCCGCCCTGCAGCGCCAGATCCACATCCCCGACGACGACGCCCTGCGCCGCCAGCATGTCCGCGCCACGGTGCAGATGCTGCGCACCTACTCCCTGAGTCTGGAGAACGCCATCGCCGAGGGCCGCTGCGCCGTCATCGGCGTGGAATACGACCTGGCCGATGGCCGGGCCCGCTTGGTCGACTAGGCCCAATCCCGAATATCTCAGCAACTGTCGGGAATGCCCTTTCCATATTTGTTGTCAAACGGTTATGCCCGTTTTACCCCGCCGGTGCCCGGACAGGAGTATGCCTAGGGGTGCGCATGGGGGTGCAATCAGCCAGCATGCGCATCGACACTAGCAAGGGAGCCGGAATGAAACGAAGCGCAGCAGTCCGCCTGGCGGCGGTCGTGGCCGCCACGGGCCTACTCGCAGCCGGGTGCTTGAGCGACGACCCCGATGGGGGCAACGGCGGTAACGGGGGCGGGGGCGCCGGCGACACAGGCAATGGTGATAACGGCAACGGTGCCAGCGGTGGACCGGTAGAGATCGTCGGTGCCTTCTCCGGGGAACAACAACAGGCTTTCGAAGCCGACCTGGAGATGGTGGCCGAGGAGCACGACCTCGACCTGGAGTTCAACTCCCTGGCCGACTTCGACACCATCATCCGCACCCGCGTCGAGGGCGGGAACGTACCCGACATCGCGATCTTCCCCCAGCCCGGTCTGATGATGGACCTGGCCGGCGACGGTCACCTGATCCCACTCTCCGAGGCTCTCGACCTCGACGCAGCGTCCGGGGACATGATCGACGGTCTGGTGGACACCGGCACCGCGGAGGACGGCACCACCTACGGCATCCCCTACTCCATCAATGTCAAGTCACTGGTCTTCTACCCGATCCCCGAGTTCGACGACGCCGGCTACACCATCCCCGAATCGCACCAGGAACTGGTGGAACTGAGCCAGCAGATGGTCGATGACGGTGTGACGCCCTGGTGCATCGGCATCGAGTCCGGACCCGACACCGGTTGGCCGGCAACGGACTGGCTGGAGGAGTACGTGCTCCGGGTGGGTGGACCGGATGTCTACGACCAGTGGGTGAACAATGAGATCCCCTTCGATGACCCCGTCGTCGTGGAAGCCGGTGAGGCATTCGGTGAGATCGCCCTGACCGAGGGCTTCGTGGTCGGTGGCCAGCAGGGCCTGACCGCCACGAACTTCGGTGACGCCGCAAACCCGCTGATCGCCGACGAGCCGGGCTGCATGATGCACCGCCAGGGCAACTTCATCACCAGTTTCTGGCCTCCGGAGATCCTGGAGAACCTCGATGAGGAGGTCGGCGTGTTCCTGCTGCCTCCCTATGAGGGCGGCTTCGATGGACAGCCCGTGCTGGGCGGCGGTGACTACATGGCGCTGCTGAGCGACAACCCCGACGCCGCAGCAGCCCTGGAGGCGATCGCCGCACCGTCATTCGGTGAGAACTCCGCCGCATCCGGTGGGTGGTTGTCCCCGAACGTCTCCTTCGACACCTCCTTCTACCCCAACGACCTGCTCCGCGAGCAGGCCGAACTGGCCGCCGACTCGGATGTGTTCCGCTTCGACGGTTCGGACCTGATGCCCGCCCAGGTGGGCACCGGGACGTTCTGGACCTCGATGGTCGACTGGCTCTCCGGGAGCGTGGAACTGGAGGAGGCTCTCAGCGAGATCGAGAACAGCTGGCCGTGATTCTCCACGGCGGCCGGGCGGGCGGTGAAGCCTCGCCCGGCCGCCGTGCTCGCCTGGGAAAGGGCGCACCATGATCAAAGTCATCAACGCCGTCCTTGCCATCGCCGGTGGCGTCGGAGCGGTGCTCATCCTGTTCTTCGTGTTCAACTGGTTGGTCGAGAGGCTTCCCGAACGCTGGTCCAGCAGGCTCAAGCCGTGGGTGTTCGCCGGCCCGGCGATCGCCTTCATCGGACTATTCCTGCTCTACCCGGGCGTGCGCACGATCATCCTCAGTTTCGCCAACGCCCGCTCCACCGAGTGGGTCGGGGTGCAGAACTACGTGGATCTGCTCACCGAGTCCGCGTTCCAGCAGACCATGATCAACACCCTGCTGTGGATCCTGGTGGTGCCCACCGTGGCGGTGGTGATCGGGTTGCTGGTGGCGGTGCTCACCGACCGGCTCGCCCCGCGCGGGGAGAAGGTCACCAAGTCACTGATCTTCCTACCGATGGCGATCTCCATGGTCGGGGCCAGTACGATCTGGCGGTTCATCTATGAGTTCCGTCCCGGTGGAACCGAACAGATCGGGTTGCTGAACGCCCTGTGGACCGGCATCGGCGGGCAACCACAGGTCTGGCTGCAGATGCGGGACTACCGGCTGAACAGTTTCCTGCTCATGATCATCCTGATCTGGTTGCAGACCGGGTTCGCGATGGTGCTGTTGTCCTCGGCGATCAAAGCGGTTCCGGAGGAAACGATCGAAGCGGCACGCATTGACGGCGCGACGGAAGTACAGGCTTTCTTCCAAGTGGTGATCCCGCAGATCTGGGGCACGGTGATCACCGTATTCGTCACGATTCTGATCGCGGTCATGAAGATCTTCGACATCGTCTACGTGATGACCGGGGGCCAGCACAATACCGACGTCGTGGCACGACGATTCTTCGCCGAACTGTTCAATGTGGGTGATTACGGCAAATCCGCGGCCATCGTGGTGCTGCTGATGATCGCGGTGATCCCGGTGATGATCTACCAGGTCCGGCAGTTCCGGAAGCAGGAGGCCATGGGATGAGTACCTCGACCGTTCCTCCGGTAGCAGAAGCCGCCCCGACGGGCAGGTCCCGCCCCAGGTCGCGTCCCGAGCCGGGTGAGTCCAGAGCCAACTGGCCGGTCCGCATCACCCTGGCGCTCGTCGTCGTCGGCTTCGTCATCCCCACTCTGGGTCTGCTGGTCACCTCCTTCCGCACCCGCGAGGATGCCACCAGCACCTCCTGGTGGGGAGCGATCCTGCGGTTCTGGGACAACGACTGGACGCTGAACTCCTATCGGGAGGTCCTGGATGCGGGCATGGGCAACGCCTTCATCAACTCCCTGGTGGTGACCATCCCGGCCACCATCATCCCCATCCTGATCGCGGCGATGGCGGCCTACGCCTTCACGTTCCTGCAGTTCCGGGGCCGGGATTGGCTGTTCGTCCTCGTGGTGGGCCTGCTCGTGGTGCCCAACCAGGTGGCGCTGATGCCACTGCTGCAGCTGTTCAACCAGTTCGGCCTGGTCGGGGAGTTCATCACGGTGTGGCTGGCCCACACCGGGTTCGGGATGCCGCTGGCGGTGTTCATCCTGCGCAACTACATGTCCACGTTGCCCAAGGCCGTGATCGAGTCGGCCAAGATCGACGGCGCCAGCCACTATCAGACGTTCTGGCGCCTGATCCTGCCGATGAGCGTGCCGGCGCTGGCCGCCTTCGCGATCTTCCAGTTCCTCTGGGTGTGGAACGACCTGCTGATCGCGGTGCTGTTCATCGGTTCGGGACGCAACGAGGTGGTCACCGTGGCGTTGCAGGGCCTCATCGGCCAGTACGGCCAGCGGTGGGACCTGCTCTCCTCCGGGGCGTTCATCTCGATGCTGGTCCCCGTGATCGTCTTCTTCGCCCTGCAGCGCTACTTCGTGCGCGGCATGACCGCGGGGGCGGTCAAGGGCTAGGAGACGGCCCGGCCCGGGCACGGGGACTCTTCCCGGCCCGGGCCCGGGTTGTGCCCGACCGGACGCCCCGCCCCGGTTCCGGGGACGGCGGCGCACCGGCTTCGCAGGACCTGCGCGTCAAACCGCTGGCATCGCCGCTGCGCGGCTGGTACCAAGGACCAATGGGTTCCCTCCGAAACCGCCGCATCGCCGCGGTCCGCCAACGCAGTATCCCCACGCCGAAGTCAGCGATCGTCGTTGGCGCCGGGATGGTCGGACTTGCCACCGCGTGGCACCTGCGCCGCGCCGGCCTGGACGTGACCGTGGTGGAGCAGGATCACGTAGCCGCCGGGGCGTCCTGGGGCAACGCCGGCTGGCTGACTCCTCCGATCACCACCCCGTTACCCGAGCCCGCGATCCTGCGTTCGGGACTCAAGGCGTTCATCTCCCCCAACTCCCCGGTCTACGTCCCGCCCCGGATCGACCCGGTGCTGATCCGGTTCCTGGCCGGCTTCCTACGCCGCTCCACCGCCGGGGCCTGGACCAGGGCGATGGGCCACTACATCCCGCTGAACCGGGAGTCACTGGCGGCGTTCGACGAGTTGACCGAGAACGGGGTGAGTGAACCCACCGTGGAGCCCGAGGCGTTCCTGGCCTGCTTCGCCCGTCCCGGCCAGCACAAACTGCTGATGGAAGAGTTCGACCAGATCCGTGCGGCCGGTCAGGACGTGGGCGCCGACCTGCTCGACGGCGACGCGGCGCGGGAGATCGTGCCGGCACTGTCCGAGCAGGTGGTCGAGGCGATCCGGCTGCACGGGACACGCTTCATGGACCCGCCCGCTTTCCTGACCTCACTGGCGGCGGCGGTGCGCGCTCAGGGCACCACGGTGCACGAAGGACGGCGGGTGATAGCCGCCGACGGCGGTGGGCCGGGTTCACCGGCCTCGGTCACCGTGGCGGACAACGTCCGTAGTGGCCAGACCCGCAGTGAGAGCCCCGCGCGCACCGGGGGCGAGGTCGAACGACTGGACGCCGACGTGGTGGTGCTGGCGACCGGGGCGTGGCTGCCGCAACTGTCCCGTGGCTTCGGGGTCCGCCAGGTGGTCCAAGCCGGACGGGGCTATTCCTTCACCGTGTCGGTTGACCCCGCGCCGACGGTGCCGGTGTACTTCCCGGCCCAGCGCGTGGCCTGCACCCCGCTGGGTGGACGGTTACGGGTGGCCGGAATGATGGAGTTCCAGCGCCCCGACGCCCCGTTGGACCCGCGCCGCATCAAGGCGATCGTCGGCGCCACGCGGCCGCTGTTGACCGGAGCGGACTTCGAGGCGCGCGAGGACGAGTGGGTCGGCTCCCGGCCGGTCACGCCTGATGGTCTGCCGCAGATCGGTCCGACCGCCTCGCCCCGGGTGCACATCGCCGGTGGGCACGGGATGTGGGGTATCACGCTGGGGCCGTTGACCGGGCGGTTGCTCACCGAGGCGATCACCACCGGGCAGGTTCCCGAGCTGCTCGCCCCGTTCGACCCGCTGCGCTGAACACGCCCGCGCCTTCGGCGCAGGTACTCAGTCGCGGAACGTCTCGATCTGGGCGCCGAGTTCAATCAGCCGCTCCTGCAACTGCTCGTAGCCGCGGGCGATGATGTCCACACCGCGCAGCACCGAGGTGCCCTTGGCCGCCAGCATCGCCAGCAGGATCACCACCGCCGGACGCAGGGCCGGCGGACAGGTCACCTCCGCGCCGGAGAACCGGGTAGGACCGGTGATGTCCAACCGGTGCGGGTCCAGCAGCCGCACGTCAGCACCGAGCCTGGTCAGGTCCGTCAAGTGCAGGGCGCGGTTGTCGTAGACCCAGTCGTGGATCATCGTGGTGCCCGAGGCGGTCGCGGCGATCACCGCGAAGAAGGGCAGGTTGTCGATGTTCAGGCCGGGGAAGGGCATCGGGTGGATCTTGTCGATCGGGGCCTTCAACTCGCTCGGCTGCACCGTCACGTCCACCAGCCGGGTGCGCCCGTTCGCGGCCGGGTACTCCTCCGAGAGCGTGTAGCGCAGACCCATCTCCGAGAGTGTGGCCAGTTCGATCTCCATGAACTCGATCGGCACCCGCGCCACGGTGATCTCCGAGTTCGTCACGATGCCTGCGGTGAGCAGGCTCATCGCCTCCACCGGGTCCTCACCCGGGGCGTAGTCGACGTCGGCGTCGATGTCGGCCAGGCCGTGCACCCGTAGGGTGGTGGTACCGATCCCGTCGATCCGCACCCCGAGCAGCTCGAGGTAGAAGCACAGGTCCTGGACCATGTAGTTCGGGCTGGCGTTGCGGATCGTGGTCACTCCCGGGTGCCGGGCGGCAGCCATGATGGCGTTCTCGGTGACCGTGTCACCGCGCTCGGTCAGCACCACCTTGATGTCGGTCGGCCGCTCCGGATTCACCGTGGCCTGGTAGGCGCCGGAGGTGGCCAGCACGTCCAGGCCGAAGGGCCGCAGGGCGATCATGTGTGGCTCCACCGTGCGCGTACCCAGGTTGCAGCCCCCGGCGTAGGGCAACTCGAACGCCGCTTCCCTGTTCAGCAACGGCCCCAGGAACATGATGATGCTGCGGGTTCGACGGGCTGCCTCGGTGTCGATGTTCGCCAGATCCAACTCGGCCGGCGGAACGAGTTCGAGGTCCTTTCCGTCGGCGGACCAGGTGGCCTGCACCCCGATGGAGCGCAGCACCGCCACGATCCGGTCCACCTCCACGATCCGGGCGACTCCGCGCAGGGTGGTCCGGCCACGGTTGAGCAGTGCGGCGCACAGGAGGGCTACTGCGCCGTTCTTGGAGGACTTCACCGTGATGGTCCCGGAGAGCTTCTGCTCTCCCGTCACCCGCAGGTGGGAGGCGCGGGGCCGGCCGAGGTGGAGCAGATCCGCCTCCAGGGCCTGGTTGATCCGGCCCAGCAGCTCCACGGTCAGGTTCTGCCCGCCGTTCTCGATCCGGGCCACCGCGCTCTGGCTGGTACCGAGCAACTCGGCCAACTGGGTCTGGGTGAGGCCCTTGTTCTGCCGGGCCCCGCGGATCAGGGCACCGATCTCGGGCACCGTGGTCTGGGTCTGCTCAATCGTGGTCATTCGGGCACGATATCTCGCATATGAGATACTCGCTCGCGATAGTGGCCAGGATCACGCCCGAAGGGCGGACGCGGAATTCACTTTCCGCATCCGTCAGTTCACATCCCCGGCCCCTCGAGCAACTCGGTGACCAGCGCCGCCACCGCAGAGCGTTCGGAACGGGTCAACGTCACGTGTCCGAACAGCGGGTGGCCCTTGAGTGACTCGATCACCGAGGCGATGCCGTCGTGGCGTCCCACGCGCAGGTTGTCGCGCTGGGCCACATCGTGGGTGAGCACCACCCGAGAGCTCTGCCCGATCCGGGAGAGCACGGTCAGGAGCACGTTGCGCTCCAGTGACTGCGCCTCGTCGACGATCACGAACGCATCGTGCAGGGACCGGCCACGGATGTGGGTCAGGGGCAGTACCTCGAGCATGCCGCGGTCCATCACCTCTTCGACCACCTCGGTCGAGACCACCGCCCCCAGGGTGTCGAACACCGCCTGGGCCCAGGGGTTCATCTTCTCCGCCTCGCTACCGGGCAGGTAGCCCAGCTCCTGGCCGCCGACGGCGTACAACGGCCGGAACACCACCACCTTGCGGTGCTCCTGGCGCTCCAGCACCGCCTCCAGGCCCGCGCACAGTGCCAGGGCGGACTTGCCGGTGCCGGCCCGCCCACCCAGGGAGACGATGCCTACCTCGGAGTCGAGCAGGAGGTCGATGGCGATGCGCTGTTCGGCGCTGCGCCCGTGCATCCCGAAGATATCCCGGTCTCCGCGCACCAGTGTGATCTGTTTGTCCGCCGTGACCCGGCCCAGCGCCGAACCGCGCGGGGAGTGCAGGACCAGCCCGGTGTTGCACGGCAGGTCACGCACGGTCTCCCCGGCCACCAGGTCGGCGATGACCAGGCGCTCACTGGCCCACAACTCCCCCATCTCCTCCTCGCTGAGTCCCGCTTCGGAGATCCCGCGCCACCCCGAGTCCAGGGCGAGCTGGGCCCGGTACTCCTCTGCCCGCAGCCCCACCGATGAGGCCTTGACCCGCATCGGCAGGTCCTTGGAGACGATCGTGACGTGGCGCCCCTCGGCGTCGAGGTTGGCGGCCACGGACAGGATACGAGTGTCGTTGTCACCCAACCGCAGACCCGAGGGCAGCACCGCCGGATCGGAGTGGTTGAGTTCTACCCGTACCGTTCCACCCTGGTCGCCCACCGGAACCGGGGAATCGAGCCGGCCGTGTTCGAGACGCAGATCGTCGAGCATCCGCAGCGCGCTGCGCGCGAAGTAGCCGAGCTCGGGGTGGTGGCGTTTGCCCTCCAACTCGGTGATCACCACTACCGGTAGCACCACCTCGTGCTCGGCGAACCGCAGGATCGCCCACGGATCGGACAGCAGCACCGAGGTGTCCAGCACATAGGTGACGACCTCGCCGTCGGCCAGGTCGGGGGCAGGGTCGGCCACGGGCAGCTCTGCCGCGCCTCCCCCCGCCTCGGACATGGATCCGATCTGGACGTCGAACTCGAGGGATTCACGGCTCACAGGTAGCTCCTCTAGCTGGACCTGCCGCGGCACACCGTCAGGTGTGGCGGTCGCGGGTGGAGGGCGGTCGGCCGATGGGGCCGAAGGCCCCTTCCCCATCCGAGCGTGAACTCCATGGGCTGGCCTTCCGATGGATGGCGAGGTTGCCATCCAGTGCTCCCACGCTACGACTTGGTGGACACCGATCCGCGTTACGGCACGCCGGGGGCCGAAACGTCATCCGGTGTTCACCAGGTCAGCGACCCAGCCGGCGCTCCCGGCGGGAGTAGGCCCGCAGCGCCCGCAGAAAGTCCACCCTGCGGAAGTCCGGCCAGAACGCCTCGCAGAAGTAGAACTCACTGTGCGCGCTCTGCCAGAGCAGGAAGCCGCCCAGGCGCTGTTCCCCCGAGGTACGGATCACCAGATCCGGATCCGGCTGACCCTTGGTGTACAGGTGCTCACCGATGTGGGCCTCGGTCAGTTCCTCGACGATCTCCTCCAGGCTGTGCCCGGCGGCCACGTGTTCCTTGAGCAGGGAGCGCACCGCGTTGGCGATCTCGTGGCGCCCCCCGTACCCGACGGCGATGTTGACCTGCATACCGTCCACGTCGGCCGTGGCGGCCTCGTTCGCGGCCAGCCGGGCCGCGATCTCCTGCGGCAGCAGGGTGAGCTCCCCGACCATGCGCAGCCGCCAGCGCCCGGTGTCGGCCAGCTCCTGCACGGCGGTGGCGATGATCTCCAACAGGTCCGAGACCTCCTGGGCCTCCCGGCGCAGGTTGTCGGTGGACAGCATCCACATGGTGACCACGGACACGCCGGCCTCGGCGCACCAGGTGAGCAGGTCATGGATGCGTTGAGCCCCGGCGCGATGTCCGTGGGCTGCGTCCAGGCCGACCGCCCGCGCCCAACGACGGTTGCCGTCCAGCATCACCCCCACGTGCTTGGGCACCTGGGCCGACTGCAGATCCCGGGAGAGTTTGCGCTCATACAGTCCGTACAGCAGGGCCGGAGGTCGCATGCGGATGCGGTTCTCCTCTCGGTTACCGGTACGGGCGGGACGCGATGCGGGTGCGTGCGGAGGCGGCCACCTGGCACGGGGCGCACCACACGCTGGCTATACGCTACTCGCTCGCATCTCCGTTGAAGGCTACGTTCGCGTAACCTACGATGGCGTAGGTAAGGCGAGTGGGGCTGCGCCCCTCGGCCTGGACCACCGCCCCCAGACTCCCCGGACGTGCCACATGACCGCCCCCTCCACCGGCGACACCGTTGCCCAGGCCCTCGCCAAGCCGCTGCTGCGTGGGTGGATCCATACCGTGATGGCACCGCTGGCTGCGGTGATCGGAATCGTGCTGCTGGTCCTGGCCCCGACGCCGGGTGCGCGCGCGGCGGTGGCAGTGTTCGCGGTGACCACCGTGGTGCTGTTCACCACCAGCGCGATCTACCACCGGGGCACCTGGTCCCCGCGCCGGTTCGCCACCCTCCGCCGGCTGGACCACTCCAACATCTTCCTGGTCATCGCCGGCACCTACACCCCGCTGGCCGTGATGCTGCTCCCGGTCCGCACCGCCACCGTCCTGCTCGCGGTGGTCTGGGGAGGTGCCCTCGCCGGGATCGGTGCCCGGGTGTTCTGGCTGAACGCGCCGCGCTGGTTCTACGTGCCGGTCTACGTGGCGCTGGGCTGGGTGGCGGTGTGGTTCATGCCCGCGTTCTGGTCCGCCTCCAACGCGGCCGTGGTGTGGTTGATCATCGCCGGTGGCCTCGGGTACACCCTGGGCGCACTGGCCTACGGGTTCAAGCGGCCCAATCCCAGCCCGCGCTACTTCGGCTATCACGAGATCTTCCACGTGGGCACCGTGGTCGGCTACACCTGTCACGCCGTGGCCGTCGGGGCGGCGGTGCTGCTGGCCCGCTGACGCCGCAGAAGGCCTGCTGACGGCGCACCGACGGTCCGCTGAGGCGGCTAGCCGACCCGGCCACCGGCGCCGTCGACCGGCACCACGCGGTACCGGCGATGGCCAAGGCTCGGCACCTGAGCCCGGGTGGCGCGCACCACCTCCGGGTCGAGTGCGGCGCGCAGGGTGCGTGCCTCATCGCTCCCTGCCTGGGAGAGCACCACCCCGCGCGGATCGACGATGGCACTGTGCCCGGACCGGCCGGGCCCGGGCTGGGAGGAGATCAGCACGTAACTGCCGTTCTCGATCGCCCGAGCACGCGCCAGGGTCAGGAGTAGTTCGGCCTTGCCCTCCCCGGCCGCCCACGCGGCTCCGATGGCGAACACGTTCGCACCGGCGTCGGCCAACACCCGGAAGGTCTCGGGGAACCGGATGTCATAACAGGTGGCCACACCCACGCGCAGTGCACCGACGTCGAGCACCAGCGCGTGCTCGGCGCCGGCCGGCCCCGGGGTCAAGGTGTCGGACTCCCGGATTCCGTAAGCATCGAACAGGTGCACCTTGCGGTAGCGCCCCAGGTCCTGCCCGTCCGGTCCGATGGCCAGCGCGACGTTTGCGCAGCGGGCCGACTCGCCGTCGTCGGGCTCCATCGTGCCCAGCACCACGGTGCGTCCGGACTCCCTGGCCGCCCGCCGGACGGCCTCGGTGAATGGCCCCCGAGCGGGCTGGGCCAGCTCCGGGCGCAGGTGCTTGGCCCAGCCGCTGGTGTACTCGGGCAGGACCACCAACTGCGCGCGGCCGGCATCCCGGATCGCCTCGGCGGCGGCGCGGGCATTCTCGTGCACATCCTCATCCGCCTGCAGTTGCACCACCGCGACGTCGAGTGGGCTGGTCACGGTCTCGCCTCCGATCCCCCGTCGGCGGGGGTGTCGGCCGGGGGGGACGTCGCCGGCGCCCCTGGTGATGCGTCGTCGTCACCTCCGGGCCGCCGGTCCCCAGGATCAGGGCTGTCGGCGCCGACGTCACCGACGCTCGCTGCACCGGCTCCGGCGGGCCCGGGGCGCTGTTGCGCGGCCGCGGCGCGGCGTTGTGCGTTGCGGTACTCCGAGCGGCGCACCTGACGCGTCAGGGACCATCCCAGCGCGATCACCGCGAGCGCCAGCGCGAGGAAGGCCAGGAACGCCGCCATCCCCGGGGCCACCAGATTCGGATCGGATCCCCGGGCCAGCTGATCGGCCACCGGGTGCACGCCGCCGGTATCGTCGTGGATCAGCACGGCGGCCCTCGAGCGCACGTTCACGCCCGCACCCCGGCGAACAGGTCGTCCTCGGGAATGTCTGTGGGCACCCGGGAGTGGGCGAGTTCGAACTCCTCGGTCGGCCACGCCTCTCGCTCCACGTCGCGGGGGACGGCGAAGAAGAACCCGTCGGGGTCGATCTGGGTGGCGTGGGCCAACAGCGCCCGGTCTCGGTGGCCGAAGAAGTCCGCGCAGGGCACCTGCGTGGTGACCTCCCGGCTCGGCCGGTCCTCCCAGCGCTTCAGCCAGTCCCCGAACGGCGATTCCATCCCCCGCTCGATCAGTTCCTCGTGCACGGTGAGGATCCGCTCCTTGTGGAAGCCCACGTCGTAGTAGATCTTCGAGACCTCCCACGGCTCCCCGGCGTCGGGGAACTGCTCGCCATCGCCGGCCGCCTCATAAGCCGCCATCGAGATCTTGTGGGTCATCACATGGTCGGGATGGGGGTAGCCACCATTCTCGTTGTAGGTGGTCATCACGTGCGGGCGGAACCGGCGCACCACCTCGACCAGCGCCTCGGTCGCCACCTCCACCGGGGTGAGCGCGAAGGAGCCCTCCGGCAGGTCCGGCAGCGGATCACCCTCGGGCAGGCCCGAGTCGACGAAACCGAGCCAGTGCTGATCCACGCCGAGGACCTGCGCTGCGGCGGCCATCTCCCGGCGGCGCGTGCCCGGGAGGTCGGCGAGCACGGTCTCATCGTTCTCCAGGCGGGGGTTGAGGATGGAACCACGCTCCCCGCCGGTGCAGGTCACCACGAGCACCTGCACCCCTTCGGATGCGTAGCGGGCCATGGTGGCAGCCCCCTTACTCGACTCATCGTCGGGATGAGCATGTACGGCCATCAGCCGCAGGTCCTGGCTGACCACGGACCAACCTCCTGGCTAGGTGTGGGGTGAGAGAAGTGCGAGACTGTCGCGCACAGGCATACCGGTCTGTGCTACCGACCAGTGTAAGGATGACAGCAGTGCAGGGTGCATCGGCGCCGCAGGCCCCGGCCGACCGCAGGCTGGCCGAACGGTACGGCCCGGTGCGCGATGCTCGGCGCGGCCGGCGGACCATGTGGATCCTAGCCGTGACCGTCGCGGTGCTGGCGGGCGCTTTCGGCCTGTGGGTGGCCACCGACCGACTGGCCCCGTCGGTGAGCACCCAGGAGATCTCCTTCTTCGTGGCCCCCGACCAGGCCTCGGTAGAGGTGCTGTTCGAGATCACCATGCCCCCGGGTGAGCAGGCCGACTGCACGATCGAGGCCCTCGACGCCAACTTCGGCCAGGTCGGCCTGCTCGATACTCGCCTGGGCCCGTTCCAGGACCGGGTGAACCAGGTCAGGGTACCCGTGGCCACCAGCGCGGCCCCGGTAACCGGCATCGTGCGCTCATGTGAATTGGTGAATTGACCCCTCCGGCACCGTTGCTTCGCGAGAATTCGCGCAGATCTTGCTAGAATGGGGCACTTGCACCGCCCGGAGCGGACCGCATCGAGCCTCCGGGTGAGTCAGAACCTCATGGACGACCAGAGGTTCCCTGCGTTCAGCACCGGGCCCTATTCATTCATGCTCCATTTCATGCCGAGGAGGGAACGTGTCCGAAACCACGTGGCTCACACGGGACAGTTATGACCGGCTCAAGGCCGAGTACGACCACCTGGTGAGTAAGGGACGCGCCGAAATCGCCGACCGGATCGACGCCGCCCGCGATGAGGGTGACCTCAAGGAGAACGGCGGTTACCACGCTGCTCGGGAGGAGCAGGCCAAGCAGGAGGCGCGGATCCGCCAGTTGGAGGAGTTGCTGCGCAACGCCCACGTCGGGGAGACACCAGCTGACGACGGCGTGGTGGAACCGGGCATGGTGGTCACCGCCGACGTGGGTGGGGACGAGATGACGTTCCTGCTCGGTTCGCGCGAAGGTGCCGTCGACACCGACCTGGATGTCTACTCGGCGGGCTCACCGCTGGGCTCGGCGATCTCGGGCAAGCAGGTCGGTGACTCGGTGGAGTACCAGGCACCCAACGGAGCGACCATCGAGGTCAAGATCTCCGCCGCCAAGCCCTACAAGGGCTGACGACGACGCCGTGCCCGCCGGCAGGTCACCGCACCTGCTCGGCGGGCACCCCAGTTCTCCGGGTGGTCACCGCTGACCCATCCGCTCACGCGGTGGGAGCCTCCATCGAACCCCACAGCACCCGGTAGTGGTCCTCTCCGGCCAGTGCCCGCAGGACTGAGTCGCAGTGCTCGGCACCGTTGGTCTCGCACTCGACCGCGATGTCCACCTCGTCGACGGCCAGGTCGGCCGCGGTGCGCACGTGCCCGACGTTAAGGACGTTGGCGTCCAGGTCGGCCAGGTGGGCCAGCAACCGGGCGAGGTTGCCGGGGGTGTCCTTCACCCGGACCTGTACCTGCAGGTACCGGCCGGCCGCCACCATGCCGTGTCGCAGCACCCGCATCAGCACCAGCGGGTCGATGTTGCCCCCGGACAGGATCGCCACCACCGGTCCGGCATAAGCCCCGGGACGGTGCATCAACGCGGCGATACCGGCGGCCCCGGAGGGCTCCACCACCAACTTGGCCCGTTCGGTCAGCATCAGCAGGGCCCGGGAGATCTCCTCCTCGGTCACGGTCTCCACCCGGGCCACCGATTCCTGCACGATCTCCAGGGGCACCTGCCCGGGAGTGGCCACCGCGATCCCATCGGCCATCGTGTGCATCGCCTCCAGCGGTATCGGGCTCCCGGCGCTCAACGACGCCGGGTAGGCAGCCGCGCCCTCCGCCTGCACACCGACCACCTCCACCGGCCGCCCCAGGACCGTGCGCAGTCCGGCGCCGACCCCGGCCAGCAGCCCCCCGCCCCCGGTGGGCACGAGCACGGTGGCCACCTCCGGCGTCTGCTCGGCGATTTCCAGGGCGATCGAGGCCTGTCCCGTGACGATGTCGGGATGGTCGAAGGGATGGACCACCACCTTCCCGGTGCGCTCGGCCTCCGCTCGTGCCTCGACGAGAGCCTCATCGACGCTGGAGCCGGCCCGGCGGATCTCGGCCCCGTACCCGGCGGTGGCCGCCACCTTGGGAAGTGCGGCGTCGACCGGCATGTACACGGTGGCCGAGATCCCCAGCATCCTCGCCGCCAGCGCCACGCCCTGGGCGTGGTTGCCGGCGGATGCGGCGATCACGCCGGCGGCCTTCTCCGCCGGGCTGAGCCGGGACATCCGCGTGTACGCACCACGGATCTTGAACGAACCACCGCGCTGCAGATTCTCGCACTTCAGGTGCACCGGGACACCCGCCACCTGGCTCAACGCCCGCGAGTACTCCATCGGGGTGCGCTGGGCCACCCCCTCCAATTCCCGGGCGGCGGCCCGGATCGTCTCGAGCGTGATCAAGAAGTGCGGACCTTTCCTCGCTGTCGGAAATCACGCTGCATCTGCAGCGTGGCCCGCTCCAGGTCACGTTGGTCCTCCGCGGGCGCGTTGTCATGTCCGTGCAGGTACAGCATCACCGAATTGGTGGCCGCGATGATCGGCACGGCGAGCAGTGCTCCGATGATCCCGCCCAGGACGGTACCTGCGGTCACCGCGAGCAGCACCGCCACCGGGTGCAACTTCAAAGCGCGTCCCATCAGGAACGGCTGCAGCACGTTCCCTTCGACCTGTTGCACACCCAGCACGATCGCCAGCATGATCACCGAGGTCCAGAATCCGCCATCCACAAGCGCCACCAACACCGCGATCGCACCGGTCAACACGGCACCAACGATCGGGATGAACGAACCCAGGAACACCAGGACTCCGAGCGGCAGGGCCAGCGGCACCCCGAGAATCCAGGCCCCCACACCGATGCCGACACCGTCGATGAAGGCCACCAGGATCTGCATCCGGGAGTACTGTCCCAGGCTCAGCCAGCCCCGCAACGCCGCACCGTCGATCTGAGCGCGCCCCGCCTGCGGCAGGAGTCCCACCACCCAGGTCCAGATGGTGCGCCCATCCCGCAGGAAGAAGAACAGGCAGAACAGGGCGATCAGCATCCCAGCGAATATCTGGCCCACCGTGGTGGTCACGCTGATCGCTCCGGTCACGATCTCCTGGACATTATCCTGAACCTGCTCCAGCGCCTCATCGAGGTACTCCTCGAGTTGGTCCGGGCTGATGTTCAGTGGCCCCTCGCTGAGCCAGTCGACGAAGGCGTACAGCCCCTGGACCGCCTGGTCGGCCAGATCGGCGATACCGGAGCTGACCGCGCGCCCGGCAAGGGTGAGCAACGTGCCGACCGCACCGAAACTGACGAGCATGGTCAGCGCCACGGCCAGCGTCCGGGGCACCCCGTGCCCGCTCAGCCAGCGCACCACCGGCATCATCAACGCGGCCAGCAGCACCGCCACCAGCACCGGGATGACCACCAGGCTCAACTGCATCAGGGCCCACACCAGGGCCCCACCGACGATCGCGATGATGGCGAGGCGCCACGCCCAGGCCGCCGCACCGCGCACCGCGGGCGTCACATAAGCCGAAGCCGAGACCACCCGCGAGGATGCCTGCGCAGTCGCGGCATCCCCCAACCTCTGGGGCGTCCCCTCCGGCGCTGTGAGGTCCTCATCGGCCTCGGCCCGGGCCCTGGCTGAGATCTGCTCCGGCTCCGCTTCGGGATCCGACGCCGGATCGGCGGAGGCCGGGGATGCCGCTGACCGATCGTCATCGTCGCGACCCCCATCGGACGTGAAGCGGTCGATGAACCGCTGCCCAGCTCCTCGCGCCATCGCCTCTCCAGCCTCTCGTCTGTGGCTCAGCGTACGGCCCGCACACACTGAGCGCATGGCCCCGCATCGGGAACACTACGACCAATCCTGGTGTTGCGCAGATATACCCGCCGTGTTTCGGTGGTTCCGTCAGCGTGAGGAGTCGTACGTGATCTTTGGTAGCCGCCGGCCAACCCAGATGGTGATGCCCGAGCAGGCCCTGCCCGGGCGGACGGCGCCGGCCTACCCGGTCCCCACCAACCACGACGTGCTCGGCTCCCCGCTGATCGGACCCTGGCCGGAGGGTGCGCGCTCGGTGTACCTGGCGATGGGGTGCTTCTGGGGCGCCGAACGCATCTTCTGGCGCCTGCCCGGGGTGATCAGCACCGCAGCCGGTTACCAGGGCGGTTACACCCCCTACCCGACCTACGAGGAGGTGTGCACCGGCCTGACCGGCCACACCGAGGCCGTCCAGGTGGTCTACGACCCCGAACGGATCGGCCTGGAGGAGATCCTCAAAGCCTTCTGGGAGAACCACGACCCCACTCAGGGGCACCGTCAGGGCAATGACGTGGGCACCCAGTACCGCTCGGCGATCTACTGGACCGACGAGGCCGACGAGGCGCTGGTCCGCGCCTCCCGGGAGGCCTTCAACACCGTGGTGAGCGAGCACGGGCTCGGCGACATCACCACCGAGTTGCGTCCGGCCTCGCAGGCTGGGATGTTCTACTACGCCGAGGCCTTCCACCAGCAGTACCTGGAGAAGAACCCGGGCGGGTACTGCAACCACGGGCCCAACGGCATGAGTTGCCCGGTCGGTGTGCTGCGCCAGGACGAGGTGCCGGCCCAGCAACACGTGGCACCGCCCTCGGCCTGACCCTGCCCCCGCGACCAACAGGAGGATCACATGTCGAAGTCACGAGCGCTGACCACCTGGCCGCTACGGATCGCCACCGGTGCGTTCATCATCAACTCCGGTATGGAGAAGTTGGGCGCCGACGCCGAGACCGCGGCGCAGACCCACGGCTTCGCGAGCGCCGCCTACCCGTTCCTGGCCGATGTGCCGGCGGAGGAGTTCAACAAGGCCCTGGCCATCGCCGAGACCGTGATCGGCGCCGCGCTGCTCATCCCGGGCGTACCGGCGCGCGTGGCCGGCACCGGGTTGACCGCGTTCGCGGCCGGCCTGGTGGGCCTGTACCTGCGCGCACCCGGTCTGCGCCAGGAGGGCAGCCTGCGCCCGACTCCGGACGGGATCGCCATCGCCAAGGACGCTTGGCTCCTGGGTGCCGGTCTGAGCCTCATCGCTTTCGACCGGTACCGGCGCAAGCACCGCTGACACTCCGCAGCGTGCTCCCAGCGTGGGCCACGCGGGCTCCCCGGGTGGGCTGAGCCCGAGCGCCGCGGTGCCCGCCGGCGGCGCCCCCCCTCTGCCCTCCCTCTGGCACCCCGATCGGGACGGGTATCGCCTCACGCGCCACTGCTCAGATGAGAGCCCTCTCATCGGCTGCTCATCTGGTTCTCCGAATCGCTGGCGAAGGTAGTGCCCATTCGCACTGACCGACCCACGATCGAAGGATCCGATGAACCTGTATCGCCGCCGGGGTGCGCGCGCCCTGCACTCACCCGCGACCGCCGGATCCGAGCGTCCCCGGATCGCCCTGTACTCACACGACGCACAGGGGTTGGGACACGTCCGGCGCAATCTGGCGATCGCCAGGGCCATGCACAGCCTGGATGCCGAGGTGCTGCTGCTCACCGGGGCACCTGAAGCCACCGGAAACCGGCACATCCCGGGAATCGACATCGTCTCGATGCCGGCGCTGGCCAAGTGCGAGGAGGGCCACTACCGGGCCCGCACCCTGGGCCTGGGTGTGGAGGACATGGTCCGGATCCGCTCCGAGGTGCTCCGCGCCGCCGTCTCCTCCTTCGCGCCCGACCTGCTGATCGTGGACAAGCACCCTCGCGGGTTCCACGGGGAGATGGAACGCGCCCTGACCGCCGCCCGGCGAGCCGGCACCAAGGTGGTGCTCGGCCTGCGCGACGTGCTGGATGAGCCGCGGGTGGTGCGCGACGAATGGCGCCGGGACCGTGCCAACACAGCCCTGCGCGCCTTCTACGACGAAGTGTGGCTGTACGGCGACCCACAGGTGTACGACGCCTCGGCCGACCTCGACCTGCCCATCCCGGTGCGGGCCACCGGCTACCTGGCTACCGGCCGGGTACCGAGCCCGGAGCGGGTACGCCGGCCCCGCTCGCTGGATCCGCGACCCTTCGTGCTCGGCGTCCTCGGAGGTGGCAGCGATGGTGGCCACCTGGCCCGCACCTTCGCCGAGGCCACCTACCCGCACGGGCACCAGGGTGTTCTCATCACCGGGCCGAACCTGCCCGACGCCGACCGTCGCGCCGTCCGCAAACTCGCTGCCGAACGCGATGACCTGGTGGTGCACACCTTCCGGGACGACCTGGAGCACTGGTACGGATCCGCGCGCGCGGTGGTGGCGATGGGCGGCTACAACACCGTGTGCGAGGTGCTCGCCGCCGGCAGGTCGATGCTGGTGGTGCCCCGGGTACGCCCCCGGAAGGAGCAACTGGTGCGAGCCGAAGCGCTCTCCCAGCGCGGAGCCCTGGAGACGTGCCACCCCGACCGCTTGGACCCGGCCGCACTGAACACCTGGTTCGACACCCTGAACGGTCCACCTGTCCCCGCCAACCCGATCGACCTGGGCGGTCTGGGCCGGATCCCCGGACTGGCTGCCCGGCTCCTCGACCGCACGGAGGTCGCCCACAGTGCGTGACTCGATGACCCGACCCAGCCCGCCGGCCTTGACCGGAACCGACCCCGACGCCACGTCGTCCACCCCCGGGCCACGTGTGGGATACGTGCTGAAGATGTACCCCCGGTTCTCCGAGACGTTCATCGTCACCGAGATCCTGGCCCGGGAGGCCGCGGGGGCGGATCTGGAGATCTTCTCCCTGCGTGCCCCGACGGACCCCCACTTCCACGGCGCGCTATCCCTCGTCCAGGCACCGGTGCGCTACATCCCGCGGGTCCGCCGCGCCGAGGAACTGTGGCAGCGGCTGCGCCGGGCCGAGGAGATGCTGGGCGGGCTGCCCCCCGAGACCACCGAACTCCTGCTGAGCGCCGACGCCGAGGACGCGGCGCAGGCCCTGGACGTGGCCGTGCAGGCCCACCAGCGTGGCATCACCCACCTGCACGCCCACTTCGCCTCCGTGGCCACGACCGTGGCTCGCTTGGCCGCGCGGCTGGCCGGGATCACCTACTCCTTCACCACCCATGCCAAGGACCTGTTCCACTCTGCGGTGGACAACGACGACGTGCGCGCGAAGGCCGCCGACGCCCACCACGTGGTGACGATCTCGAGGTACAACGTGGGCCACCTGCTCGGGCTCGGTGTCCCCGATGACCAGGTGCACCTGGTGTACAACGGCCTGGACCTGCAGACCTTCCGGGCCCTACCCCGCCAGAACAACGGCACCGGGACCATCCGGATCGTCGCCGTCGGACGTCTGATCGAGAAAAAGGGGTTCGAGGACCTCATCGACGCCTGCCACCTGCTGCACGCAGCCGGACGGTCGGTGCGATGCGACATCGTCGGCAGCGGTGAACGCGCCGATGCCCTGGCCGGGCGGATTTCCGCACTGGGCCTGGAGGGTGTGGTGAACCTGCGTGGCCCACTCCCCCAGGAACAGGTCCGCCAGGTGGTCGCCGGTGGGGACGTACTGGCCGCACCGTGCGTGGTGGGCTCGGACGGCAACACCGACGGGCTGCCCACCGTGGTCCTGGAAGCGATGGCGCTGGGCACCCCGTGCGTGACCACCGACGTCACCGGCCTGGTCGAGGTGATCGACCACGAACGCACCGGGCTGCTGGTGCCCCAGCACGACCCGGCCTCCCTCGCCTGGGCGCTGGAGCGCCTGAGCACCGACACCGATCTTGCCGACCGGGTGCGTGCGCAGGCCCGGGCCTTGATCGAGAGCACGTTCGACTCACGCCGCCAGGCCCGGGCGCTGGCCGCCCTGGACCCCCAGCCGGCTCGTGCGGGGGTGGGAGCATGAGCGCCCAGTCAGCATTGGTCGCCGAGTTGACCGGGCGGTGCGAGGGCCGGCGGATCGCCTACGTGTGCGCCGACCCCGGGATCGGGGTGTTCGGCACCAAGGGTGCCTCGGTGCACGTCCAGGCCGTGGTGCGCACGCTGCGCCGCGCCGGTGCCCACGTGGAGGTCTTCGCCGTCAAGACCGGTGGCCCGGCACCGGCGGACCTGGCCGACCTGCCCGTGCACCTGCTGCCCATCGGCTCGGGTGGACGCGCCGGCACCGACCGCGAGCGCCGGCTGATCGGCGCCGATTCCGCCACCGCCGCCGTCCTCGAGAACGCCGGTAGGTTCGACGCCTACTACGAGCGGTACTCCCTGTTCTCCGCCGGGGGCGCCCGGTGGGCCAAGGCCCGCGGTATCCCGGTGATCGTGGAGGTCAACGCCCCGTTGATCGATGAGCACCACCAGCAGCGCGGCCTGGTCCACCGGGAGGCCGCCGAGCAGACCTTCACCGACCTGATGGGTGCCGCCGACCTGGCGGTGTGCGTCTCCGACCCGGTGCGCGCCTGGGTGCAGGACCGTGCCCCGCACACCCACGCCGTCGTGGTGCCCAACGGTGCCGACATCCACCGGGTACGCCCCCGCCATACCGAGGACCGGACGGTGCCCTCGGTGCCCACCGTGGGATTCGTCGGCACCCTCAAACCCTGGCACGGAGTGGAGGTGCTCGTGGACGCAGTCGCACCGTTGCTGCGCCCCGGCCATCTACCCGGGCTGCCCCACGGCGCCCGGTTGCTGATCGTGGGGGATGGTCCCCTGGCCGAGCGGATCGACACGCGCGTGGCCCGACTGGGCATCGCCGACCGGGTCGAGCGCACCGGCTCGGTCGATCCGGCCCGGGTTCCCGCCCTTCTGGCTCGGATGGACATCGGCACCGCGCCCTACCCCGCTGACGCCGGTGACTACTTCTCCCCGCTGAAGGTACTGGAATACCTCGCCGCCGGCCTGCCGGTGGTCGCCAGTCATGTCGGACAACTACCCACCATGGTCGACCATGCCCGCACCGGGCTCCTGGTCCCACCCTCGGACGTGCCGGCCCTTCGCGCCGCCCTGGCCGCCTTGTTGGTGGACCCGGACGAGCGCCGCCGGATCGGTCTGGCCGCACGTGCCGACGCCGAGAGCAGGCACAGTTGGGAGCACACCATGGCGCACACCCTGCGGGCCCTCCCGACAGTGTTGGAGAACAGGAGTGTGCCGGCCGCATGAGTAACCCCGACCCCCGCAAGGCCAAGACCCCCACCGCTCAGATGGGCGCGGCGATGCCGGGTCTGCGCCGCACCCTGACCCACGTGGCCCCGCACGTGCGCCCACATCGGCGCCTGGTGATCATCGGCATGATCGCACTGTTCGCCGAGGTGGCCTTCCGGCTCGCGGAACCATGGCCGCTGAAGTTCGTGCTGGACGCCATCATCGCGACCGCCTCACCGGACCTGGTCGCCGACGCTGCCGGCGAGGACAACCTGATGGCCGTGGTGATCGTGGCCGGGCTTGCGGTGGTGGCGGTAGCGGCCCTGCGAGCCGGCGCGGCGTACCTGCGCACGGTGTGCTTCGCCCTGGCTGGGAACCGGGCGATGACCGGTGTGCGCGGGCACCTGTACGAGCACCTGCAACGACTGTCACTGACCTACCACCGCTCGAACCGGTCCGGTGACATGCTGAACCGGCTGATCGCCGACGTCGGTCGCGTCCGGGACGTGGCCGTCACCGCGGCTCTTCCCCTCCTGGGCAACATCGTGACCCTGTTCGCGATGCTCGGGGTGATGCTGTGGATGGACTGGCAGTTGGCGCTGGTCTCCATCGGCGCGCTGATCGCGTTCTCGCTCGGCTCCTCCCGCCAGGGACCCCGGATCACCGGCGCAGCCCGCAAGCAGCGCAGCCGCGAGGGGGACCTGGCCGGATCCGCCAATGAGACCCTCGGGGCGATGCAGGTGGTGCAGGCCTACGGCCTGGAGGACCTGCTGTCCAAACAGTTCGCCGCCTCGAACTCCCGCGCCATGAAGGACGGGGTGAAGGCCACCCGGATGTCGGCAGCGCTGGAACGCGGCACCGACGTGCTGGTGGGGATCGCTTCGGGCCTGGTGTTGTTCCTCGGCGCCCGCCAAGTGCTTGCCGGAACGTTGACCCCGGGTGAACTGACCGTGTTCATCTCCTACCTCAAGGCCTCCTTCAAGCCGATGCGCGACCTGGCCAAGTACACCGGCCGGATCGCCAAGGCCGCCGCCTCTGGCGAGCGGATCTCCGACCTGCTCGATGAGGCCCCGGACATCACCGACTCCTCCTGGGCCCGGCCGCTGCACCGGCTGCACGGCTACGTCAGTCTGCAGGGCGTGTCAACCAGTTACGGTGACGGCCGGCTGGCCCTGCGTGACGTGGATCTGACCGTCCAGGCCGGCCAACGCATCGGGGTGCTGGGCCCTTCCGGAGGCGGGAAGTCGACCCTGGTCTCACTGCTGCCCCGGTTGCAGGACCCGGTGGCCGGCGAGGTACGCCTGGACGGACACGACATGCGTGATCTGACCCTGGAATCGGTTCGGGAAAACGTGGCGATCGTGCTGCAGGACAGCGTCCTGTTCGCCACCAGTGTCGCCGAGAACATCGGGTACGGGCGACCGGACGCCGACCGTGAGGAGATCATCGCCGCCGCCACCGCGGCCGGGGCACACGATTTCATCACCGCCCTGCCACAGGGATACGACACCGTGGTGGGCGAGCGCGGCGGCACCCTCTCCGGCGGGCAGCGGCAGCGGATCGCGGTGGCCCGGGCGATGCTGCGCGACGCCCCGATCGTGGTGCTGGACGAGGCCACCACCGGTCTTGACCCCAGGACTGCTGCCGGGGTGCGCGAAGCGTTGCGCCGGCTCAGCCGCGGTCGCACCACCTTCATCATCACCCACGACCCGCAGGACGTGTCCGACTGCGACCTGGTGCTGTGGGTCAGCAACGGACGCATCACCGACCGGGGCAGCCCGGAGGAGATCCGGGCCCGCCACGGACACCAGGTCCCGGACCGGCGCCCCGGAACCGGCTCGTCCGCTCCGGCCCACGCGCTGGCCGGAGCAGGAAGGCAGGGCCCCGATGCCCACTGAGATCCTCAGCACCGACGACGCCCACCTGCTGGACGCCGACCCGGACCTGCCGGGGCTGGCGGTCCTGCTGGACGATGCCGTGCTGGCCGAGTTCCTGCGCCGGCGCAATCCGGCGGTGCACAGTGCCCACGCCCAGTACCTGCGGTACAAGCCCGGCACGGCGCTGGTGGCTGCGGTGCACCTGCGCACCGCAGACGGCGACCGCCTCGCCCTGGCGCAAGCGGTCACCCGTGCCGGGCGTCCGAAACTGGACAAACTCGCCCGCAGCGCGAAAGACCGGCGCACGTGGTGCCATCTGGACGACAGCCTCTTCCTGGCTGTCGCCGACGCCGGTGCCGACCGGCACCTGCCCGGACTGCACCGGGAACTGTCCCGCGCCGGCACCCGCACCGTGCGGTACAAGCCGGCGCGGCGCTGGGTGGGCCGGCGCACCTGCCGGTCCGGGCCGGAACTGATCAAGGTGTTCGACGCCGACCAGGGCGTCCACGGAGCGGTCGTAGCGCGCACGTTGGCCACCCTGGGGATTCCCGGTCCGATCCTGCTCACCGAGCGATCACACCGGCGCACCTTGACCTTCGCCTGGACCGAGGGCACCACCCTTGAGCGCCAGCAGGAACCCGACCTGACCACTGCCGGTGCGCTCCTGGCACGGCTGCACCAGGTGGACTGGCCCCATCCGGACCGCCCGGGCCGGCCCTGGCACAGTGATCTGGGGATGGACAGCACCGGTTTGGCCGACCTGGCCCGCGTCGTACCCGGATTGCGCGAACCGGCGCGCCACGCTGCCCGGACCATCGCCCGGGCGGGTGAACTCATCCATACCGGGTTCCCTGCTGCGGACACCTTGGTGACCAGCCACGGCGACTTCTCCGCCGACCAGATGTTGGCCGAACCGGACGGCACAATACGGCTCCTGGACCTGGACTCGGTGGTGCGCGCCCCGCGCGAGTACGACCTGGGTGAGTTCCTTGGCGAGCACCTGGCCCGCACCTGCAGCACCGATCCGAGCCCAGCCGCTACCGAAGAGACGATCCGGGCCGGGCTCACCCAGCACGCGGCGCTGGTGAGCGGCTACGAGCACTACAGCGGCACCAGCCCCGATCCAGCCAGGGTGCTGGCGCTGGCGTCGTGCGCGGTGCTGAAGCGAGCCGCTGAGCCCTTCCGGTGGCGCCAGCCGCACTGGCTCCACGCGACCCGGGCGCGGGTGGAGTTGGCAGCGGTCCTGGCCGAACGAGCCAGGAGTCTGGGGTGAGCGCGCGGCCACCGGCCTTGGTCGGGGACTGGCCCGTCGTGCGTGGCTGGCCACGCTCCCTCGGCCACGCCCTGCTGGAACTGGACACCCCCGCCGGGCGGCGCGGCGCGGAGTGGTGGTCCGACGTCCGTCACGCACATGAGGCGGCCGAGAAGGTTCCCTCGGCCCAGGTGGTCGGCGGCGTGCTTGTGCACCCGCGCCACCGCGACGCAAGACTTCCCCGTTTCGCCGAGCGGCTGGCCGCCGGTGAGCAAGTCGTGGTGCACCGACCCGGCCGCCGGGCGGTGCTACGCGGAACGGGACCGCACGCCCCTTTCACCAAGGTGACCCGTCGCCGTCGGGCCCTGGACGCCATCCAGCGGCACAGATCCGTGGCCTCGGCGGTTGGCTCCCACGTGCGCACCGCTCCGGTGCTGGACCACGGTGAGGACTGGATGAGTCTGGGTCCGCTCGCGGGCCGGAGCCTGCTGGAAATGGGGCAGGACGGTCAGGTCAGCGAGCCCGAACTGGCCGGGGCCTGGCACATGCTCGGGCGCGCGCTGCAACACCTGCACAGCGTGACCCCCGATCAGGCCCCGGAGTTGCGTGCCCGGCACGACGCCGCCGATGAGGTGGCCACCACCCACAAGTGGCTGGACCCGGTCCTGGCCTGGGGCCTGCTGCCGACCACCGAGGAAGCGCGGATCGAGGAGTTGCTCCACCCACTGGTTCATCAGGGCGGGAGCAGCGGGGACTCCTCGAGGCGTGCCGCGCTGCTGCACCGTGACCTGCACGACCAGCAGGTGCTGATCGCGGACGGCCAGGACCATCCCGCTTTGTTAGACCTGGACACCGCCGCCTGGGGTGAACCGGCACTGGATGTGGCCAACGTCCTGGCCCACCTGGACCTGCGGGTCCGACAGGACCTGCTCACCGAGTGGCGCGCGGGCGCGGCCCGGGAGGCGTTCCTGGGCGCCCTGGCACCCGATGCCGCCACCCGCTCCCGGGTGGAGGCCTACCGCACCGCCGCCAGACTGCGGCTCAGTGCCGTCTACGCGCTGCGGCCCCGGTGGCGTCCGTTGGCCCTGGCGCTGTTCGAGGAAGTGCTCACCGAGAACCGCTGACCTCGCACGGAACCACGGTGCGTCGTATCGTCGGGATATGACTACCCACGAGGACAACCCGATCACCGCACGCCCCGGCACCGGCTCCTACACGGTGCCCGGACTGACCCTGGAGGACGGCACCAAGGTAGCCGAGTTGCTCCAGGACCGGCTGAACGCGCTGAACGACCTGGCCCTGACCCTCAAGCACGTGCACTGGAACGTGGTGGGCCCGCATTTCATCGCCGTGCACGAGATGCTCGACCCCCAGGTGGAGGAGGTGCGCGCCTGGGTCGACGAGACCGCCGAGCGGATCGCCACCCTGGGCACATCCCCGTTGGGAACGCCCGGAGAGATCGTGAAGAACCGCTCCTGGAGCGACTACAGCCTGGAACGTGCCACCACGAACGAGCACCTCGGTGCGCTGAACGTCGTCTATGACGGGCTGATCGCCGAGCACCGCAACGCCCAGCGCGCGGTCGCCGACGTCGACCCGGTCACCGAGGACATGTTGATCGGCCAGATCAAGGGACTGGAACTGTTCCAGTGGTTCATCCGGGCGCACCTACAGAACACCCAGGGCGAACTGGCCACCGCGGGCACCCGCTCGGAGGACACCGCCGCCCAGCGCGCAGCGGACGCTGCCGGGGAGTAGCACCAGGACGCACGAGGGCCCCGCCGTTCCCAGCGGGGCCCTCCTCGTGTGCTGTGGTTTCTCAGCCGGCGTTCTTGATGTCCACCACGAACACGAGAGTGTCATCGCCACCGATGCCGGCGCGCGGGTTGCCGCCGGGCCCGTAACCCTCATGCGGGGGGATGGAGATCAGCACACGGGACCCGATCTGCTGGCCCACCAATCCGTTGTCCCAACCGGCGATGACCTGGCCGATGCCGATACCGAACTGGATCGAGGAGCCCCGGTCGTAGGAGTTGTCGAAGATCCGTCCACCCCAGACCTGGCCGAGGTAGTCCACGTCGATGGTCTGGCCGGCATCGACCACCCCGCCGTCACCGCGGCTGAGCACCGCGACGGTCAGATCTGCCGGTGGGGCGGCGTCGGGGAAGGTGATCTCCGGCTTGTCGCCGAAGGATCCGGAGGCTGTGGGCAGTGCGTTGGTCATCGCTCCTCATTTCGCTGCGATCAGCATTGGGGTCAACCGTCCCGGCCACGATAGACACATCGGCGCCGGAGTGCCGTCGGTGCTCATCGACCGAACAACTCGGCCAGCCAGGCCAGGTCCCTGGCCTCCTGGTGCCCGCCACCGCCCTCGTGGTTGTTGTACTCCCACACCTCGATCTGCTTGCGCACCGGTTCGGATCCACCCTCATCCGCTGCGGTGCCGTAGGCGTTGTAGGAGGCGAAGACCGTGGAGGGCGGGCAGATCGTGTCCATCATCGCCACCGAGTACATCACCGGAGCGTGGGCGCGCTTGGCCAGGTTCACTCCGTCGATGTAGGAGATGGTCCGCCACAACTGCTCGACCCGGTCGCGGTGCACGGCGAGGTAGTCGGCGATCTCCACGAACGGGGCGGCACCGGTGATCTCCACCGCCCGGCGGATGTGCTGCAGGAACGGCACGTGGACCAGCGCCCCGGCCAGTCCAGGCGTGAGGGCGGCAGCCGCCAGCGCGATCGCCCCGCCCTGGCTGATCCCGGCCACCACCACGCGGTCCGGATCGACCCCGGGAAGGGTCCTGCCGGCCTCGACCGCGCGGACGGCGTCGGTGAACAGACGCCGGTAGTAGTACTCGGCCGGGTCGTGCACACCCCGGGTGAGGAAGCCCGGCTTCGAGGGTGTGGTCCCCACCGGGTCCGGGGTGTGCCCGCCCGAATTGCGGTGGCCCTGCCCGCGGCTGTCCATCACCAGGTGGGCGTACCCCGCACTGGGGTAGAGGGTGTGCTCGTGCGGTAGCCCCCGGCCACCGCTATAGCCGAGGAAGCTGACCACCAGCGGCAGGTCCGCCGCTACCCCGGCCGGGCGGGAGTACCACGCCCTGATCGGGTGCCCGCCGAAACCCGCGAATGTCACGTCGCTTACCTGAACGTGGCGCAGGCCGGCCTCGACGTCCTGATGGCGAACCTCCAACGCGTGGCCGCGGGCCTGGGCGAGGGTCTGGGCCCAGAAGTCGTCGAAGTCATCCGGCTCGGCCACCGCGGGGCGGTACTGGCGAAGTTCGGTCAGTGGGAGATCGAAGAGTGGCATGAGCAGCGATCGTAGCGGGCCACGGGGCGAACGACGACGGCGCGCCCACCCGGTGGGTGGACGCGCCGTCGTGGGGGTTCGCGCCGGGCGGGCGTGCGCGCTCAGGGGTGCGCGGCGGGCCCGGCCGGGCCGCTCAGTTGTTCCGCAGGATCGCCAGGATCCGGAGGAACTCGATGTACAGCCAGATCAGGGTCACGGTGAGACCGAACGCCGCACTCCAGGCGTAGCGCCGGGCCACCCCGTTCTTGACGCCGCGGGCGATCATGTCGAAGTCCAGCACCAGATTCAGGGCCGCGAGGATGACCGCGAAGGCACCGATCGCCAGACCGATCCATCCCGAGCGCAGGCCGAACTGGCCGCCGATGTCGGTGAACCACATGATGCCGAGGTTGACCAGAACGAACACCGCGTAACTGATGGTCGCGATGACCACGATCTTGGTGAACTTGGGAGTCACCCGGATCTTGCCGCTGCGGAACAGGGCCAGGGTCACGCCGAAGGTGATGAACGTGGCCAGCACCGCCTGCACCACGATGCCGGGATACATGGTCTCGAAGACCCCCGAGATCACACCGAGGAACACACCCTGAGCGACCCCGTAGGCGAGGATCAGACCGGGGCTGGGCTCACGCTTGAAGGCGTTGACCAGACCGAGGATCAGTCCTACCACCAGCCCGCCTACCAGGGCGGCCATCTTCAGTCCGTCCGGGATGAGGAACCATCCCGCGGCAGCCGCGCCGACCACCAGCGCGAGCATCCCGGCGGTGCGGACTATCACGTCCTCATAGGTCATCCGACCCGTGTGCTCCGGGCCGGCATCGGGGCCGTAGTAGGACTGTTCGACCGCTTGGAACTGAGGCTCGTATCCCTGCGGCACCGTTGCGGTGCCGCCCTTGGGTTGGAAGTGCGCCCCGTGCTGGGGTTGCGCCTTGCCGAATTGCGGACTGTTGGACAGATAAGGGTTTGCCATGGACTCTCCTGGTCGCGTCATGGACGTCGGCCGATGTGCCGCACCCATCCTACTGGGCCAGGCGACGGGCAGACGCACCGTAATCGGCCTCTCACCTCATGTAACGCCGGCGCGGGTTTCGGTGTTCCCGTGCCCTACCTCGCTCCACTGCCCGTGGTCCCGCGCAGGTACCGGGCGACCCACGTGCGGTTCCGGGGGTGCCAGATGTCATCCCTGGGACCGGTGCGATCTCATCCTCAAGGGGGACGCCGGAACAAAGTGCTGGCCCCTAATGTGAAGGCGCTGGCATCATTCACCTCGCCCGCCGCATCAACCTACGGGGGAACGCACCATGATCGAGGCACGCGGCCTCACCAAGAGATACGGCAGGAAAGTCGCCGTCGACGACATCTCGTTCACCGTCCATCCGGGGCGGGTCACCGGGTTCCTGGGTCCCAACGGTGCGGGCAAGTCCACCACGATGCGGATGATCGTGGGGCTGGACCATCCGACCAGCGGCCAGGTGACCGTTGACGGCAAGCGCTACGCCAAGCACACCGCCCCACTTGGCCAGGTCGGGGCGCTCCTGGAGGCCCGCGCGGTGCACACCTCCCGCACCGGCTACCACCACCTGCGCACCATTGCGGCCACCCACGGCATCCCGCACTCCCGGGTGACCGACGTGATCGAACTGACCGGGCTGGGCTCGGTGGCGCACAAGCGGGTGGGGGGTTCTCCCTGGGGATGGGTCAGCGGCTGGGGATCGCCGCAGCGTTGCTCGGTGACCCGCGCACGCTGATCCTGGACGAACCGGTCAACGGCCTGGACCCCGAGGGCGTGCGTTGGGTCCGGACGATGATGCGCACCCTCGCCGATCAGGGCCGCACCGTCTTCCTGTCCTCGCACCTGATGAGCGAGATGGCGATCACCGCCGATGACCTGATCATCATCGGCCGCGGCCGGATCGTCGCCTCCGGTCCCCTGCAGGAGGTGATCGACTCGGTCACCGGCACCTCGGTGCGGGTGCGTGCTCCCCGGTCCGGTGACCTTGCTGAGCGGCTCAACCGCGCCGGCGCCTCGGTCGCGCAGGAAGGGCCCGGCGTGCTGGAGGTCGACGGGCTCAGTGCCGAGGAGATCGGTGAGATCGCGGCCGGAGCCGGGTTGGTGCTGCACGAACTCTCCCCCCGCAACGCCAGCCTGGAGGACGCCTACCTCAAACTCACCGCCGACGAGGTGGAGTATCACTCCGGTGGGCAGCCGATCGACGCACAGGCAGGGGCGGCATGAGCCCTGACATCAAAGGAACCGACCGGCCCGGAGCAGCCGATCAACGGGGTGCGGGGCTCAACCCCGGCCGCCAGCATCTGGCGGTGCGTCCGACCAGCATGTGGCGCACGATCCGGTCGGAGTGGCTGAAGTTCTGGACGTTGCCGTCCTCGATCTGGACCATCGCTGTCACGATCGTGGTGATGCTGGGCCTGTCCGCCCTGATGGCTTGGGGCTTCACGTTCGATCCGACCAGCCCGGGCGGACCGGCGGACGGCGGCGGGGCCGACGTGACCATGGAGGGCGGGGAGGACTTCTCGCTGACTTCGCTCGGCCTGGTGGCGATCAGTTTCAGTTACAGCGTGGGGCAGATCGTGCTGGCGGTGCTCGGGGTGATGGTGGCCACGAGTGAGTACGCCACCGGGCAGATCCGATCGACCCTGACCGCTGTGCCCACCCGCCTGCCGGTGCTGGTGGCCAAGGTGGTGATCGTGATCCTGGTGGGCCTGACCCTGGGAGCCCTGGCCGTGGCGCTGTCCTGGTTGGCCACCACCCCGATCCTGGAGCCGCACGGAATGCAACTGGACGTCTCCGAGGAGGGTGCCTGGCGCACCCTGTTCGGGGTGCCGCTGTACCTGAGCGCCATCGCGTTGTTCAGCCTGGGGATCGGGTTCCTGCTGCGGCACACCGCCGGCGCCATCGCAGCCGTGCTGGGCATCCTGCTGGTGCTGCCGATCGTGGGCATGATCCAGATCGACTGGCTCCAGGACCTGGCGCTCTACCTGCCGGCCAGTGCCGGTGAACGCCTGGTGATGGGTGCACCCGATGACGTGCTGACCGAGTGGCAGGGCTTCGCCGTCCTGTGCGGCTACGTAGTCGTCGCCCTGGTGCTCGCCGGGGTGCTGCTGCGCCGCCGGGACGCCTGACCGCCCTACCGGTGTTCAGTTCAGGCGTCGGCTGAAGTGGTGGCCGACGATGTCCATCCCGGCACGCAGGTAGAATCGGTGCGCCCGGTGGCGTTGGACACCGGAATCCAACTCGATCCGGGTACAGCCCGCGTCCCTGGCCCGCTCGGTCAGCGCGTTCAGCAGGATCGCGCCGTACCCGCGGGACCGCTTCCCGGTGGCGGTGGCTAGATCGTCCACATAGAACTTCCGGATCGCGCTGGTGTTGGCGATGATCCGCCAACCCGCTACCGCCACACAGCGGTCCTGGTGGAACAACGCGGTGAACCGGAGACCTTGCCCCTCTCCCTCGGCCAGCACCTGATCGAGGAGCTCGGCGGTCAGGTGCGGGCGCAATTCCTGCAGGACGGCGAGAATGTCCGGCCAGGTGGCGTCGCCCGGCTCGAGGTCCACCAGGTGCGGGCTCTCGTTCGGGTCGGGAGTGGTCACGTCGCGTTGAGACACCCGGCCGATTCTACCGTTGCCACGCCGGCAGAATCATGCCGTAGCAACTGGGCGGGTCAGCCACGGGCCGTCCGCAGGGTGGCACAGAATAGCCCCTGTGGCATGACGATGTGACATATCGGCACCATCTCGGGGACACTGGTCTCCGAAACGGTCCGAGCCCGCCCGGGACGGCTATGCCCAACGCCTCACCGGCAGCACCGCGAGGCGGCGTACCAGGAGCGGCGACCGGTCACGATCTGCACGAGATAGGGACAACGAGACGATGACGGAACAGCAGCGGCAAGGGACGATCGGCGTGCGGGACGCCGGACCCGAGGACGCCGAGTTCCTGATCGATATGTTGCTCGAAGCGGTGAACTGGACCGGCGAGGAACGGATGAAGCGGCGCCAGTTGCTGCGCGACAAGACCCTGTCCCACTACGTGGCCGGCTGGCAGCGCGCCGGGGACCTCGGCGTGATCGCGGTGGACACCGGCGGACCCGCCGGGCTGCAGATTCCCATCGGTGCGGCCTGGCTGCGCCGGTTCGACTCCCACCACCCCGGTTACGGCTACGTCGCCGACGACGTGCCCGAACTGAGCATCGGGGTAGCGCAGCAGCACCGGCGCCGGGGCATCGGCTCAGGCCTGCTGCGCACGCTGTTCGCCCGCGCCGAGGCCGCCGGGATCCGGCGAGTCAGTGTCAGCGTGGAGGACGGGAACCCCTCGGAATCGCTGTTCGCCGCGGCCGGGTTCACCGTCGTGGGCCGCAACGGGAACGCTGACACCATGGTGCTGGACCTCTCGGCGGCCGACGCCTGAACCCAGTCGCCACGCCCACCGGCAGGTCTACACCGTCGCGAAGTAGACGACCTCGGTGGACCCGGCTCGGGCGAGTTTCACCTCGAAGCGGCCGATCACCATGCCCGAGGCGTTGATCAGGTAGACCACGTGCGCCGATCCCTCGGTCGCTTGCGGCAGGGCGACGACGAAGGTGGAGTCGGAGGATCCGACCACCGAGGCGAGCACATCCAGGGCGACCTCGTCGGTGTTCGCCCCGCCACTGAGTTGCGCCACGGCCTCGAACGCACGCGCCTCGACCAACTCCACATATCGGCGCACCGCCCCCAACGGCGAGCGCAGCCCGGAGCCGGAGTCCAGTCCGCGCACCGACCCGCTGCTGAGCACCTCGCCGACACTGTCCAACTCCTCTCCCCGCCAGCCGACCGCGAAGGTGACGGTCTGCTCGTGGGTCGGGCCCTGCCGGACCGCACGCTGGTGCCAGACGGTGGTGGCCACGATCAGCCGCCCGTCGACGTCCCCGAGGATCTCGACGTCGCGGACATCGAACTCCACCTCCGTGACGCGCCCCGGGGTGGTGGCCGCCGCTGCGGTGCGGGCCAGTTCGGTCCCGGTGGCCAGGGCGAACCTGGTGGCCTGATCCCCCAGCCCGACCGCATCCCTGAGTTCGGCTGCGGCCTGCGCCGGGGTGGCGTCGCTGGAGATGTACTGCGCTGCCCCGGGGCCGCTGACGAGGAAGTGTTCGTACAACTCATTCAGGAGCACCTCGAAGGTGCGCGCCTGGGACTGCACCTGCGCGTCGGGCGCTTGAGTGGGCTCGGGCACCGTGACCGGCGCGGGCGGTGTGCATGCCGCGAGTACTACCGCCAGCACCACAGCAACACTCCACCGCACGTGCCGCACCAGCCACCCCCTAGGATCAGATCGTCAGTTCGTCTCTTGACGGCACAAGACTAGGCCTCAGCGGCCGATGATGGGAGTTCGGGGGTCACCGCGTGGCGAAGTCGAAGCAGCCCGCGCCTGAAATCGAGGGCTACACCTACGTGCGCACCATCGGCCGTGGCGGCTTCTCCGACGTGTTCCTGTACACCCAGCACATGCCCCACCGTGAGGTGGCGATCAAGGTCTTGCGCACCGACGCGTTGACCGACTCACTGCGCCGCCAGTTCGCCGCTGAGGCCAACCTGATGGCGCGGCTGTCCAACCACATCAACATCGCCTCCATCTACGACGCCGATATCGATGACGAAGGTGAACCGTACCTGGTGATGGAGTACTGCTCCGGGGGCTCGCTGGGTGACACCTACCGGCACTACCCGATGTCGGTGCAGGACGTGCTGAGGATCGGGGTGCGGCTCAGCGGTGCGCTCGAGGCGGCGCACCGGGCCGGGATCGTGCACCGCGACATCAAACCGGGCAACATCCTGCTCACTGAGTACGGGGTTCCGGTGCTGTCGGACTTCGGGATCTCCACCATCGACGAGGAGTTCCCCGAGGCCACCATGGCCCGCGCCCGGGTGTACTCCTACGAGTCCTCCGGCACCGACGCCGATTCCGACGCCGCGATCGGTCTCAGCCTGCCCTGGGCGGCACCGGAGACCCTGGGAGACCCGCCGGTCTCCGACACCCGCTCGGACCGGTACTCCCTGGCCGCCACCTTGTACTCGCTGCTGGAGGGACGTTCCCCCCACGAGATTCCTGGCGGCCCGAACAGTGCCTCGCACCTGACCGGTCGCATCCAGTCCGGCTTCGTGGCAGGGATGCAGCGACCCGACCTGCCGGACTCGCTGGTGGCCGTGCTGCGAAGAGCGATGTCCTTCGATCGTGCCGCACGCTATCCGGACTCCTATGCGTTCGGCCAAGCGCTGCGGGAGATCCAGCGCGAACTGGGCCACGACCTCACCCCCCTGGACCTACCCCGTGGCCACGAACCGGCGGCCACGCCGCCGGACCCCGCCCACAAGGTCGCGCCGCCGAACCCGGCCGATGTGGTGAGCCTGCCCGCTGGGCATCCCACGCTGGTGCCGCCGGAGCAGGCACCACCCCCACCCCGCGCCGGCGCGCACACACCAGCACCGGCACCGGTCCCCTCGCCTCCACCGGCCCGTACCTCCGCGCCGGCGACGGCCTCGACGGCACTACCCGCGAATGCTGCGCCCGGCGGACGCCACCGTCGTCGCCGCCTCCCGGCCGTGCTGGCCGGTGCCGCCGTGATCCTGGCGCTGGTGATCACCGGCGGGATCTGGCTGCTGAACCGGCCCGCAACCTATGAGGGGCCCGCGGTGGAGCACCTGACGGTGACCGAGGACGGCGGCCGGATCCAGGTGGCCATCCCGCAGGATCTGGCCCCGCCGGAGGAGGTGCAGACGCGGGTGGTGCGTCACGGCTTGGGACCGGCGGTGGAGGAGGGAGCGGTGGTGTCCCTCTCCCTGGGCCACACCTCCTGGATCCCCGGCTACGAGGTGAGCCTGGACCCGGATGCCAGCGAGGAACGCCATCGCGACGTCACCTTGTCCGCAGCCGAGATCGAGGAGCTCCTCGGGGAGCCGGTGGTGGGCCGCAGCGTGGACAGCGTGCTCCTGGTGGCCGCTCCACGTGGATACTTCCCCGACGAGGCACCGGATCTGCGGATCGACTACCCCTATAGCCAGTTGGCCGCGCTCCGAATCACCGGTTCCCGCTGAGCCTCACGCCGCCGGGACCCTTTGGTGCCGGCTCGTCCCGTCCGCCCACACCTGCTCCACCTGCAACCCGGTATCCAGCAGCACCGCGTCGGCGGCGTAACCGGGAGCAAGGGAGCCGAACCGGTCCGCCAGGCCCAGCGTCCGCGCCGGGGTACTGGTGGCAGCCTGGATCGCATCGGGCAGCGGGATCCCGATGCGCACCGCCTGACGGACAGCGGCGTCCATGGTCAGCGTGGATCCGGCGATCGAGCCGGTGGAATCCAGGCGCGGCACCCCATCGGTGACGGTCACGGCCTGCCCGCCGAGTTCGTAGGCACCGTCCGCACAACCGGCGGCCGCCATCGCGTCGGTCACGTAGGCGATCCGACCAGGGGCCATCTCATGCAGGAGGCGTACCACCCGGGGGTGCACGTGCACGCCGTCGTTGATCACCTCACAGGTGACGCCGTCCCGTTCGGTGGCCGCCAGCACCGGGCCAGGGGCACGGTGGTGGATCGGGGCCATCGCGTTGAAGGCATGGGTCAGGATAGACGCCCCGGCGTCGAAGGCGGCTCCGGCCTGGTCGTAATCGACCGCTGAGTGCCCTACCGCGACCCGCACCCCGGCCCGGAGCAGTTGTTCGATCGCGCGGTGCGCGCCGGTCAACTCGGGTGCGATCGTGACCTGGGCCAGGTAGCCGTCGGCTGCGGTCAGCATGGCATCGATATCGGCCTCGGTGGGCTCCCGGAGAAGGGCCTGGTCATGAGCACCGCGGTGCGCCGGACTCAACCAGGGACCCTCCAGGTGGATCCCCAGGACCAGCGGGTCGGCGGCGCAGACCTGCCGGGCGTCCGACACCTGGTCGCGCAGATTGGGGATAGTGGCGGTGACCATCGACAGCACCGACCGGGTGGTGCCGTGACGACGGTGATAGCCCAGGCCCTGATCGATCGCCTCGGTTCCGCCGGCGAAGGCGCCGCCGGCGCCACCGTGGCAGTGGATGTCGATGAGCCCGGGGATCAGCAGCCCGGTGCCGTGCACCACCTGGGCAGCGTCCGGCGCGGCGCCGGTGCCGACGGCGGTGATCCCGGCGCCGGTGAAGGCCACCCAGCCATCGGTGTGCTCAGCACCATCGGTGATCATCCTCGGTGCGCGCAGCACCACGTCGGCAGCCGGATGAGTCATGACCGTCAACCTACACCGAGGCAGGGACCGGTCCGAGTGCCCGGTAGCGGTGCAGGTACCACGCCGGCTCAGGGATCCGCGCTGGTGCACACTCCGCGGTGGGGCAGGTCGGTGCGCGCGGCGATCAGCGCAGCGCCCTCCAGCGACGTACCCTGCGGCGCGACCCACTCCAGCGTGAATGAGGCCCCCTCCTGAGCACGCTGACTCACGTCGGCGCGGAAGCGCTCTGGCCAGGCGGAGAGGCCACCGATCATGCAGCACCGCACCACGGCGCCGGGCGCTGAGCCCGCACCCCGCCCGCCTGCGGAGGCCCGGACGCAGTCGGGCGTCGCATCACCGGCGGGCGTCGTGGCCCGTGCGGCAGCCCGCACCGTGGCCCCGAGCGCTTCGGTGGCGCGGGCCAGGATCTGTGTGGCGACCCCATCACCGCCCCGGGCACCGACAAGCACCTGGGGCGCGAAGGACGCCAGCACCGGAATGGCTGCGGTGGCATCGCCGAGCCGGGCGGGCAGGGTGCGCAGGTCACCGAACTCCTCCTCGGCGACCGCCCGCAGCGCCGTCTGCGGCCCGCGGCCGTCCAGTGCCCGGCAGGCGGCCATCAGGCCCTCTCGCCCGATCCACCAGCCGCTGCCCTCATCCCCCAGGGTCTGCCCCCAGCCGTCCACCTGAACCAGGCCGCCCCCGCCGTCGAAGGTGATCGCCACCGACCCGGTGCCCGCCGCCAGCACCACCCCGTTCGAGCCGCCGAGGGCGCCGGCGTGAGAGGTGACCGAGTCCGAGGTCACCAACGCCCGTGCCGCGAAGCGGTCGGCGAGCATCCGGGCTACCTCCGCGGCCGCGCGGGGTGCGGCTGCAACACCGGCTGCGCCCAGGCACACCGCGTCCACCCCGGAGTCGGGGACCTCACCGGCGACCAGCGCCCCCTCGATCGCCGCCATCGCCGAGGCCGGACCCTCGGGGTGGGACATGCCCAGGGCACCGCTGCCCCGCCCCAGCCACTGCTGGGCCGCGCTCTCGCGGCGAAGTACGCGGCATCCGGTCTTACCGAGGTCGATCGCCAGGACGGTCACGTACCACGTGTAGTCCATCGGGGTCCGGTGCCGCAAGCCTCATCGGCCCGGCCTCCGGGGCGGGTCAGACGGTCGGCGTCGCGGTCGTGAGGTTCCGGGCTCGCCGACGCTCGTTGGCACCGGCGCGCAGGTGGGCCCGGGCGAAGTCCAGCGCGGCGGCAAGGTCGGCCCGCACGTGCTCAGCGCTGGGTGCCTTGCGGGTCTGGACCTCCACCACCACGTCACCGGACCAGCCGGTGCCGGCCAGTTCCCGCAGCACCTGGGCGCAGGGCTGGGTCCCGCGACCGGGAACCAGGTGCTGGTCCATGATCGAGGGCACACCGTCGGCCAGGTGCAGGTGGCTGACCCGGTCGCCGATGCGGCGCAGCAGTTCGAGCCCGTCCTGTCGGGCGACCGCGGCGTGGGACAGGTCCAGCGTGATGTTCTCGTAGTCGCGGTCGGTGGGATCCCATCCGGGTAGGTAGGCGTTCACCTTCCGGCCTCTGACCTGCCAGGGGAACATGTTCTCCACCGCGACCCGAAGGCCGGTCGCGGTGGTCAGTTCATGCACGTGCTCGGCGAATCCGTGGGCGTAACGTCGCTGCCACCGGAACGGGGGGTGCACCACCACGGTGGAAGCACCGACCTCCAGGGCCAGGTCCACCGACCGTTCCAGTTTCGGGCCGGGCAGCCTTCCCCAGACGTTCTGGCTGAGCACCAGGGAGGGGGCGTGGATGCTGGTCACCGGGACGCCGTACTGGGCGGACAGGTCCTGCAGCGCCCGGGCGTCCTGGGAGTACCGGTCGGACCAGACCATCACCTCCACGCCGTCGTAGCCGAGCTCGGCCGCGGCCTGGAAGGCGTGCGGGGCGCGGGAGGGGTACACCGCGCTGGTGGACAGGGCCACCCGGATCTCCTCGTTCCCGGCGGACGGTGCTGCCCGTCCGCTGTCGAGCCCGGTCCCTCGTCCGGCGTCTCTCGGTTCGCGCATGATTGCCACGGTAACCCGTGCGGACTAAAATCGATAACCGGGGCCCGGCGATCGGACCCGCGGACGAGGGAGCAGTACCCGCACCACGACAAGACTGACTCATGGAGGTGTCAGTCATGGCGTGGACGATCCTGGTGCTCTCCGGCGCACTCGAGGCGGTGTGGGCCGCGGCCCTGTCGGCATCGGACGGATTCCGCAAGTGGCGGCCCACCGTCCTGTTCGCGGTATCGATGACGGTCAGCATGGCCGGCTTGGCGTACGCCATGGTGTCCCTGCCCACCGGGACCGCCTATGCCGTGTGGGTGGGAATCGGGGCGACCTTGACCGTGATCTGGTCGTTCGCCACCGGTCAGGAACGCGCGAGCCGGTGGCGCATCCTCATGCTCGTGCTATTGGTGGCCTGTGTGGTGGGCCTGCGGGTGGTGAGCTGAGATGGCATGGTTCATCCTGCTCATCAGCGCGGTCTTCGAAGCGGTCTGGGCCACGTCCCTGGGCATGTCCGAGGGGTTCACCCGCACCGGTCCCACGGTCGCGTTCCTCATCACCCTGACCATCAGCATGATCGGCCTTGGGTGGGCCGCGAAGACGATCCCGATCGGGACGGCGTACGCGGTGTGGACCGGGGTGGGCGCTGCGCTCACCGTGATCTACGCGATGCTCACCGGCACCGAACCTGCGTCGCCGATCCGGATCGTGCTCATTGCAGGGATCATCCTCGCCGTCGTCGGCCTGAACCTCGCTCCGTCGGTCCCGCCGACGCACGACGGCGAGGAGCATGTACCGACAGGTGCCCGACCACCCGTAGCGGACTGACCCCGGGACCTTGTTGGTCCCACGAGTGGCGCGCCTGGCTGGTCGCTTCCCAAGCCCACGCAAGCCCCGCACGACGCTGATTCGTCGGGTCCTGCGGTGACTGCGGCATGGGTGGCGCCTCTGAGCGCCAGCCTATCGAGGATGGGTCCGGGGCCGGGCCGTGTCGGTAAACGCCGGAAGCAGAATCGCCTCGATGAACCAGGGAGCATCGTCCGGGTCGAGTCGTCCGGTGCGGACTTCCTCTGCTGCACCGTTCATGACCACGTGCGTGCCGGTCGCGCCCTGTGCGGGAAGGAAGGGAGCACCAGCCATGACCACGACAGACACAGCGCGCGCCGGAGGTGACCGATCATGAGCCGGACTGACGCGCCGACCCCCAGGGCAGGGGCCAGGCAGTGGTGGGGCCTGGCGGTCCTGGTAACGCCCTCGACCTTGCTGTTCATGATGTTGACGATCCTGTTCCTGGCCGCTCCGAGCCTGGCAGCGGACCTGAACCCGACCAGTACGCAGTTGCTGTGGATCCTGGATATCTACGGGTTCGTGATGGCTGGGTTCCTCGTCGCGATGGGCGTGCTCGGCGACCGAGTGGGCAAGCGGATGCTGATGGTCATCGGTGCCCTCGTGTTTGCCGCGGTTTCGATAGCAGCGTCGTTGACGACAGTCCCGGAACTGATGATTCTCTGGCGCGCCATCCTCGGACTGGCCGCGGCGATGATGATCCCCGCGACGCTCGGGCTGATCTTCGTACTCTTCGCCGACGCGAGACAACGCGGGGTAGCGATCGGGGTATGGGCCGGGGGCATCTCCGCCGGTGTCGCTCTCGGACCACTGCTCAGCGGTCTGTTGCTGGAGGGGTTCGGCTGGCAGGCCACCTTCCTGGTCGCCGTACCCATCATGGTGCTGGTCGTCATTGGCGCCCCCCTGCTACTACCGGAGCATCGCGATCCGAACGCCAGAATCGAGCTGCTCAGTGCCCTGTTGCTGGTCGGTGGACTGCTGGCGATCATCTACGCCATCAAGCGGTTCGCCGCCCAGGAACCGGCCGCACCATCCATCGGGCTGCTGCTCGCCGGAACACTGCTCGGGCTGTGGTTCGTGATCCGCCAGTTGCGTACGGAGAAGCCGCTGCTGGACGTACGCCTGTTCGCCAATCGCACCGTCTCCGGAGCACTTGCGGTCTTCCTGCTCTCCGCCGCCGCGCTGGGCGGGGTGTACTCACTGTTCACCCAGTACCTCCAACAGGTCCAGAACCTCTCACCTTTGCAAGCCGGGTTCTCCATCCTGCCTGCAGCGGCGGTACTGATCGTGGTCGCAACCCTCTCCCCCGTCCTGGCAAGGCGCTTCCGGCCCGGCAACGTGATCGCCCTCGGCCTGCTCACCCAGGTGGTGGGCTACTTCCTGTTCACCCAGTTCGACGCCGGGACCGGACTGGCTGTGGTGATCGCCAGCTTCGTGATCACCTATCCCGGTGTCGCCCCGTCGATGGCGCTGACGACCGACCTGGTGGTCAGTTCGGTGCCGCCGGAGAAGGCCGGCGGAGCCTCGGGGCTGGCTACCACCGCGAACGATCTGGGCATCTCACTCGGTGTCGCGGTGATCGGCAGTGTCGGGATCGCCGCCTACCGCAGCCGGATCAATGAGCTCCTACCGGATGGGTTGCCGGCGGAAGCAACAGCGGCAGCATCGGACAGCGTCGATGGGGCCATGGCCGCGGCCGCAGACCTACCCCGAGCCCTCGGGGAGCCCCTGGTGAGCGCAGCCCAACAGGCCTTCACCGGCGGGCTGAACACCGCCTCGATGGTTTCGGCCGCAATAGCCACAGTGGCCGCGCTCATCGCCGCCACCCGGCTGCGCCACGTGGCACCCATCGGCCAAGATCGTGGGCCCAAAGAGGCCGAGGAAACCGCCACCGTTGATTTATACCCCCCTGGGGTATAAAGTTCCCTGCGTCGCACACGAGTGAAGGAACCATTCATCATGGCAACCACGAGCGAATACCAGGTGACCGGGATGACCTGTGGACACTGCGAGGGCGCGATCCGCGCCGAGGTGTCCGAGATTGACGGGGTCACCGGCATCGAGGTCAGTGCCCAGACCGGGCGCCTGAAAGTCACCTCTGAGCAGCATCTCGACGATGCTGCGGTCATCGCGGCGGTCGATGAGGCCGGCTACGCCGCTGTCAGGAGTTGAGATGAGAGCTACTGCCCGGCTCGGTCTGTACGGGTTGACCCTCGTCGTTGTGTTCGCTGTGGCTGGATTCACGGCGAAGGCGGTCATCGATGAGGACACCGTGCAGGGCTGGGTCGACGAGACACCAGACGAACACCTCGCCGGAGAACAAGGAGATGGTATGGACAGCGGCGGGCACGAGACTCACGAGGCTGATGCGGCTTCCCTCGGCCTCGGCCTGGCCCAGGACGGCTACCGGCTCACCGATGTGAGCGCACCTGATCAGGTTGGTGCCGAGGGTGAACTCGCACTGGCGGTGGCCGGGCCCGATGGGCAGCCGGTGACCGGCTTCGAACTCGACCATGAGCAGGAGATGCACCTGATCGCGGTGCGCGCCGATGGGCAGTACTTCCGCCATGTCCACCCCGAACGCGATGAATCGGGCACCTGGTCGATCCCCTGGGAATGGGAGGCGGCGGGCACCTACCGGATCTTCGCCGACTTCGTGGCAGTCGGGATGCGCGAGGGCATGACGCTGTCCACGACGGTTCAGGTCGCCGGGGACTACGAGCCGGCACCAGCCGATCGGCCGGTCATCGAGACGACCGTTCATGGCTTTGACGTGGCCGTGGAGGGCGACCTCATCGCAGGCGAACCCTCCGAACTGACGGTGACGATCACCCGCGACGGGGAACCGGTCACCGCGCTGGAGCCCTACCTGGGCGCCTTCGGCCACCTCGTGGCCCTGCGTGACGGGGACCTGGCCTACCTGCATGTCCACCCCCACGGTGATGCACCCGACGTTGGTGAGACCTCGGGGCCCGAGATCGTCTTCGAGGCCGCCGCCCCCACTGAGGGCCGGTATCTGCTGTACCTGGACTTCCAGGTCGACGGAGAGGTTCACACCGCACCGCTGGTGATCGACACCGCCGCCGGCGGGGATGGCACTGGCGGCGACACCGGCGACGGGCAAGGGCAGAACGAGCACGAGGAAGGAGAGGATCATGACCACTGAGAACGCGAGCACGGATGTGAATCTCACTGGCGTTGAACTGCAGATCGGTGGCATGACGTGTGCCTCGTGCGCGAACCGGATCGAGAAGAAGCTCAACAAACTCGACGGAGTCAATGCGAGCGTCAACTACGCCACCGAGAAGGCCAGCGTCACCGCACCCGAGGGCTACGACCCGCAGTTGTTGATCGCGGAGGTGGAGAAGACCGGCTACACCGCTGAGCTTCCCACCACCGAGTCCACCGATCCCAGGGACCCGGCCGGGGGTGAGTCGAGTGAGGACGCCGAACTGAGGGTCCTCAAACAGCGCCTGATCGGCGCGGCAATCCTGTCGGTACCGGTCATCGCGCTGGCGATGATCCCCGTGCTGCAGTTCGACTACTGGGGGTTTGCCTCCCTGGTTCTGGCCGCCCCCGTCGTGGTCTGGGCCGGGTGGCCGTTCCACCGAGCCGCCTGGGCGAACCTCAAGCACGGCGCGGCGACGATGGACACGCTGATCTCGGTGGGCACCAGCGCCGCGCTGATCTGGTCGATCATCGCCCTGTTCTTGGGCACGGCAGGCCAGCCTGGCGTGGTCCACCCGTTCGAGTTCACGATCTCGCGCTCCGACGGGCTGGGGCACATCTATCTTGAGGTCGCCGCCGGGGTGATCACCTTCATCCTGCTGGGCCGATACTTCGAGAAGCGCTCCAAACGCAGTGCTGGTGCCGCCCTGCGCGCCTTGATGGAACTCGGGGCGAAGGAAGTCTCCATCCTCCGCGACGGCCCTCGGGGAGCGAAGACCGAGCAGCGGGTCCCCATTGATGAACTCTCCGAGGGTGACGAGTTCGTGGTCCGGCCGGGTGAGAAGATCGCCACCGATGGGGTGATCACATCCGGCAGTTCGGCGATCGACGCCTCGATGCTCACTGGTGAGTCGGTGCCGGTCGAGGTCGCGGTGGGCGATCCGGTGACAGGTGCCACCGTGAACGCCGGTGGCCGTCTGGTCGTCAAAGCCACTCGGATCGGCTCGGAGACCCAGTTGGCGCAGATGGCGAGGATGGTTGAAGACGCCCAGTCCGGCAAGGCTGAGATTCAGCGCCTGGCCGACCGGGTCTCCTCGGTGTTCGTCCCTGTGGCCATCGCGGTCGCGGTTGCTGCCCTGGGCGCGTGGCTCGGCGCGGGATTCCCGGTCAGCGCGGCGTTCACCGCCACGGTGGCAGTGCTGATCATCGCCTGCCCGTGCGCCCTTGGGCTGGCCACCCCGACCGCGCTCCTGGTCGGTACCGGACGCGGAGCCCAGATGGGTGTGCTCATCAAGGGCCCGGAGATCCTGGAGTCGACCCGCAGGGTCGACACGATCGTGCTGGACAAGACCGGCACGGTTACCACCGGGAAGATGACCCTGTCCGATGCGATCACCGCCGAGGGAGTGGAGCGGGCTGAGTTGCTGCGCATCGCCGGCGGGCTGGAGGACTACTCCGAGCACCCCATCGCTCAGGCCATCGCCGCCGGAGCCACTGCACAGGTCGGCGAACTGCCGACGCCGGAGTCTTTCGAGAACATCGAGGGTAAGGGTGTGCAGGGCGTGGTCGACGGGCATGCCGTCGTGGCGGGCCGCGAGGCGCTCCTGGCCGAGTGGTCCATACACCTCGACGATAATCTCGCCGCGGCGAAGCAGGCCGCCGAGCGCGCGGGCAAGACCGCGATCACCGTCGGGTGGGACGGCAAGGCACGGGGCGTGCTGATCGTCTCCGATCAGATCAAACCCACCAGCGCCGAGGCCATCAGCCAGTTCACCGAACTCGGACTGACGCCGGTGCTGTTGACCGGTGACAACCAGACAGTGGCCGAGCAGGTCGCCGCCGAAGTCGGCATCGAACACGTCATCGCCGAAGTCCTACCGAGGGACAAAGTTGATGTCATCGCCCGCCTCCAGGAGGAGGGCAAGGTCGTGGCGATGGTCGGAGACGGCGTCAACGACGCCCCGGCCCTGGCACAGGCCGACCTCGGCTTGGCGATGGGCACCGGCACCGACGTCGCGATCGAGGCCGCCGACATCACCCTGGTCCGCGGAGACCTGCGAGCAGCAGCTGACGCGATCCGGCTGGCCCGCAAGACCCTGCGCACGATCAAGCAGAACCTGTTCTGGGCGTTCGGCTACAACACCATCGCGATCCCGATCGCGGCCTTCGGTCTGCTCAACCCGATGTTGGCCGGAGCCGCAATGGCCTTCTCCAGCGTGTCGGTGGTCACCAACAGCCTGCGGCTGCGCAGGTTCACCGCCCGGGCCGACCAACACACCTCGCCGCACCCGTCCTCGACCGCGCCGGCTCGTCAGCCGGTGGACGCCTGACCCGTCGTCATCGACACCACGGAAGGGAACACACAGATGACTGCACACGACCACCACGACCACCACGACCACCACGACCACCAGCAGCGCGACCACAGCACTCCTTCCGGCGGCTGCAGCGGGCACGCGCCCACGGCGGATGACCTCGCCGCAGCACGGGGTGATGACGTCACCGAATGCCTGGTGATGCCCGGCACCCCGGTGATCAAGTCCCAAGCCGAAGATGCAGGCCTTTACCGCGACTACGACGGGCAGCGCTACTGGTTCTGCTGCGCCGCGTGCGGCCCGCTCTTCGACGCCGACCCCGACCGCTACGCCAACGCCGCGTAGCAGGGAACACCAACGGTCCCGTGTGCCCGGAAGACCTCTCATCCGGGCACACGGCCCCATGCCCGGGAATGTCGCTGGTTCACGCAACGACGCGACGTGCCCCCGCCGGGACTCGAACCCGGACTGAACCGATTTTAAGTCGGCTGCCTCTGCCGATTGGGCTACGGGGGCCGGCCAGTGAGCGCACCCTCAACGATAGAGCCCCCGGCGTCGCCGACGGACCCGATGCGGGCCACCGAGCCCGGCTCAGGAACCCGGCGCGCTCCGCATACTCGCCGCAGCCTGCAGGAACTCCTCCCGCGGCGTCTGCAACCGGCCCAGGGCCACGATGTCACGCCGGAACAACAGCGCCATGGTCCAGTCCAGCACGATCCGCACCTTACGGTTCACCGTCGGCATCGCCGACATGTGGTACGTCCGGTGCATGAACCAGGCCAGCGGGCCCCGGAACTTCAGGCCCAGCACCTCGGCCACCCCCTTGTACAGGCCCAGCGAGGCCACGGTGCCCAGGTCTCGGTGGTTGTAATCCTCCAGTGACTCCTGGGCGAGCAGGTGGGTCATGTTCTTGCCCAGATGGGTGGCCTGACGGATGGCGTGCTGGGCCGTGGGGGCACAGGTGGTGATCCCCGGAGCGGACAGGTCCGGCACCGCGGCGCAGTCGCCGGCGGCCCAGGCACCCTCGACCACCCGACCGTCCGCGTCGCACACCTGCAGCGTGGGCAGGGCACGCACCCGGCCGTTCTCGGTCAGGGGCAGGTCGGTCTGGCCCAGAACCGGGTTCGCCTTGACCCCGGCGGTCCAGACCAGGGTGTCGCTCTCGAACGCGGTGCCGTCGGAGAGCACGATGTGTCCGTCCACGCAGGATTCCAGGAAGGTGTTCAGGCGCACGTCGATGTTGCGCTTGCGCAACTGCTCCAGCGCGTATCGGCCCAGGTCCGCACCCACCTCGGGCAGGATCCGACCGGTGCCCTCCACCAGGACGAACCGTAGATCTTCCGGGCTGATGGAGTCGTAGTAGCGGCACGCCTCCCTCGCCATGTCCTCCACCTCACCGATGGCCTCGGACCCGGCGAACCCGCCACCGACGAAGGTGAAGGTGAGCATCCGCCGCCGGGCCTGCTCGTCCCAGATCGAATCGGCCTGATCCATCATGGTCACCACGTGGTTGCGTAGCGAGATCGCCTCCTCGATCTGCTTGAACCCGATACCGGACTCGGCCAGCCCCGGAATCGGCAGCACCCGCGCAACCGCCCCGAGCGCAACGACCACGTGGTCGTATCCCACGGTGTAGGCATCGCCGCGCGCCGGCGTGATGGTGGCACGACGAGCGGCATGGTCCAGGGAGTGCACCCGGCCGGTCAGGATCGTGGTGCCGCGCAGGAGCCGGCGGTGCGAGGCCACGACGTGGCGCGGCTCGAGCGATCCGGCGGCGGCCTCGGGCAGGAACGGTTGGTAGGTCATGTACGGTCGCGGGTCGACCACCGCGATCGCCACCTCGCGCCTGCCCATGCGTTTGCGTATCTGCCGGGCGGCGTGCAGGCCGACGTAGCCTCCCCCCAGGATCAGCACGCGGGGCACCTTGCGGGGAGATCGAGCCGTGGCGGCGGACATAGCTCCACGATAGGGCAGTGCAGCACCGCTGTCGTGGGTCCCCGGGCAGTCGGCGAACGCTACCGGTTCGGTGCCGGCCCGCAGGCGGCGATGGCCTCATCCAGCATGGGCTCGGTCAGGCGGCCGGTGAAGGTGTTCTGCTGCGACACGTGATACGAGCCGACGACGGCGACGGTCGGCTGCGTCGTCGGCGATCCCGTCGCCGGGGGCGCTACGTGCGTCTTCGCGCCGTGACCGAAGGCCGGGCGGGGCCGGGGCACCTGCCAACCCAGGGCCGATAACGCGGCGAAGGTGGCGGTCCACGCGATCTGGCCGAGGGCGAGGACGCCGGTGACCGAGGGGGTGACCAACTCGATCTCCCGGCGCAGCCAGTGCGCGCAGGTGGCCCGCTCGGCAGGGGTGGGGGCGTTGTCCGGGGGTGCGCAGCGCACCGCGGCCACGATCCGGGCGCCGGACAGCTCCAGCCCGTCGCCGGCATGTTCGCTGGTGGGCTGGTTGGCGTACCCGGCCCGGTACAGCGCGCCGACGATCCAGTCCCCGGAGCGGTCGCCGGTGAAGAGGCGTCCGGTGCGGTTGGCGCCATGGGCGGCCGGCGCGAGCCCGACGATCAGCAGGCGCGGGTGCTGGTCCCCCAGCCCGGGCCCGGGCCGGCCCCAGTAGGGCTGATCGGCGTACGCCCGGCGCCGGGTACGAGCGACCTGTTCGCGCCAGTCCACCAGGCGCGGGCAGGCGCGGCAGGTGCTGGAACGGGCGTCGAGCTGGTCCAGGGTTCGGGTAGAGGCGGCCAGGGCGGCCACCTGCTCACCATCGCGGGCCCGGCTGGTGCGCGGGCGCGCGGGATCCTCCGGCCATCCGGTGCCGGGCGGTACCGGAGAGGGGAACGGCGCGCCGGTGATCGGGTGGGGTAACACGCTCAGCGCTCCGACCACGGAGACAGCGCCGACACCGGGTGTTCACGGCGGACGGTGGTCATGACGTCTCGGGTTCGGTGACGTCGGCGATCCGGGCGCGCAGGTGGGACAGGAGTTCATCGGCGTGGACGGTGGCGGCCACACCTGGTCCGCCGGCCCCGATAGAGACCCTCCGGCCGGTGAGGGTGGCGTCGGCGATCACGGGCAGGGCCCGTGCGGATCCGAACGGGGTGATCGACCCGCGCGGATACCCGGTCACCTCCTGCGCCGCCTGCGCATCCGGCATGGACAACCTGCTCACCCCCAGTAGTGCACGCAGTTTCGGCCAGGAGATCGTCCGCAGCCCGGGCACCAGCACGAACAGGTAGTCCCCCTTGCCGCGGCGCACCACCATCGTCTTGATCACGTCCGCCGGGTTCACACCGCGGGCCCGCGCTGCCTCCGCGAGGGAACTCACCGGTCCGTGCCGGGTGACTTCGTGCGCCAGGCCGGAGGCCGCGAGGGCTCGCACGCCCGGTTCGTCCCGGGTCTCGTTGGAATCGGCCACGAGTCTCACCCTACGCCCGCGGCCGGTGACGGTCCGGTGCCCGGCGGTGGCGGTGGCGGTGGCGGCGCGGATCGGCACGGGCCGGGTCGGGTTGGGTCGAGCGGGGCGTGGGGGAAAGAAGTTCCCTCCCGTCGACGTCCTTCGGCATCATCAGCCCATGACCACGCGCGATGAACAGCCCGGGGCCACCTGCGCCGAGTGCGGTAGCGGTGGATCGCCCGGGTGCGAGGCGCTCTTCGATCGACTGCTCGCACTGGACCACTCCCGGGCCGAGCCGTGGGGGCCGTTGCACGCCGTGGCGGTGGCCTGCTATCGGCTACAGCACCCCTCGGCGCTCCCCGCCGGAGACGAACGCTGGTTGCTCCAGTTGCTGCGTGCCTACCTCGATGGTGGTCCGGAGGGGCTGAACCGGTGGGTCGACGGCGCGCGTCGCGCGAACGCCCGCCGGCACCACGCCCGGCCCGCGGCACGGGTTGCGCCCACGTCCGGATCATGGCCCCGGGCCGGCAACCCGACCGCCTTCGAGACCACCCTGACCGACGTCGCCGTCAACGGCACGTTCCCCGCATCCGGCTACCGCGATCGGGTGCGCGCCTGGGCGCAGGCCACGCTTACCGCCTGGGACGGCTAGGGCGACCGGCCACTCCGCGGCTCCACCGGATGCACCTCTGCCCGGGCGCCCGAGGGCCGGCCCCACCACGGCGCGGCCGGCGCACGTCAGTGCTTGAAGTGGACGAAGACCCGGCCGAAGTTCTTTGAGTCCTTCTCCACCCGGTGGTAGCGGGCTTTGATGTCCTTGCGGTTGAGGAAGCGGAGCACGCGCTTCTTCAGTTGCCCACTGCCCTTGCCGGGGATGATCTCCACCGTCTTGGTGCGGGTGCGCTCCGCCTCATCGATGATCCCCTCCAGGGCACGATCGATCTGCTGTCCGGAGTTGTAGAGGTCGTGCAGGTCCAGTTTGAGCGTCATCGCCCCTCCTCCCGTCTGGTTCCATCTCCAGGATGCCACGCCCGGCGGCGCGCGATCTGTGACAGCCGGTTCCGAGAGGGCAGGTCTTGACACAACGGTCGGTATCCATCGACCATACGGTCATGGCCGACGATACGAGCGATCCCGACCACGCTGGTCTCCCTGACTACGAATTGCCCGATGCCCTGGAATTCTCCCGGCCGGAGCAGTACCGCGCGCTGTTCGAGAACACACGGCTGCAGATCGTCAGTGCACTGAGCGAGCGCGCCGCCACCACGTCGGAACTGGCCGAGATGCTCGAGAAACCCAAGGGGACCGTCGGCCACCATCTGAAGGTGCTCACCGACGCCGGACTGGTGCACGTGGTGCGCACCAAGAAGGTCCGCGCCCTGGAAGCGAAGTACTACGGCCGTACCGCGCGTGTGTTCTGGTACCACCGCATCGCCGAGGGCGCCGGAGCGGACGAACGCGCCATCGGCACCGCGGCCACCGAACTGGCCCAGGTGCCCGCCCAGCAACGCCACGAGGTGTTCGCGAACATCCGCTACGCCCGCATCCCCACCGAACGCGCCGAGGCCTTCAGCAATCGCCTGCAGGACTTACTCCTCGAGTTCGCCGACGAACCCCGGGCGGGCCAGACCACGTACGCCCTGGCCGCTGCGCTCTACCCCACCACCCGCCGCCCGCTGACGGACGACAGCGCCGCGAGCGGCACGCAGGAGCGCGCTGGTACGCCCACGAGCATCGCGGACGCGGGGTAGCACCTATGGCGGATCCCGGCCCCGATCACCTCACCCGGACTCCCCAGCCCGCGCTGCGCCTGGGGGCCAACTACTGGAAACTCTTCTCCGCCTCGGCCATGACCAACCTGGGTGACGGGCTGATGTCGATCGCGGTGGTCTGGCTCGCCTCGGCCCTGACCCGGGACCCGTTGTGGATCACCTTCGTGGGCCTGGCCTCGCGGCTGCCCTGGCTGTTGTTCTCACTGCCGGCTGGGGTCATCACCGACCGGTTCGACCGCCGCCTCATCGTGGCGACCATGGATGTGGCGAGGTTCGTCGTCGTCGCCGCTTTCGCCGTCGTCCTGCTCCTGCATCAGGACGGACTCCCGACCCCGGCCGAACTGGCCGCCGGTGCCCCCGAACCGGCCCAGTCCACCCTGTTGCTGGCCGGTCTCATTCTCATGGCGCTCGTGCTCGGGTTCGCCGAAGTCCTGCGGGACAACACCGCCCAGACCCTGCTCCCCTCGATCGTGGACAAACGGCTGCTGGAGAGGGCCAACGGGCGGATGTGGGGTGCGGAGACGGCCCTGAACAACTTCGTGGGCCCACCGTTGGCGGGGTTCCTGGTGGCGATCGCCCTCGTGATCCCGTTCGGGGCCAACGCGGCGTTCCTGGCCGTGAGCGCGCTGCTGATCTTCTCGCTGAAGGGCACCTTCCGGCCCCGTGGGGCAGCCGTGGAGCGCAGCAAGCGGATCTACTGGCGCGCAGAGATCGGCGAGGGCTTCGGGTGGTTGTGGCGCCACCCGGTGCTGCGCGCCATGGCGCTGTTGTTGGGGGCGAGCAACCTGGCCGGCGCGATCGCCACCGCACTGTTCGTGCTCTTCGCCCAGGACGTCCTGGGTCTCTTCGAGGGCTGGCAGTTCGGGCTGCTGCTCACCGGCATCGCCACCGGTGCCATCGCCGGCTCCCTGGTGGCCGAGCGCGTCGTGGCCGCGCTGACCGAGGGACGTTCGCTGCTGTCGGCGATGATGACCTTCGGCGTCGGTTACACCGCTATCGGGCTGCTGTCCTCCGGCCTGGCGGTGTGGGCGGTCTCGGTGCTGATCGGATTCGCGATCGTGCTGTGGAACGTCATCACCGTCTCGCTGCGCCAGCGCATCATCCCCGACCACCTACTCGGCCGCGTCAACTCGGTCTACCGGTTCTTCGGCTGGGGCACCATGTCCCTGGGCGTGTTGGTCAGCGGCGTGCTGGTCACCTGGTTGGAGCCCGGGCTGGGCAGGGAGTGGGCGCTGCGCACTCCGTTCCTGGCCGCGGGAGCGCTCAGCGCGCTGCTGCTTCCCTATGCCTGGGCGCGCGTGAACACCTCCGCGATCGAGGCCGCCAAGGCCGCGGCGGAAACCGGTGACGACGCCTGAGGGTGCTCTCAGGCCAGCGACAGGGCGATGCCGTCCAGGATGTCGTGCTCGCTGGTCACCACCGGCTCCAGCACGCCACCTGCCTGGGCCACCCGCTGAGCAACCCGGTCCAGCACCCGGTCCCACACCAGCGCCCCGGCGCCGATGACGTCCACCCGTCCTGGGTGCATGTAGGGAAGGCGTGCGCGCTGCTCGCGGGTCATACGCAGCAGTTCATCGCAAGCCTGCCGGATCTCGGGCAGGGTCAGGCGGGCGCCGTTGATCCGGTCGCGGTCGTACGCCGGCAGGTCCAAGGCATGCGCGGTGACCGTGGTGATGGAGCCGGCCACGCCGACCACCGAGCGCACCCGGCCCAACTCGACGTGCTGCTCGGCCTCATCGAGCGCGGCGTCGATATCGGTGCCGGCCGCCTCGATCTGCGCACGGGTGGGCGGATCGGAGTGCAGGTGCCGCTCGCTCATGCGCACGCAACCCACGTCCATCGAGGCGTCCTCCTGCTGCGTGCGGTCGCTGCCGCTGACCAGTTCGGTGGAACCACCGCCGATGTCCACCACCAGCCGGGCCCCTGCTCTGCCGGCCGGTTCCGGACCGTCGTCGAGCACACTGATCGCCCCGGCGAAGGACAGGTGCGCCTCCTGCGCGCCGCTGATGATCTCCACCTCCACCCCCAGGCACTGGTGCACACCGGCGAAGAACTGCTCCCGGTTGGACGCGTCCCGGCTGGCCGAGGTGGCCACGAACCGGATCGCCTGCACCTGGTGCTGCTCGCACAACCGGGCATACCTGGAAGTGGCCTCCAGGGTCCGTTGCAGCGCCTCCGGGTCGAAGCGCCCGGTGCGGTCCACCCCCTGACCCAGGCGGACCACCTCCATCAGGCGCGTGATCTCGTGCAGGCCGGACCCGTCGTCGTCGATGTCGGCGATGAGCAGGCGGATGGAGTTGGTTCCACAATCGATGGCTGCGACGCGTTTCACCCGGACAGCCTGCCAGATCGTCAGCAAGCCTTCACGCCGGGGCGGCCGCCGGCCCGTGGACCGGCCAGCGGTACCGCGGTGGGAGCGCGGCTCAGCAGTGGCAGCGCGCCGGGCTCCACACCTCGGTGAGCAGGTCCAGCGCCTCGTCGCCCAGCGGGTTCACCCCCGGTCCCTCGGCGAGGGAGTGCGCCACCAGGACGTGCAGGCACTTGACCCGGGTGGGCATGCCGCCGGCGCTGATCTCCTCGATCTCCGGAACATCGCCGAGTTCAGCGCGCCTGCGCAGGTACTGCTCGTGGGCGCGGGCGTAGGCGGCGGCCAGATCGGCATCGGTGGCCAGGCGCTCCGTCATCTCTCTCATCACGCCCTGACTCTCCAGGGTGGAGGTGGCCGCCACGGCGGCGGGGTGGGTCAGGTAGTACATCGTGGGAAAGGGGGTGCCGTCCTCCAGCCGGGGTGCCGTACGCACCACCAGGGGCCGGCCACACACACAGCGGGCAGCGATCGCCACCACGCCGCGCGGGGCACGGCCCAACTGCTCGGCCAGCGTCGCCAGGTCGGCTTGGGTCGCCGGCTCGTTCACTCCTCGCCCACCTCACCGGCCACCCGCAACGAGTCGGTCACGGTGATGTACCAGGGCCCCACCTGGGGCATCAGCACCGGGCCGTCAGCGTCCGGATCGGACTCCACCTCTTCGCCGGTCACGACCTCGGGGTCGACCACCAGGTAGGCGGTCTCCCCCGGGTGGACGAACCCGAGTCGCTCGCGGGCCTGGGCCTGCACGTAGGCGGGGTCCTCCCATCGGTCCACGGTGCGCTGCAACTGGTTGTTGCGTTCCTCGGTGGCTTCGATCTGGGCCACCAAGGTGCGCTGCTGCTCGGCCTGGGTGACGTAGGCGCGCAGCGTGGGAGTCACCACGATAAAGGCCATCAGCACCACCAGGAACAGCACCAGGGTACGCACCGTGATCTGTCGCGGCGGCGGTTCGGGATCGACGACGGCCGCTCGTCCGGCGCCGCGCTGGGGGGCCCGGGCGGTCTTGCCCGGACTGGGCCGCGGCCGGGACCCGGAGGTGCCGCTATGGCCCCGACCGCCCCTGGTGGCGGGGTCGGCTCCGCCGCGCTGCTTCGAGGCCGGGGCGCGCGACGGCGCACGAGGGGTGGTCGGGCGGCGGGCACTCACCACAACATCGTCACGCACCCACCGGACAAATCCCGTGAGCCGCCGGTGGAGTGTCGCCCGGTTGCCGCGGTGAGCGCATGAGGCCCGGCCGAGTCCGATCCGGCGCCGGGGCCGCGCTTCGCACTCGACCGGGGCCCCTCCCTAGTCATCCTGCTCCCGGCCCGGGTACTGGAATACCTGGCCGAGGTCCACGCCCAGGGCCTGGGCGATCTGGAACGCCATCTCCAGCGACGGAGAGTACTTACCCTGCTCGATCGCGATGATGGTCTGGCGAGTGACGCCGACGGCGGCAGCCAGTTCTGCCTGGGTCATCTCATCGCGGGCGAACCGCAGCGCGCGGATGCGGTTGGTCACCCTGGTCGGTTTGACCACCTCGCTACAACCCCTGCCGGTAGGCGACGAGTTTCACCACCGAGTTCATCGCCGCGTGCAGGACGAAACTCAGGTAGAGGGCATTGGCGATCCAGAAGTGGGGCCACTCGGCGAGGGCCATCACCAGTGCCGCCAGCGCACCGGCCACCACCAGGCCCCAGGAACGGATCACGCCTAGGCGGTCGATGTCGCGGTCCCGGCTGTCCGCCCGGTAGGTCTCGCTCGGGCGAACGATCTCCACGAGCACCCGGAGCACCACGGTGGCGATCACCGCGACCCCGACGGCCACGAGCAGCGGCACCTGGTAAGCGGTGGCGGTGATCGGGGTCTGCGCCCGGCCGAGCACCGTCGCCACATAACCGGCGAACACGGCCAGGGTCACCACGAGGTAGACCCACGTGCCCTTCTCCTCGTACGACAGTTCGGTGCCCTCCCGTTCCCGCGACGTGCCTAGGCTACCGTCGCGACCTGCGCGCGGGTCCCCGTTCCAGAGCGCACGCCCTTGACCAGGAGGTAGCCCAGGATCCAGAACTCGCCGGCCGCCGCGGGAAGGGTCAGGATCGTGCCGATCACCGAGTGACCGGGCAGCAACAGCCCGGAGGCGGTACTGAGCACGTAGCCGCTCCCGCCGGCGATGAGCATCCAGCCGAGCGCGGCGGGCATCCACCGCGATCGCAGCACCAGCCAGCCCATCGGGATGAGCCAGAGCCCGAAGAACAGGCCGCAGGCGGCCCACAGTCCCTCCGAGGTCGCGTAGAGCAGTTGGACCGCGGCGGCGGCATCGCCCCCAAGCGCACCCGACCGGCCCCCCGCCACCCCCACGGCGGTGGCCAGCAGCGCGCTGCTGGCCAGGATGACAACGGCGTTGACCATGCCGAACGCAGCGATCGCACCGGCCGCGAGGCTGCTGACACCGCGGAAGAGCCGGTAGAACATCAGGGCAGTGAGGGCCTGGGTGAGCGCGATCCCCAGTTCCATCACGACACCCAGCCGGGCGAGGCCCTCCGAGGCAGTGAGGTTGGCCAGGGTGGCGGCTCCGTCGCCCTCGACGAAGATCTGGGATCTGATCAGCATGAAGCCGGCAACGCCGGTCACGACGAGCCCCAGGTAGGACAGTCCGGTCAGCCGGGCCGTGCGGACAGTGGACGCCATCGTCGCTCCTCGGTGTGGGCCCGACCGGTCGCCAGCGCGTCGTCGGGTAGAAGGAGCGTACAGCAAACCTTACACAATGTCTACTATTCTTTACATCCTTCGTGCCGCGGGCGCGATACCGGGCAACGGCCCGCCACAGGTCACCGCAACGATCATCGGCTGCCGCGCGACCAACCGCCGGCGGCATGCGAAGCACCTGGTCACCAGGCGACGTGCCTGGTGACCAGGTGCCTGGTCACCGTTCGACCGGGCCGCGCGTCAGGACCGGGAGCGGGGGAACGCCGACGCACCGGCGTAGCGGGCTGCGCTGTCCAGTTCGTCCTCGATACGCAGCAACTGGTTGTACTTGTTGATGCGCTCACCTCGCGCCGGCGCACCGGTCTTGATCTGCCCGGCGTTCACCGCGACCGACAGGTCGGCGATGGTGGTGTCCTCGGTCTCCCCGGACCGGTGCGAAACCATCGCGGTGAACCCGTTGCGCTGAGCCAGGGAGATGGCATCGAACGTCTCGGTCAGGGTGCCGATCTGGTTGACCTTCACCAGCAGCGAGTTGGCGGCCCTGGTCTCGATGCCGCGGGCCAGCCGCTCGGGGTTGGTGACGAACAGGTCATCGCCCACGATCTGCACCTTGTCCCCGATCTTGGCCACCAGGTCGCTCCAGGAGTCCCACTCGTCCTCGCTGAGCGGGTCCTCGATGGACACCAGCGGGTAGTCGGTCACCAGTTTGGCGTAGTAGTCCACCAGGTCCGAGGGGGTGGTCGCCCGGCCCTCGAAGGTGTAGGACCCCTCGGTGAAGAACTCCGTGGCCGCCACATCCAGGGCCAGGGCGATGTCCGAGCCGGCCTTGAAACCGGCCTGCTCGATCGCGACCAGGATCAGGTCCAGCGCGGCGGTGTTGGACTCCAGGTTCGGTGCGAAGCCGCCCTCATCGCCCAGACCGGTGGCCAGCGAGCGGGACTTCAGCACCGACTTCAGTGCGTGGTAGACCTCGGTGCCCCAGCGCAGCGCCTCGGAGAAGGTGCCCGCACCAATCGGTGCGATCATGAACTCCTGGATGTCGACGTTGGAGTCGGCGTGCGATCCGCCGTTGAGGATGTTCATCATCGGCACCGGCAGCAGGTGGGCGTTCGGTCCGCCCAGGTAACGGAACAGCGACAGGTCCGCGCTCTCGGCGCTGGCCCGCGCGGCGGCCAGGGACACCCCCAGGATCGCGTTGGCTCCGATGGTGCCCTTGTTCGCGGTGCCGTCCAGGTCGATCAGGGCCTGGTCCAGGAACCGCTGGTCGGCAGCATCCAGGCCCAGCACCTCGGGCGCGATGGTCTCGGTGACCGCGGCCACGGCGTCCTGGACGCCCTTGCCCAGGTACCGGGTGGTGTCTCCGTCGCGGCGCTCCACCGCCTCGAATGCGCCGGTGGAGGCCCCGGAGGGCACGGCGGCGCGGGCGAAGGAGCCATCGTCCAGGGCGATCTCGACCTCAACGGTCGGGTTGCCGCGTGAGTCAAGGATCTCGCGGGCACCCAGGGCCTCGATAGTGGCCACTATTCACTCCAATTCATCGACAACACAAGCACGGTCCGCCCCACACGATAGTGCGCTCCGCACGCCACGCGCACCGGCGTGCGACCAGACCAACGCAACGTGGCGGGTAAACCACGGCCGTCATCGGCTCTCGATGACCGGGCGGCCGGGTTGGCCGCGGTGCCGGATAGCCGGTGCTTGCGTGAGTGGCACTGCCTCCTCACTGCTGGCGCGGCTCAGCGCTGCCCGTCCGGGTCGGCGTCGCGGTATCCGGCTTCGCGACGTGCTCGGCCCGGCGCACCTGCTCCTCCAGTCCCCGGATCCGGTTGCGCAGCGCTGCCTCGGCATCGACCCCCTGACGCTGGGCCTCGTGCACCAGTTCAAGCAGGCGAGCGCCGATCCGGCCCTCCGGCTCGGCTGGGTCGGGCTCGATCTCCAGGTCCGCCTTCCCGATCCGGCTCAGCACCTTCTGTGCCCGGGCCAGGGCCGGTAGCGAGGTGGGGATCCCCTCCAGCACCGAGGTTCGGCGTTGCCGGGCCGCCTTGAGCACCTCCCACTGGTCGGTGACCTCCTGCGCGGACAGGCCGCGCTCGCCGTCGTCGGCGAAGACGTGGGGGTGGCGGTAGGTGAGTTTGTCCACCAGTGCGGTCGCCACATCGTCGATGTCGAAACCGTCCTCGGCCTCGGCGGCGATGCGGGCATGGAAGAGCACCTGCAGCAGCAGATCCCCCAGTTCCTCGCGCAGGTGATGCACCTCGCCGGACTCGGCGGCCTCGGCCAGTTCGTGGGCCTCCTCCACCGCATAGGGCGCGAGCGAGGCATGCGTCTGCTCGGCGTCCCACGGGCAACCGCCCGGGGAACGCAGCCGGTCCATCACCGCCACCGCGCGGAGCAACTCGCTGCCGACCCGCTGGATGTCGCCGTCGTTGGTGCTCACCGGCCCCACCTTCCCCTGCACTGCCCGATGGGTCCGGGGATCAGGCCGCCTCACCCTCGCCCGGGTTCAGAATCCAGTCGGGCTGCACCGGCGTGGGTCCCGCCTCCGGGGTCCACTCGCCGTACCGCGGGCTGAGTTCGACGTCCAGATCGGCGAACTCCTCCTGCAGGTCCGCTCCGATGGCGCCGCCTTCGTTGGAACTGCGCAGCGCGCTGTCCAGCAGCAGATAGCGGCCCACCGTGACGGTGCCGGCTCCGTAGCCGCCCTCGGCCACCTGGTGCCCACTGGAAGCCGCTTCGCCGGCGAGGAAGTCCTGGGCGTCATCGGCCGAGACCGAGACCCCGTGACGGGAAGCGACCTGGATCATCGTGGGAGCCACGATCAGGATCTGCAGCACCGCCTGGGAGTTCACCGGCTGCCCGAGCACCTCGCTCAACTCGGAGGAGGCCAGGGACAGGTCGTTCTCACTGATCGTGCGCCCGTCCACGACCGCGGCGGTACCGGGCCGCGCGGAGCAGGCGCCGAGCGCCAGGACAGCGATCAGCACAGCGCTGATGACCTTGAGCAGGCGGGAGGTCGAGACCACGGCATGGACCTTTCGTGAACATCACGGGTTGGAGATCATCGTAGGCGGGCCGGGGCCGTGCGTGAGCAAACCCGGCGAGTGGTAGCCAGTCTACGGCTCCGGTTCGGACAGTGGCACAACCCGGTCACCGATCCGCAGCAGCCCCACCGGTAGGCCCGAACCGTGCCGATGTGGAACGCCCTGGACCATTCGTAAAGGTCTGTGAGACACTAAGGCATCCACTTGCTTATAGTCATCAACACCATTACTGCGGTGAGGAGCGCCCATGGACACCGGGTCCGCGATCGACCTCGCCGTATCCACGGTGATCTTCGCACTGCGCAGCAACGACCCGCTCCAACCACGCGGTGAGCCGACGGTGTGGATTCCGCTGGTGCGCCGACTGCGCGCGCCCTATGACAACCACTGGGCCCTGCCCGGGGGCCCCTTGGGAGCAGACGAAGGCCCCACCGACGGCGCCCGCCGTGCCCTGCAGTCCACCACCGGCCTGCAGCCCAAGTACCTGGAACAGCTCTACACCTTCGGTGACCCCGAACGGTCCCCCGGAGCAACCCGGGTCGTCTCGATCGTGTACTGGGCCCTGGTCGGGATCGATGAAGTGGCCCATGCCCCTGCCCGGCAGAACGTGCGCTGGCTGCCCGCCGATGACCTGCCCACCCTCGCCTTCGATCACAACCTCATCGTCGACTACGCCTTGTGGCGGCTGCGCACCAAGGTCTCGCACAGCCGGATCGCGCACGCCTTCCTGGGCGAGACCTTCACGTTGGCCGACCTCCGGGAGGTGCATGAGGTGGTGCTCGGCAAGCGTCTGGACCCGGCGAACTTCCGGCGCCAGGTGCTCGCCTCCGGGCATGTGGTGGCCACCGATGAGATGCGCACCGGGGGCCGGCACCGCCCCGCGCGGCTGTACCGCTACGACCAGTCCATGTCCATGACCGACCACGGACCATTGGGGCCCGTGCTGCTCTCCGAGAGGAACTCATGACCACCGCTTCCGTCGATCTGTTGATCCAGGGTGTGCGCACCGGCGCCACCGACGCCGAAACCTGCTCCGACGACCTCGCCCAGGGCCCGTGGGCCTTCGACCCGGGCGGATACGGACCCGGCGCCTCCATGGGTGACACCCTGCCCGCCACCGCCCCGCGCCAAGGCGAACTGCCCGCCGAGTATCGCGACGCCCCGGTCGATGAGCTGCACGCCAGGATCCGCGCCGCCCGCGCCGAACTCGGTGAACGTGTGGTGGTCCTCGGCCACTTCTACCAACGCGATGAGGTGATCATCCACGCCGACTACGTGGGTGACTCCTACCAACTGGCCAAGGCCGCCCGCGCCCACCCCGAGGCCGAGGCGATCGTGTTCTGCGGCGTGCACTTCATGGCCGAGACCGCCGATCTGCTCTCCGGGCCGGAGCAGTCGGTGATCCTGCCGAACCTGGCAGCCGGTTGCTCGATGGCCGACATGGCCGACATCGACCAGGTCGAGGAGGCCTGGGAGCAACTGTGCGACCTGTATGCCGAGGTGGACGCAGCAGCCGACGGCGCTGGCGAGGACCCGACCCGCGCCCCGATCATCCCGGTCACCTACATGAACTCCGCGGCGTCCCTGAAGGCCTTCTGTGGGCGCAACGGGGGCATCGTGTGCACCTCCTCCAACGCCGAGACCGTGCTGCGGTGGGCGTTCGAGCGGGGCCAGCGGGTGCTGTTCTTCCCCGACCAGCACCTCGGCCGCAACACCGCCAAGGCGATGGGGGTGCCGTTGGAGGCGATGCCCACCTGGAACCCGAACCGCCCCCTGGGGGGCAATGACGCGCAGACGCTGCGCGATGCCCAGGTGGTGCTGTGGCACGGGTTCTGCTCGGTGCACCGACGGTTCACCACCGCCCAGATCGACAAGGCCCGCGCCGAGCACCCCGATGTCCGGGTGATCGTGCACCCCGAGTGCCCGATGCCGGTAGTCGATGCCGCCGATGAGTCCGGGTCCACCGACTACATCCGCCGGGCGATCGAAGGGGCCACAGAGCCCACCACCTTCGCCATCGGCACCGAGATCAACCTGGTCCAGCGCCTGGCCGCCGAGCACCCGCAGCACACCATCTTCTGCCTGGACCCGGTGATCTGCCCGTGCTCGACGATGTACCGGATCCACCCCGGCTACCTGGCCTGGGTGCTGGAAGCCCTGGTGAACGGACAGGTGCTGAACCAGATCTCGGTGCCCGCCGAGGTCGCGGCACCGGCCACGGTGGCGCTGGAGCGGATGCTGGCCGCGAGGCCGGGCACGTGAGCAAGCCGCACGTGGTGGTGGCCGGTTCCGGGATCGCCGGCCTGCTGTGCGCCCTCCACGCCAGCGCCACCTGCGAGGTGACGTTGATCAGCAAGGGTCCGCTGGAGTTGAGCAACACCTCCCTGGCCCAGGGTGGGATCGCCGCAGCCATCTTCGATCGGGACAGTCCCGGTGCGCACGCCGTCGATACCGAGCGCGCCGGCGCCGGCCTGTGTGACCGGGAGGCGGTGCGGGTGCTGTGCACCGAGGGCCCGGAGCGGATCGCCGACCTGCTGGGCGCCGGGGTCGCCTTCGACACCGACGCCGCCGGCCTGGCGGGCGGACTGGAGGCGGCGCACTCGCATCCCCGGATCCTGCACGCGGGGGGCGATGCCACCGGCGCGCACATCACCGCGGCCCTGATCGCCCGGTTGCGTGCGCACGGCCAGGTCCGGGTGCTGGAGCACACGTTCCTCACCGAGATCCGCACCGAGCGCGGCCGCGTGCGCGGTGTGCAGGCGATCACCGCACCACCACCGGCCGCCGGCCGGCAGGGACGTTCAAGCCGTGGGTCCGCTGCCGCGGCACAGCGTTCGGTGTCACAGCGGTCGGTTTCCTTGTTCGCCGACGCGGTGGTGCTGGCCACCGGCGGGGCCGGACAACTCTACGCCCACACCTCCAACCCGCTGGTCGCGACCGGTGACGGCGTAGCGCTCGCGCTGCGCGCCGGTGCGCGGACAGCGGATCTGGAGTTCTATCAGTTCCACCCGACCACCTCGGCGATCGGTGGGTTCCTCATCTCCGAGGCGGTCCGCGGTGAGGGAGCGGTGCTCCTGGACGCCTCCGGGCGGCGGTTCATGCCTGCGGCGCATCCCGATGCCGAACTCGCGCCACGTGATGTGGTGGCCCGGGCCGTCGCGGCTCAGATGAGCACCCAGGGCGGGGCCCCGGTGCTGCTGGATGCCACGGCGCTCGCCGCCCGGCTGCCCACCCGTTTTCCCAGCATCCACGCCGCGGTGCTGGCCACCGGGTTGGACTGGCGCACCGAACCGGTGCCGATCACCCCAGCGGCGCACTACGCCATGGGTGGGGTCAGCACCGACCTGTACGGCCGCACCAGCGTCCCGGGCCTGTACGCGATCGGGGAGGTGGCCAGAACCGGGGTGCACGGGGCCAACCGGCTCGCCTCGAACTCGCTGCTGGAGGGCGCGGTGTTCGCCCATCGGGCGGCCACCATCCTGAGCGAGCAGAGCGTGCTGCCGGGGTCGTGGGCCTGCCCGCCGGGGCGTCCGCTCGCACCGGAGCCCTCCAGGCCGGCCGACCACAATGGCTCAGTCACGCTCTGCCGGCCCGATGCCGCCACCTACTCCCGCGCCGCGCTGCAGCACTTGATGTGGGACGCCGTCGGCCTGGTCCGCACCGAGGCCGGGCTACAGGATGCGCTGCACACGCTCGAGGTGTGGTCGGCCACCATGGCACCGCCCCGCACGATCAGCGGCCATGAGGATGCCAACCTTCTGCTGCTCGCTCGTACCATGGCCACGGCCGCGCTGGCCCGGACCGAATCCGTGGGCGCCCACTTCCGAGCCGATGCCCCCGGGGCGCCGGGCCCGGCACTCGGGGCCGTTGACACCGACCACGGTGCTGACCGACCGACCCTGGTGAGGACCTGATGCTGACCGCGAACCTGATCGAACCCATCGTGCGGGCCGCCCTGACCGAGGACGCTCCCTGGGGCGACCTGACCTGCGCCACTGTGCTTCCGCCGTCGTCCGCCGCCACTGCCGACCTGGTGGCTCGCACCGACGGGGTGCTCGCGGGCGAAGCCGTGTTCACCGCGGCCTTCACCCTCACCGACCCTGCGGTTCAGGTCACGATGGCCAAGGAAGACGGCGAGTATTTCGCTGCCGGGGACGCCCTCGCCCGGGTGCAGGGTCCGGCCGGGGCGGTGCTGCAGGCCGAACGGATCGCGTTGAACCTCACCCAGCGGCTCAGCGCGATCGCCACCGCCACCTCCCGCTACGTGGCCGCAGTGGCCGGGACCGGGGTGCGGATCGCCGACACCCGCAAGACCACCCCGGGGATGCGGGTGCTGGAGCGGCATGCGGTACGAGCCGGCGGTGGGCACAACCACCGGTTCGGGCTCTCCGATGCCGTGATGCTCAAGGACAACCACCTGGCGGTGCTGGGCGCCGCCGGTCAGGATCTGACCGAGGCACTGCGCCGGGTGCGCCGCCGCCTGGGGCACACCGTGCACATGGAGGTGGAGGTCGACCGCCTGGACCAGATCGACGCCGTGCTGGCCGCCGAGGTGGACACGATCATGCTGGACAACTTCAGCCTGGACCACCTGCGCCAGGGTGTCGCGCTGATCGACGGCCGCGCCATCGTGGAGGCCAGCGGCAACGTCACCCTGGACACCGTCACCGAGATCGCCGCCACCGGGGTGGACGTGATCTCGGTGGGGGCCTTGACGCACTCGGTAGCGGCGCTGGACCTGGGCCTGGACGTGCAGGTGGCGCCGTGAGCGTGCTGCACCTGGACGATGCCGCCACCACCCCGGTGCGCCGGGAGGCGCTGGAGGCGATGTGGCCGTACCTGACCGCCGAGTTCGGCAACCCGTCCTCCACCCATGACCTGGGCACCCGCGCCCAGGACGGGCTCACCCGGGCCCGCCGAGCCGTGGCCGGTGTGCTGGGTGCACGCGCCTCGGAGATCACCTTCACCGCCGGGGGAACCGAGGCGGCCAACCTGGCGATCAAGGGGCTGGCGCTGGCCGACCCCCGGGGACGGCACCTGGTCACCTCACCGATCGAGCACGAAGCGGTGACCGCCTCGATGGACTACCTGGTGCGCCACCACGGGTTCGAGGCCTCGATGGTGGCCGTGGACGCCGCCGGTGTGGTGCGCCCGGAGGCGCTGGCGCACGTGCTGCGACCTGATACCACGCTGGTCAGCATCGCCTACGCCAGTAACGAGATCGGCACCGTGCAGGACCTGGCTGCCCTGGTGCCCCTGGCCCACCAGGCCGGTGCGTTGTTCCACACCGACGCGGTCCAGGCCGCGGGCTGGTTGGACCTGGACGTACGCGCCCTCGGGGTGGATGCACTGACCATCTCCGGGCACAAGGTGGGGGCCCCCAAGGGGGTCGGGGCCGCCTACCTACGGGGCCGGCTACCGGTGGAGCCGCTGGTCCACGGCGGTGGTCAGGAACGCGGGCGGCGCTCCGGCACCGAGAACGTGGCCGGGGCTGTGGGGCTGGCCACCGCACTGAGGATCGCCGAGGCCGGTCGGGTCGACGACGCCGAGACGGTCACAGTCCGGCGCGAGGCGTTCGTGACCGGGGTGCTGGATCGGGTCCCGACGGCGATGCTGACCGGGCACCGCGAGCGCCGGCTACCCGGGCACGCCTCGTTCTGCTTCCCCGGCACCGCCGGTGAGGCGGTGCTGCTGGAGTTGGAGCGGAGCGGGATCCGGTGCTCCTCCGGGTCGGCATGTGCGGCGGGGCGGGACGAGCCCTCGCCGGCGCTACTGGCTCTGGGTCTGGACCCGGACGTAGCCGGCACCGCGGTGCGGATGACCTTCGGCGCCTCGGTGAGCGACGCCGACCTGGACCGCACCGCCACGACCCTGGCCGAGGCGGTGCGCGCCCTGACAACACTGGGCCAGGGCGCGCTCGCCGAGGAGCCCCCACGGCCTGCGGAGGCGTCGGCGCCCGGAGTCCCCTAGGTGCCCTCGGCCACGGCAGCCGCGGCGGCTACCGTGGCCCCGGGAGCGAAGATCGCCTCGATCAGGGTGTCCAACCACTCCAGCAGGGCTTCATCCCGCAGCGGGGTGCCCCCGACCCGGGAGGTGGACGGCGCCGGCACCAGCGCGGTACGGATCGCAGGTTTCAGGATGGCGCCCGGGTACAGGCGCTTCAGGCGCACCTGAGCCGAGTCGGCCAGTTGCACCGGCGCGAACCGCAGGAATTTGCCCTGCGCGGTGATCTCCGAAAGTCCGGCGGCCCGGGCCTTGATCCGCAATGCCGCCACCCCGAAGAGCCGCTGCACCGGCTCGGGCACCGGTCCGTACCGGTCCACCAACTCCGCCTGCACGTCCTCGATGCCGGAGGAGTCGGTGACCTGCGCCAGCTTGGTGTAGGCCTCCAGGCGCAGCCGCTCGTGGGAGATGTAGTCGTGCGGGATGTGGGCATCCACGGCGATCTCGGTCTTGAGGTCGGGCACCTCCTCGGGTGCCTCCCCACGGAACTGGGCGACCGCTTCGGACACCATCCGCACGTACAGGTCGAAACCCACTCCGGCGATGTGCCCCGACTGTTCCCCTCCGAGTAGGTTGCCGGCGCCGCGGATCTCCAGGTCCTTCATCGCCACCCGCATGCCCGAACCGAGTTCGGTGTTGGCCGCGATGGTCTGCAGGCGTTCGTGGGCGGTCTCGGTCAGCGGCCGCTCGGGTGGGTAGAGGAAGTAGGCGTAGGCGCGTTCACGGCCCCGGCCCACCCGGCCGCGCAACTGGTACAACTGCGACAGGCCCATCGCGTCGGAGCGCTCCACGATCAGGGTGTTGGCGTTGGAGATGTCCAGGCCGGTCTCCACGATCGTGGTGGAGACCAGCACATCGGCGCGCTTGTTCCAGAAGTCGACGATCACCCGCTCCAACTCGTGCTCGTTCATCTGCCCGTGGGCCACCACCACCCGGGCATCTGGCACCAGGTCACGGATCCGGGCGGCGGCCCGGTCGATGGACTCGGTGCGGTTGTGCACGTAGAACACCTGCCCCTCACGCAGCAGCTCCCGCCGCACCGCCGCAGCGATCTGCTTGTCCGCGTGCGGGCCGACGAACGTCAGCACCGGGTGGCGCTCCTCCGGAGGAGTCTCCAGCGTGGACATCTCCCGGATGCCGGTCACCGCCATCTCCAGGGTCCGCGGGATCGGGGTGGCGCTCATCGCCAGCACATCCACGTTGGTGCGCAGTTGCTTCAGGGTCTCCTTGTGCTCCACCCCGAACCGCTGCTCCTCGTCGATCACCACCAGCCCCAGGTCCTTGAACCGCACCTCGCCGGTGAGCAGCCGGTGGGTGCCGATCACCACGTCCACAGCCCCGGAGGTCACGCCGTCCTTGACCTCCTGGGCCTCAGCCTTGCTCTGGAAGCGGGACAGCGCGCGCACTTCGACGGGAAAACCGGCGTACCGCTCGGAGAAGGTCTCGAAGTGCTGCTGCACCAGCAATGTGGTGGGCACCAGGATCGCGACCTGTTTGCCGTCCTGGACAGCCTTGAAGGCCGCCCGCACCGCGATCTCGGTCTTGCCGTAGCCGACGTCCCCACAGACCAAGCGGTCCATCGGGACGGGCTTTTCCATGTCGGCCTTGACCTCATCGATGGTGACCGCCTGGTCGGGGGTCTCGACGAAGGCGAAGGCGTCCTCGAGTTCGCGCTGCCAGGGGGTGTCGGAACCGAAGGCGTGCCCGGTGGTGGCCATCCGCGCGGAGTACAGCCGGATCAGCTCACCGGCGATCTCCCGCACCGCCTTGCGCGCCCGGCCCTTGGTCTTGGCCCAGTCCGAACCACCCATCTTGTTCAGCGACGGCGACTCCCCACCGGTGTACTTGGTCACCTGGTCCAAGGAGTCACTGGGCACGTACAACCGGTCCCCGGGATGACCGCGCTTGGAGGGGGCATACTCGATCACCAGGTACTCCCGGGTGGCGGCGTTGCGCCCGGCGCCCATGGTACGGCTGAGCAGTTCGACGAATTTGCCCACCCCGTGCTGCTCGTGCACCACGAAATCACCGGGCCGCAGGGCCAACGGGTCCACCACGTTGCGTCGCCGGGAGGGCATCTGACGCATGTCCCTGGTGGAGGCCGCCCCGGCGCGGCCGGTCAGGTCGGCTTCGGTGAACAACGCCAGGCGCAGGTCCTCGCTGACGAACCCCCTGCCCACCGACGCGGTGGTGACCAGCACCACCCCCGCCGTCGGCAGATTCTCGTCCTCCCCAGACCGGGCATCGGCACCGGCGGGCTCCACCCCGGCGACCAGGCGGGCCGGGACCTCGGCGTCCAGCAGCATCTCCACCATCCGGCGCGCCGGTCCGGGCCCCTCGGTGACCAGCACCAACCGCCAGCCCTGTCCGGTGAGTTCGTGCAGGTCGGCCACCGCCCTCTCGGTGTCACCGCGGTAGCCGTGCACGTCCCGGGAGTCGACGACGACGGTGTGCCCGGCAGCCGGGAACGGATCGTCCTCATCGCCGGCGGTCGCGGCCTCGGCCGCGGTCGCGTCGGCGAGGTCCTCCAGTTCGGCGTCCCGGCCGAAGGCCCCCAGGGTCCACCAGCCCAGTCCGCGGCGCAGCGCCACCTGACGGGTGTCGGCCAGGGTTTCGAAGGAGGCCTCGGACAAGTCCAGTGGAGTGTGCGCACCGGCGGCCGCGGAAGTCCAGGCTGCAGCGAGGAACTCCTCCGTGGTGGCGACCAGGTCGTGGGCGCGCCGGCGCACCCGTTCGGGCTCATTGACCAGCACCAGCGATCCGGGGTCCACCAGGTCCAGCAGCGGCTCCATCCCCTCCACCAGCGCCGGGGCCAGGGACTCCATCCCGTCCACGGCGATTCCCTCGGACAGCTTCTCCAGCATGTCGGTGGCCCCGGGCAGCGACGGAATCAGATCCCGGGCGCGGTCGCGCACCGCATCGGTGAGTAGGATCTCCCGGCACGGCGGTGCCCACAACCCGTCCTCGCTGATCTCCAGGGAGCGCTGGTCGGCGGCGGAGAACCAGCGGATCTCCTCCACCTCGTCACCCCAGAACTCCACCCGCTGGGGGTGTGCCTCGGTGGGGGCGAACACATCCAGCAGCCCGCCCCGGACGGCGAATTCCCCGCGCCGTTCCACCATGTCCACCCGGGTGTAGGCGGCATCGACCAAGTCTTGGATCACCTGCTCCATCGGCGCGTGCTGCCCATTGCGCAGTGCCACCGGTTCCAGATCGCCCAGGCCTTTGACGACTGGCTGCAGTGCGGCACGAATCGGCACCACCAGCACCCGGATCGGGCGGCCCGGCCCCGCTGTTCCTCCGGTTCCGGTTTCCGCGGCGTTCGGGTGCGCCAGGCGGCGCAGCACCGCGATGCGGCGGGCCACGGTGTCGCTACGCGGGGACAGCCGCTCATGCGGCAGGGTCTCCCAGGCCGGGAAGGCCGCCACATCGGCCGGATCGAGGTAGGTCCCCAGCGCGGTGGCCAGTTCGTCCGCCTCCCGGCCGGTGGCGGTGAGCACCACCAGCGGCCGAGTGCCGCGTAGGGCCAGGTCGGCCAGGATGGCCGGCCGTGCGCCCACGGAGGCAGTGACGTCGAGGTCACCGCGGGTGGCGACCGCATCAACGAGTTCGGTCAGCGCCTGATCGGCGCGCAGGGCGGGAAGTAGTCCGGCCAGGCTCATAAGGTCCTCGTTCGCGGGATGATCCGGGTTGGGCGTGCTTCGGCAGGGCGCCGCCAGGGGGTCCGCAGGCAGCACGAACGGCCCGCACCGCGCGGATGCGGGGGGCGGGTCGCACAGTGTTCCAGTTTACCGCCGTGAGTGCACTCGCGCCCGGAGCGCCGGCGTGAGGGTGACCACCCTGGGCGGCATCAACCTCCCGGCGGCGCCTGCGACGGCGGGCCGTGATACGGGTGCTGCCGCGGCGGGACACCCGGTGCCTGTGGGGGTTGCCCCTGATACGGGTGCTGGTGGGGTTGACCCTGGAACGGGGGCTGCCCCTGGTACCGGCCGGCGGCATGCGGCCCCAGGTAGCCCAGTTGTAGGCGGCCGAGACCGATCGCGCAGGTGACCAGGACCGCAGCCATCAGCACCAGCACGGGCCACGGCTTGAGTAGCCCCAACGCCTCGGGAATCATCCGCATCTGCCAGGCCTGCAGCGCCATCATCACCGAGTCTTGATCCCTCGGCCCGCCCACCAGTAGCGACCAGATCGATTCTGATCGCAGCAGCAGCAGGAACCCCGCGGCCAATCCGATCGCGGCCACCGTCGTCCGGCGGGCCGCCCCCGGCCCATCGACGCTCGTGCGCCGGGCGTCCGCGAGGTAGGCGCACAGGAAGACCAGCGGCACCACCACCAGGTGTGGATGCACGGTCCCCAGGAACGTCCCGATCAAGCCGAGGTCGGAGCGGTCCAGGAAGTGCACAGTCATCAACGGAACCAGACCGAGGAAGAGCGCGGGCGACAGGATCGTCAACAGCACCGGCACACTGCGCTCCCCCAGCGGACGGTGGTAGCTGATGCCCCAGCCGGCGAGCGCGGCCACCACCACCACCAGCAGAACCTCTCCCGCGCCACCGAGCCATGTGCCGAGCACCGCCGCACCCGCAGCGGGAAGTTCCCGTCCGCTGGGCATAGGGTCGCCCGGCCCGAGAGCCCCGGCGAACAACCACGGGGCACTGGCCACCGCGGCGAGCAGCAACACCACTACTCCACCGATCACCGCACCGGCGCCACCCCGGGGGCGGTGGTCCGAAGCAGCCGGGTGGCCGGAGTGGGCCAGGTGCTCGCCGGGCTCCGGGAGTCCGGGCGCGGGCCGGACACCGGTCCGCAACCGCAATCGGGAGGCGAGGAGCACCTGGGTCGTCAGCACCCCCAAGATCGCGGTGACCAGGATCAGCACGGTGCTGACAGCCGCTCCGGCACCGATGTGGAACTGCAGGAATGAGAAGTGGTAGATCATCGCGGCCGGGTCCCCGGATGACCGTCCCTGCAGCACACCCGCAGCCGATTGGACGCTCAATGCCGCGCCGGCCATCGCGGCGACGGCTGCTCCGACTGCCGCAGTGCCCCCGATTCGTACCGGGGGACGGGCCAGCGCACCGGTCAGGAAACCGCTCACGGTGGCCGCGGGCAGCCACACCAGCAGCTGCGAAACACGGGCGGCATTCACCGGATGAACCAATTGGCTCACGCCGATCACCGATGCCACCGGGGCCACGCAGATCAGCGCCAAACCGGCCATCGCCAGGCCGACCCGGCGGGCGCCGCCTGCGGCAGCCCTGGCCGGAAGGCCCAGTGCGAACCCGGCGGCGAAACCGACGACGGCGATCAGCGCTCCGACCAGGGCCCCGGAGAGCACTGTCTGCAGCAGTCCTTCAGTGGCGATCCTCTGGTAGTTCGCCATCCCGACCCAGGCCCCATCGGCCGACATCGACCCGTCCTGCATGCTCATCACGAAGGTGCGCACGGCCGGGATGAGTTGCTGGAACAGCAACAGCACCAGCGCCGGAGCCAGGAACAACCAACCCAACCCCGCCTGACCACGCCTGACCTGCTGGGTGCCGGTAGGTCCCGGCCCGTAGCCCCGCGCCACCGGCTGCTGGTAGGTGTGCGCTGGTGGGCGTGTTCCGCCGTCGTTCGTTGTCATGGTGCGCCCCTCGTCGCCGTCTCACCCTGGCATGCACAGTAGCGCCATGCGGGCGCCGGGGTGGCACCGGCGCGGCGGAACCTTCCGCACCGCCGCGGCCGGGCGTCAGGTGCTGGTGTGCAGCACGTTCTGGGTGCGCTCCAGGCCGTCGTGGATCACGTCGCGGATCACCTGGGCGCCCTGCTCCACGGTCACCGCCCACTCGGTGCGCTCACCGGCGGGGAAGTCCTGCAGGACGTAATCAGCAGGGTCCATCCGGCCCGGCGGCCGGTCGATCCCCACCCGTAGGCGCACATACCCCGGGGTGCCCAGCGCCGCACTGATCGCCTTCAGCCCGTTGTGCCCACCGGTGCCACCACCCTGCTTCAACCGCAGGGTGTGGGCGGGCAGGTCCAGTTCGTCATGCACCACCAGCAGGCGTTCGGGCGGCACCGAGTAGAACCGGCACAGGGCCGCCACCGGTGCCCCGGAGACGTTCATGTACGTCGACGGTTTGGCCAGCACCACGCGCGGCCCGGGCGCTCCACCGGACCGTACGCCCATCCGGCCATCGAGCACCTGCGCCCTCGCCCGATGGCGCACGAACTCCCCGGGCACCTGTTCCGCCACCGCCTCGGTCACCATGGCGCCGACGTTGTGACGATTCCCGGCATAGGTGGGCCCAGGATTACCCAGGCCCACCACGAGCCACAGTTCAGCACTCATCGTGACCCGGGTTCATGTGTGCGAGGCGACGGGCGGAGGGGCTCAGCCCTCGGACTCGCCACCCTCGTCGGCCCCGCCCTCGGGCTCCCCGACCAGGGCCGGCTCTTCGGCGTCCTCGGTGTCGGCCTCGAGGTCCTCCTCCGAGACCCGTGGGATGGTGATGAGCACGACCACGGTGTCGGGGTCCTCTTCCGACTCCACGCCCGCCGGCAGCGGCAGATCGCCGGCGCGCAGCACGTGGCCTTCCTCGAGCCCGTCGATGTTGGCCACGACGTACTCGGGGATGTTGGTGGCCTCGGCCAGCACCTGCAGGGTCTGCATCTCCAGGGTGTGGATGGTGTCCGGGGCGGACTCCCCCTCGATGTGCACGGCGATCTCCACCGAGACCTTCTCACCGCGACGCACCTGTACCAGGTCGACGTGGTCGATCGTGCGCCGCACCGGGTCACGCTGAACGTCCTTGGACAGGGCCAACTGGCTCTCGCCGTCGACCACCAGGGTGAGCAGTGCGTTGGGGTTGTCCTTCAACGCCAGGAACGTCTCGTGACCGGGCAGGGTCAGGTGCATCGGGTCGCTCCCGTGCCCGTACATCACCGCCGGGATCAGGCCGGCGCGCCGGGTGCGGCGGGCAGCGCCCTTGCCGAACTCGGTACGGACATTGGCTTCAAGGGTGTACTTGTCGTTGTCAGACACGTGAGGATCTCCGAAAGGGAAGCGTGCAGGTCGGTGGGTGGGCCACGGGCGGGGACACCGGGCGGACGACGCGCGAAGGTCGGGACCACCGCGTCGAATCACGGACTGACAGCGGGCGCATCTGCCCAACCGACGTCCCTCGCCGAGGCAACCTGTCCATCCTAGCCCCATGACCGCCGTGGGTCACCACCTGTACCGGCCGAGCAGGGCGAAGGTGTGCGAGCACACACGCTCAGAGGGGGTCCTGGGCGAAGGCGTCGCCGATGACCTCCAGCATCCGGTTCTGTGCTGCCTGTGCACGCTGGGGATCGCGCGCGATCAGCGCATGCACGAGCGCATTCACCACGATGGTCTGGGGCAGTCTCGGGGTGCGGGTGATCTCCTCGGCGAACGTGCCCGTGCCCAACGATGCACTCACACCCATCGATGCCACCAGCGCCACCGTCGCGACATCCCCCAGCGGACTGGGAGTGGTCGCGGTCAGCGCGATCACGCTGGCTCCCGCCGCCGCGGCGGCCCGGGCCGGCTGGAGGGTGTCCCGGGTGCTACCCGACCCGCTGATCGCGAGGCACACATCGGCCCCGGTCAGCGCCCGTGCGCGGGTACCGCGCAGGACCCGGTCCGGCGGCGCCTCGACGAGGATCCCGGTGGCGTTCAACCGCAGCGCCGCCTCCAGCGCGATCGGCTCCGAGAGTCCGGTCCCGACCACCAGGACGCTGCGCGCCCGGTGCAACAGATCCACAGCGCGCACCACATCGGCTTCGGGCAGCAGGGACGGAAGATGCTCCACCGCCGTGCGCACCTGGGCGAGGTACTCACGAACCAGGCCGATGGCGTCGTCCGGACCGGCCGGGCCGGGCAACTCGAACGGGCCGGCGTCCTGGTCGGCCCCCGCCGGTCCCCCGTCCTTGCCCGCCGACTCGGCATCCCCCTCGTCCCACCGACGCCCGAGCGGGGACATCGCGCCCACATCCCGGGCAAGGAGGACCCGCAGTTGGGGGTAGCCGGTGAAGCCCAGCCGCTGGGCGGTACGCACCACGGTCGCGCGCGAGGTCCCGGCTGCATCGGCTACTTCCTGCGCCGAGGCCTCGATGGCCCACTCCGGACGGCTCGCGATGACTTCGGCTACCCGCAACTCGCTCGGGTGCAGCAGCGCCATCCCGGCCCGGATCCGCCCGGGAACCGAGCCCAGTTCGGGGACCTGCGGTCCGGTGTTCATACCACCTCGGCATCCACCTCGACCAGCGTGGCCCTGGGGTCACCGGAGATGATCCGGGCTCGCACCCGCGCGGAGATCTGGTCCACCAGGACGGTGATGAGGATGATCACCATCAACGTGATGCCGATCCGGTCCCAGGCCCGTACGTTGAACAACTGGCTCAGCAACGATCCGATCCCTCCGGCACCGAGGAACCCCAGGATCGCCCCGGCGCGGATGTTGATCTCGAACCGGTACAGCCAGAACGCCATGATCTCCGGCATCACCTGCGGGGTGATCCCCCAACGCAGCACCTGCCACTTGTTCGCCCCGGCGGCACGGGCGGCCTCCACCGGCCCCAGGTCGATCCCCTCGATCGCCTCCGAGGTCAGTTTCCCCAGTGTGCCCACAGCGCCCACCCCCAGGGCCATCGCGCCGGCGAGCGGTCCGAGGCCGAAGATCGGGAGCATCACCGCGATCGCCAGGATCAGCTCGGGGATCGCGCGGATGATGTTCAGGATCTGCCGTGTCACGAAGACCACGGCCCGGGGTGAGACGTTGGAGGCGGCCAGGAATCCCATCGGGAAGGACAACAGCGCCCCGAGCATGGTGCCGATCCACGCCATGTGCAGCGACTCGATCATCAGCGAGGTCGCACGGGACCAGTACTCGGTGTTCGGATCCACCAACGGGTTCTGCAGCACGCCCTGGGTCATCAGCCGGAAGTACTCCGGCCCGGTGGTGAACAGGTTGGCCAGTCGCGGCCAGTTGGCGTCCACCTGCCAGAGCGCCACCAGGATGATGACCAGGGTGAGGATCATCGCGAGCGTCTTGCGGGTCTTGGATGGCGGAGCCGGCCGGGTGCCCCCGGTGTGAGTCGGGCTGCCGGCGCGCGGTTTCGTGGTCCGGTCGCTCATGTCAGCCTCCGTCGCACCGCGCGGGAGGCTTGGTCAAGCACGAACACCACCACGAACAGGCTGACGATGATCGCACCGAGGCGCTCGTGCTGGAACTGCCCGAGCAACGTGCTGATCAGTGCGCCGATGCCGCCACCGCCGACGATGCCGATGACCACCGATGCGCGCAGGTTCAGCTCGAACACGTAGAAGCAGTAGGACAGGTAGTTCGGGGCGATCTGCGGATAGATCGCCCACCGGGCCCGCTGGATCCGGTTGCCGCCGCCGGCCTCCACCGCCTCGATCGGCCCGGGGTCCACAGCATCGGCGGTCTCGCCGGTGAGTTTGGCGATCACCCCGATGTTGAACACGATCAGCGCCAGAATGCCGGCGAGGGGGCCGGGCAGCACGATCGCGGCGAACAGCGATCCCAGGGCCACATCGGGCAGGGCCCGCAGCACCGACAGCACCGCTTTGGACACCTGGTACGTGGCCTTGTTCGGTGCCGACGTCTTGCTGGCGAGCATCGCCATCCCCAACCCGATCGCGCAGCCCACCGCGGTGGCCAGGATGGCGATGAAGAGCGTGGTGAGCCACGACTCGATCACCACCGCACGGGTCAGGAAGGCCCAGTCGGGGTTGAAGAACTCGGCGATGACGTGCCGGCCGCGGGTGACATCGGTGAACAACGGCATCAACGTGAAGTCGATCGACCAACCCGCCCACACGGTGATCGCCGCGGTGATGGTCAGTCCCCCGATGACCGCGGGGCTGGGCTTGGGTTTGCGCGGCCGTGCTGGTGCCGCCGCGGCGGGTCCATCAGCAGTGGCGGTGGTGCTCACGCGATCGCTCCGGGCTCCTTGGCGATCACGTCATCCGCGGTCAGGGATCGACCGTAGATGCGTTCGAAGACCTCGTCGTCGGCTTCCTCACCGGTCCCGTCGAAGACGATCTTGCCCGAGCGCATACCGATGATCCGCTGGCCGTACCGGCGTGCAAGGTCCAGGAAGTGCAGGTTCACCACCGTGGTGATGCCCAGTTCCCGGTTGATCCGCTCCAGATCCTTCATCACCTGGTTCGCCGTCGGCGGGTCCAGGGAGGCCACCGGCTCGTCAGCGAGCATGATCTTGGGGTCCTGGGCCAGCGCCCGGGCGATCGCTACCCGCTGCTGCTGACCGCCGGAGAGTTGGGAGGCACGGACCCACGCCTTCTCCACGATGCCCACCCGCTCGAGCGCGGTGAAGGCGAGTTCCTTGTCGGCCTTGGAGTACAACGCCAGGGAGGAGCGCAGCGTACCGGTGGAGTGCAACCGCCCCATCAGGACGTTGTTCATCACCGAGGTGCGCCGCACCAGGTTGAAGGACTGGAAGATCATCCCGATGTCCGAGCGAAGCGCCCGCAGTTTGCGTCGTCCGGCGCCCTTGACCGACTCCCCGTCCACGGTCAGTTCACCTCCGGTGACGGGAACCAGGCCGTTGATGGAACGCACCAGGGTTGACTTACCGGCACCGGACAACCCGACCACGACCACGAACTGGCCATCGGGGATCGTCAGGTCCACACCGTCCAACCCCTTCACCCCGTTGGGGTAGGTCACGGACACGTCGGAGAACTCGATCATCGCTGCTTCCTCACAGGCCACACACCGGTGGGAGCGGAGAGCTCCTCCGCTCCCACCCGGTCATGGTCACTCGCCGAAGTTGGACTCCACCTGGCGGGCGGCATCCAGCGCGTCCAGGTCCGCCGGGACCAGGTCCTCGATGCTGTACACCTCATCGAAGGCGAACGCGCCGTCCTCGGTTGAGATGACCGCCATCATGGCGTCGGCGATCCGCTGCTGCAGGTCGCCCGACAGGGAGCCGGCGACGGCGACGCCGTCGTTCGGGATCTCATCGGACCACGCGAACACGGTGACCTTCTCACCGATCTCGGGGTCCTCCTCCACCACGTTGTCGCGGGCGTCGTCGAAACTCACCCCGACCGGGTAGTCGCCACCGGCCACGTTCAGGATGGAGTTCGGGTGGCCTCCGGCGAACTGGGTGTTCAGCCCCAGCGCGTCCAGGCCAGCCACACGCTCGAGCTGAGTGGCCGGGTAGTAGTAACCGGAGGCGGAGTTGGCGTCCACCATCGAGATGAGGGTGTCCCCATCGATCAGTGCCAGGGCGTCCTCACCCACCGGACCGGCGTCGGCACTGTCGGTGCCGTTGCAGAAGGTGAAGATCGCACCGTCCTCCTGCTCCACCTCGACCACATCGTCCAGGCAGTAGGTGTCGGGATCGTTGGTGAACCACTGCGTGTGATAGGTGGGCGACCCGAAGCGTACCGATTGCAGCACGATCTCGGCGCCGGCTCGGTCGGCAGCCTGGACCAGGGCGATCGGTCCGAACATGCCGATGTCGGCCTGACCGGTCTCCATCGCGATGATCAAGGCGTTGTAGGACTCGGTCACCACCGCTTCGACCTCGATGCCGAGTTCCTCGGAGAGCAGGTCGCCCAGCATGTCGGCGTCCTCCACCAACTTGTCCATGTCCTGGGACGGCACCAGGCCCAGGACGAGGGTGTCGGGGTCCTCCCCGGCGCCATCAGCAGAGTCGGCGTCATCGGCGTCGTCACCGTCGTCCTCGGTGACATCCTCGGCCGCGCCGTTGGTGTCGGTGTCCGCGTCGGTGTCGTCGGCCCCGTTGCCGCACGCACTCAGGACGAGCAGGGAGGCGGCGGCCAGCGCCGCCCAGGTCGTGGTTCGCTTCATCGGAGGTTCCTTGTTCTTCAACTCGGTCGGCTACGGATCCCGCGCAACAACGTTTCGTCGGGCACACGCGCTGTGAACGCACGTTTCACGCTAGTTCACGCTCCGGTTCCCGCGGAAGGCCCGGAAGGTCTCAATTGGGTGAACTCTGGGTGTCCGTACCGGTGCGGTCGTCCGCCACCGCGCCGGCATCACGCGCCCAGCGGCGGAGGTGCGGGTACATCGCCTCGAACGTGGTCTCGGTCCGGCTGGCCGGCCCCAGCCCCGTACCGAAGCGGTCCAGGTACATCCCGACCGCGCCCAACGCCATCGCCGGTTCGATGTCGTTGCGCCACACGTCACCCACGCTTGCCAGGTGCGCCGGTGCGGCCCCGAATTCGGTCAGGATGCCACTGAGTACCGCGCGCATCCGGGTCGGCTTACCGGCGTCGGGGACCACGGCGTCGAGCCGCTCGGCCAACTCGTGCCGGGCCAGCCACACATCCACCCCGACCAACGGCGCGTTGGTCACCAGGACCGCGGCCACACCGGCGGCGCGCAACTCGTCCAGGAGTTGCGTCAGCCCGTTCGGCGGATGCGTCGCGTCGACGTCCAACTCCGCCCGGGAGGCGAGATAGGCCGCGGACAGGTCCTCCTGGGACAGGTTCTGGCCGCTGAGGGCCACCACCGCCTGGTACCCGTCCTCGCAGTCGGGCAGGGCCCGGCTCCCGGCAAGGAACTCCCTGATCCCGGTGCGTACCCGCTCCCGGGCCGACGGCGGTAGCCGGCCGGCCACCTGCTCGGCGTAACCCAGCACCGGGGCGTCGCCCACGCAGACGGTCCCGTCGAAGTCCAGCACCAGGACCGGCCGGGGCGAGGGCGCAGCGGCGGCGTCGGGGCGGGGAGAAGCCGGCCGAGCGCGATCAGGCGTCACTGGTCAGGCGTTGCCGTCGAACAAGGAGGTAACCGACCCGTCATCGAAGACCTCCCGGATGGCGCGTGCGATCAGCGGGGCTATGGACAGCACGGTGAGGGTGTCGAAGCGCTGCTCGGCCGTGATGGGCAGGGTGTCGGTGACGACCACCTCCCGGGCTCCGCACTCCGAGAGCCGTTGGGCGGCCGGGTCGGAGAGCACCCCGTGGGTGGCGGCCACGATCACCGAGGCCGCGCCGGCGCCCTCGAGCACCTTGACCGCCTCGGCGATGGTGCCGCCGGTGTCGATCAGGTCATCGACCAGCACGCAGTCGCGACCCTCCACCTCACCGACCACGCGGTTGGCCACGGCCTGGTTGGGCCGGCCCACATCGCGGGTCTTGTGGACGAACGCCAGCGGCCCGCCACCAAGTTTGGCGGCCCAGTGCTCGGCGACGCGGATCCGCCCGGCGTCGGGTGAGACGACGGTGACGTTGGAGGTGTCCACCCGGGTGCGAACGTGCTCGGTCAGGATCGGCATCGCCCACAGATGGTCCACGGGCCCGTCGAAGAAGCCCTGGGTTTGAGCGGCGTGCAGGTCCACGCTCATCAGCCGGTCCGCGCCCGCGGTGGCGAACAGGTCGGTGACCAGCCGGGCCGAGATCGGCTCGCGACCGCGATGCTTCTTGTCCTGGCGGCCATACCCGTAGAAGGGCACCACCGCGGTGATCTGCTTGGCCGAGGCCCGTTTGAGGGCATCGACCATCAGCAGGTGCTCCATGATCCACTGGTTGATCGGGGCGGTGTGGGACTGCAGCACGAACACGTCGGCACCGCGCACGCTCTCGGCGAACCGGACGTAGATCTCCCCGTTGGCGAAGTCATAGGCGGTGGTGGGCACCATCTCGATTCCCAGTTCGTCGGCCACATCGGCCGCCAGCGAGGGATGCGCCCTGCCCGAGACCAGCACCAGCCGCTTCTCGCCATAACTCGTGATCCCGGTCATCGCTCCTCATCCAGGTGTGCCGATCCGTGCCGGTTCGCTGCTGTGTCCTGATCCGCCGCGTTGTTCGTCGTGCCGGCCCGGCTCCGCTCGGCCTGCGCCTGGGGCGACAGCTCCGCGGAGGCCCCGTCGCCCTCATCGGCCTCCAGTGCGGCCTGGGCCGCCTGGGCGGCCGGGGTTCCCGCCCGTCTGCTCAACACCCAATTCTCGATGTTTCGCTGCTGCCCCCCGGAGATGCCCAGCGCACCGGGTGGCACGTCGCGGCGCAGCACGGTACCGGCGCCGGTATAGGCGCCATCGCCCACCGTCACCGGAGCCACGAACATGTTGTCCGCACCAGTGCGGGCATGGTCTCCGATCGTGGTCCGCCGTTTCGTCACGCCGTCGTAGTTCACCGTCACCGAGGCGGCGCCGATGTTGGTCTCGCGTCCGATCGTGGCGTCGCCGATGTAGGACAGGTGCGGCACCTTCGAACCCGCCCCGATCTGGGCGTTCTTTGTCTCCACGAACGTTCCGATCTTGCCCCGCTCGCCCAGCACGGTGCCCGGGCGCAGGTACGCGAAGGGACCCACGGTGGCGCCGGCATCGATCTGGGCCTGTTCGCCGTGGCTACGGATGACGGTGGCCCCCGGGCCGACCTGAACGTCGGTCAGGGTGGTGTCAGGTCCGATGGTGGCCCCGGTCAGCACGTGGGTCTGACCGTGCAACTGGGTGCCGGGTAGCAGCGTCACGTCGGGTTCCAGTTCCACACCCACGTCCACCCAGGTGCTTGTCGGATCCACGATGCTGACCCCGGCGCGCATCCAGTGCCGCAGTGTGCGGGCGTTGAGTTCGGCACCCAGGGTGGCCAGTTGCACCCGGTCGTTGACGCCCTCGACCTGCAGCGAGTCGGCCACCACCACCGCGCCCACGCGGTTTCCGGCGCGGTGGGCGTGGGCCAGCACATCGGTCAGGTAGACCTCACCCTGGTTGTTGCCCGCATCGACCTGACCCAGACCGTCGCGCAGCACGGCGGCGTCGAAGGCGAACACCCCGGAGTTGATCTCGGTGATGGCGCGCTGCTCGGGGGTGGCGTCACCGTGCTCGACGATGCCGGTGACCGCCCCGTCCTGATCGCGCACGATCCGCCCGTACCCGCTCGCGTCGGGCAGGTGCGTGGTCAGCACCGTCACCGCGTTGTCCTGCTCGTGGTGGGTGTCCAGCACCTCCTGCACGGTCTGCGGCTGCAGCAGCGGGACGTCGCCGAGGAGGACGACGACGGTGCCATCGATGGCGATCTCATCCGCCCTGGGGAGTTTCTCGCGCTGGTCGCTGGTGGCCATGGCCCTGCCCTGGGCGGCCAGGTCGAGCGCGTCCAGGCCGCACTGCACGGCACGGCCGGTGCCGGGGATCTCGTCCTGGTCGGTGATCAGCACGTCGGGATCCAGGGCCTCGATGTGCTCGGCCACCTGGTCGCGCTGGTGGCGGACCACGGTGACCAAGTGCTCGGGCTCGACTGCGCGGGCGGTGGCCAGCACGTGGCCGAGCAGGGACACTCCCCCGATCGGGTGCAGCACCTTGGCCCTGGCCGACCGCATGCGGGTGCCTTGGCCGGCAGCAAGAATGACAACAGCAGCAGGGGCGGGTCGGCTCACGCGCTCCACTGTACTGCTCTGCTGGTGTGGCGCCGGCCAGCCATCCACGTCGTGCCGCCGAGGCCGGCATCAGTCGACTTTGCGGTACTTTCCGCCGACTAATGCTGACTTCGAGCGTCGATCGAGACGCTGCTCGCTTGGGTACGGCGGCAAGGGCTCCGCCCCCAGGACTCGAACCCGGACCACACGGCACCAAAGGCCGGCGTGCTGCCAATTACACCAGGGCGGAATGCTGCGAGGATCCCGGGCTCAGGGCCCGGGAACGTCTGCACCAGCGTCGGAGCCTACTGTAGTGTCTCGCAGCGGAACCGACGTCAGGCAGGATGATTCCGTGACCGAGTCGAGCAGACGCCCTCCGCGGGCTCGCATGAGTGCGCGCGAACGCCGTGAGCAACTCCTGGATGTGGCGCGTTCGCTGTTCGCCGAGAAGGGGTTCGACTCGACCTCGGTAGAGGAGATCGCCGCCCGGGCCCAGGTGTCCAAACCCGTGGTGTACGAGCACTTCGGCGGCAAGGAGGGCGTCTACGCCGTCATCGTGGACCGTGAGGTGCAAACCCTGCTGGCCGCGTTGACCGGCGCGCTGGAACGCGGCGGCCACCCGAAGGTGACGGTCCAGGCCACCGCTCTGACGTTGCTGGATTACATCGAGACCCACACCGACGGGTTCCGGATCCTGGTGCGCGATTCCCCCGTGGCCCAGGCCACCGGGACCTTCTCCTCCCTGATCGGGGACGTGGCCAGCCAGGTCGAGCACATCCTGGCCTCCACGTTCGAACGCCAGGGCCTGCCGGCCGAGACCTCCCCCATCTACGCCCAGATGCTGGTGGGCATGATCGCCCTCACCGGGCAGTGGTGGCTGGAGACGCGCAGCCCGGACAAGCAACAGGTGGCCGCGCATCTGGTGAACCTGGCTTGGAACGGATTGCGCGGCCTGGAGCGTGATCCCACCCTGACGCCGGCGGCGCTGCGGGTCAGCGCACAGCGCTGGGCCCGGGGCACACACGGCCCGGCGGCCACTCCCCCGGCCGCCCCAGAGGGGAGCGCGCGCGGGTGAGTCAACTGGAACTGGACCACCTGAACAAGTCCTACGGTTCCCTGCGAGCCCTGACAGACCTGAGTTTCGCCGTCGGGGCCGGAGAGATCTTCGGTTTCGTCGGTTCCAACGGCGCCGGGAAGACCACGGCGATGCGCATCGTGCTCGGGGTACTCGCGGCCGACTCTGGCCAGGTGCGCTGGAGCGGCGCCGAACTGGACCTGCGGGCCCGACGCCAGGTGGGCTACATGCCCGAGGAGCGCGGCCTGTACCCGAAGATGAAGGTGGGCTCCCAACTCGTCTACCTGGCAAGGTTGCACGGGATGTCGAAGCCGGAGGCCACGGCGGCGATGGAGCGCTGGACGCAGGTACTGGCGATCGATTCCCGGCGCGGGGACGAGGTCCAGAAACTCTCCCTGGGCAATCAGCAGCGGGTCCAGTTGGCTGCGGCACTGGTGCACAACCCCAAGGTGCTGGTACTCGACGAACCCTTCTCCGGGCTGGACCCCGTGGCCGTGGACGTGATGAGTCAGGTGCTACGCGAACGGGCCGCCGAGGGGGTGCCGGTGGTGTTCTCCTCCCACCAACTGGACCTGGTGGAGCGCCTGTGTGATCGCGTCGGTGTGATCAGCAACGGGCGGATGGCCGCGGTGGGCACGATCGAGGAGTTGCGCACCACGCCCACCCAGCGCTGGCGGGTGGTCAGCAACGCACCAGCGGGCTGGGCGGATGCGGTCCCGGGCACCCGCGTGCTCAGTCAGGACGGCGCGGAGACCGTGGTCGAACTGCTGCAGCCCGGCACCGACGCCGAGCAACCGCTGCTGCACGCCGCCCTGGCGCACGGCGGTGTGCGGGAGTTCGCGCTGATCCGTCCGACCCTGGTGGACCTGTTCCGGAACGTGGTCACCACGGAGAGCCACGCCGACGACGGCGGCACCGGGAGCGCCGCATGAGTACCTTCGGCGCGATCGCGCTGGTAGCAGGGCGGGAGATCCGCACCAGGCTGTTGTCCAAGGCCACGATCATCGCCACGGTGGTGGTGGTAGGGCTGATCGTGGGCGGTGTGCAGGCGCTGTCGTTGTTGCTGGCCGGCCGGGACAGCTCCGCCACCCGGGTGGGTGTGGCGCAGGAGACCGCCTCCCTCACCCCGGTGCTGGAGCAGACCGCGGGCCAGGCGGGGATGAACCTCGAGGTCGTCGCGGTCGAGGCCGACGCCGCGGAGCAGCAGGTCCTGGACGGAGACCTGGCGGCTCACCTGTCCGGGCCACCGGCGGGACCGGTGGTGACGGTGGACGGCATCCCGGACGTGCAGTTGATGTCGGCGATCACCAATGCGACGCAGCAGTACGCGCTGACCGAACTGGTCACCTCCCTGGGCGGGGACCCGGCGCAGGCTCAGTCCGAACTGGCCGGGGCCGTTCCCTCCCTGCAGGTGATCGAGACCGGCACCGATCTGGACCCGATCAGGATCGTCGTGGCGTTCGTGATGGTCTCGCTGCTGCTGTTCGCGCTGTTGCAGACCACCCAGATGATCGCCATGGGGGTGGTGGAGGAGAAGGTCAGCCGGGTGGTGGAGATCCTGTTGGCCACGATCCGGCCCGGGGTGCTGATGGCCGGCAAGGTGCTCGGTATCGGCGTCGTCGGGGTGGTCCAGGTCTCGCTGTTCGCCACCGCCGGGACCCTCACGGCCCTCGCCACGGGCCTGCTGGACGGGGTGCAGGTCAATATCGCAGCCTCCCTGGGTTGGCTGCTGGTGTGGTTCGTGCTCGGGTTCGGTCTCTACGCGGTGCTGGTGGGCGGGGTCGCGGCGCTGGTCTCGCGTCAGGAGGACATCGGATCGGTCACCACACCGTTGTTCATCCTGATGATGGCCCCGTTCTACCTGGGCATCTGGCTGGTGCCGTCCAACCCCGACTCCCTGCTGGTGCGGGTGTTGTCCCAGATCCCCTTCTTCGCCCCGTTCATGATGCCGCCGCGGCAGGCCTTCACCGAGGTGCCCGCCACCGACCTGATCGTAGCGGTGGTGGGGGCCCTGGTGCTCATCCCGGTGCTGATCTGGCTCGGCGGGCGGATCTACTCCCGCGCCGTGCTCACCACCGGGGGCCGGATGAAACTGCGCGAGGCCCTGCGAAGTTGAGCGTTCCTCATCGGGCCGACCACTCCACTGACCCCCGGCGCCGGACCGCCACACGTGCGATATCTCGATGTCGAGTAATCTCGGGGTATGGGCACACCACAGGACGAGGTGGATCGGATCGTCACCGCCTGGCATCGGGAGCGCCCCGATCTACCCACACTGCCGCTGTCCGTGTTCTCCCGGATCACCCGCCTGGCCCGGCACTTGGACCGTGCCCGCCGCGCCGCGTTCGCCCAGCACCATCTGGAGGTCTGGGAGTTCGACGTCCTCACCGCTCTGCGCCGGGCCGGGGAGCCCTACCAACTCACCCCGGGCGTGCTGATGAACCAGACCATGGTCTCCTCCGGCACCATGACCAACCGGATCGACCGGCTCGTGGTGCACGGCCTGGTGGTGCGAACCGCCCACCCCGCCGACCGCCGGGTGGTGCAGGTGCGGTTGACCGAGGAGGGCATGGCCACGGTGGATGCGGCGATGAGCGACCTGCTGCGCATCGAGGCTGACGCGCTGAAGGCACTGCCGGCGACCGAGCAGACCCACCTGGCCGACCTCCTGCGGCACCTGCTCGTGCAGTTCGAGAGCCCCGGCGCATGAGTCATCCACTCGGCCTGGTCACGACCAGGATCGAACCCACCGCCGCGCGGGTAACGCACTGCGTCCTGGATGAGCAATCAGCCGAGGCGGTGGCCTGATGGCTGCACATCTGCTGGGAGCCGAGGGGCTCCGTCTGGAGTACCCGACGCGGGTCGTGTTCGAGTCGGTGACGCTCGGGCTGGAGGAAGGCGATCGGATCGGGATCGTCGGGCGTAACGGTGACGGCAAGTCGAGCCTGCTCGGGATGTTGTCCGGACAAGTCGAGCCGAACGCGGGCCGGGTGACGCGTCGCGGCGGGGTGCGGTTCGGGGTGCTGGACCAACGCGACGACCTCGATCCCGAAGCGACGGTCGGCCGCTCGATCGTGGGCGACGGGCCCGAGCACGAGTGGGCGCGGGACGCACGCATCCGCGACGTGATCGGCGGCCTGGCCTCCGATATCCCGTGGAAGGCGAAGATCGGCGACCTGAGCGGTGGGCAACGGCGCCGGGTCGCCCTGGCTGCTCTGTTGGTGAGCGACTGGGACCTGCTCGCCCTCGACGAGCCGACGAACCACATGGACGTCGAGGGCGTCGCCTGGCTGGCCGAGCACCTGAAGCGCCGATGGGCGAGGAGCGCCGGTGGGCTGCTGGTGATCACCCACGACCGCTGGTTCCTCGATGAGGTGTGCACCCAGACGTGGGAGGTCCACGACGGGATCGTCGAGCCGTTCGATGGCGGGTATGCCTCCTACGTGCTGCAACGGGTCGAGCGCGACCGGATGGCCGCGGCGAGCGAGGCGAAGCGGCAGAACCTCATGCGCAAGGAACTGGCCTGGCTGCGCCGCGGAGCGCCGGCCCGCACGTCCAAGCCGAAGTTCCGCATCGACGCCGCGAACCAACTCATCGAGGACGTCCCACCGGCGCGCAACCCGATCGAACTGCAACGACTAGCCGTGGCCAGGTTAGGCAAGGACGTGGTGGACATCGAGGACGTCTCGGTGAGTTTCGGTGACCAAGAGGTGCTGCGGGACATCACTTGGAGACTCGCGCCCGGTGAGCGCACCGGCATCCTCGGCGCGAACGGGGCGGGCAAGTCGACCCTGTTGGGATTGATCTGCGGGACGCTGCAGCCGACGACCGGGCGCGTCAAGCACGGCAAGACTGTGCGGATCGGTGTGCTGGACCAGCAGTTCTCCCAGCTCGCCGAGATCGGCGGCGACCGGGTGCGCGAGGTGCTGGCCCGGACCAAGACCACGTTCACGATCGACGGCAAGGACCACACCCCTGCGCAGTTGCTCGAACGCCTCGGCTTCGCCCGCGAACACCTCTCCGCCCGCGTCGACGACCTCTCCGGAGGCCAGAAGCGTCGCCTGCAACTGCTGCTGTTGCTGCTCAGTGAACCCAACGTCATCGCCCTGGACGAGCCGACGAACGACGTTGACTCCCAGATGCTCACCGCGATGGAGGACCTGTTGGACTCCTGGCCGGGAACGCTCATCGTCGTCTCCCACGACCGGTACCTGTTGGAACGGGTGACCGACCAGCAGTACGCGATCCTTGACGGCCGGCTGCGGCACGTGCCTGGCGGGGTCGATGAGTACCTGCGGCTGCGGCAGGAGCAGGTGACCACACCGGCCGATCGGCCCGACCTCGCGACGACGACGTCGGGCTCTGAGGACGCGTCGGCGTTGTCCGGTGCGGAGCGCCGCGCGGCCCAGAAGGAGATCACCGCGATCGAACGTCGACTGGTGAAGATGGCGGGCAGCATCGAGGCGGTGCATCAGCGCCTGGCTGACCACGACCAGAGCGACTACGAGGGTCTGCAACAGCACACCGACAAGCTGGTTGCGTTGGAGGCCGAAGTCGCGCAGCTGGAGGAGCGGTGGCTGGAGTTGTCGGACGTCGTCACCGGCTGACGTTCCGGAGGAAGCGCTCGACGGCGTCACCCGCCGCACCCGCACCGTGACCACCCCCATGGACCAGGACGGCGACGGCAAGGTCCCCCTGGTAGGCGATCATCCACGAGTCCACCCGGCAACTCTCCCCCTCCCCCACCTCGGCCGAGCCCGACTTGGCGTGCACCGGCTCACCCGGGACGTCGACGAGCATGATGCCCGTCCCCTCCTCGACGACGGAGCGCATGTACGTGCTCAGTGTGTCGGCCTCCTCCTGCGTCAGCGGCTGTGGCGGGTCGTCGGCGGTGTTGTGCGGGCGTCGGCGAGTTCGTCCGGGGACAGCACCAGCCGTGGGGTGACGACCTCCCCGGCCCCGCACGCCCGGGACGTCCTCGTGCGCGCCGAACACCTACTCCACGCCGCACGCGGCCACGTGCTCAACGACGTGCGAGCCACGCTGCCCGGGTACGCCGACCCCTCCGGGCTGGCCCGGCTGCGCCGGCGGCTCGGCGAGGTGGGCATCTCGCTTACGCTGCACGACATGGCGGCCGCGGCGCGGGAGGAGTCGCTGGCCCGCGGCGGCGTGCAGTTCGCGCTGCTGCCGGCCGCCACGGACAGGTCCCACATCACCGTGCCGCTCGGTGGTGCGACCGCGCCAGGCCGGGTGCGCGGCCGCCGGCTCCACCTCGAGCAACTGCGCGACTCCGACGACGTACCGGGCGCCGCACCTCGACTGCTCGTCCAGGCCGAGGACGACGTCCCGCACGTGCGCGACGCACTGGGCCGGGCGGCGCTGGCCGCGGGGCTGGCGGTGTACCAGGTGGTCACCGGGCTGCCGAGCGCCGAGGCCCTGACGGGAGTCCACGAGCACGGCGACGTGCTCGTCTGCGCGGAGATCGAGGCGCAGCGCAACGGTCTGGAGTTCCGGCCGCTTGCCCCCGAGACGGTGCGCGGCTACCGGCTCAAGGTGGCGCCGAGCACCCGAGCGCGGCACTCCTGCGCGCCGAGCGCGATGCAGTGCTCGAGGGACCGCATCGCCGTCGCGGCGCTCACCGAGTCGGGCGTGGCGGCCGAGGTGCAGCCGGAAGTGGACCGGGCGATCGGGAGGGCCGCGCGGCTGGCGGTCGAGGTGCTGCGGACCTGATGGCCCCGGCTGCCGGCAGCGGAGGGCGCATCCCGATCCGGCGAAAGCCAACTCCCGGCGAGGAAGCCATCGCTCGCCGGGAGTTGGGTCGTGAGGTCTAGGTGTCCTGACCGAGACGCGAAACGAAGGTGTGGCTATCCCTCCCCTCAGTGAGTCGTCGAGGCCAGAAGGCTCTCATCAGGCACTGACACGAGCGGTGTCCCGTGGTCCTTCCAGGTCGCGAGCGGCCATCTGATAGACCGTCGGTCGCGCGGGAACTCAGCGGCCGGTCCGTGGACGCAGGGCGCGTGGTCGCTCGCTCGGGGGCACGCTGCGGGCGGTGCTGCGGAGAGCGACGATGATCGTCGTCCCCACGGCGACGTGCATCGTCACCAGGACCGCCCCGGTCGCCACGGTGGTCGCCTGCACGAGGGGGCCGGCGAGGGAGATCACGAACGCGGTGACCGCGACCGTGAGCCACAGCCCGCGCGCCCGGCTCGTTACCCGCTCTAGCAGTGCCAGTAGGCTCCAGCCCGCGAGCGCGGCAACGAGGCCCGCAAGGGCGATGGCCGGCGCGCCGACGACGAGTTCGCCGTCCCCGACTCGGGCGGCCAGGTCAACGCCGAGCACCGGGACGGCGATGACCCAGACGGCCAGCCCGGCCCCAACGGCGCCGGCGACGGCAACTCCTCGCCGTGACCGGGCCTGCGTGGTCGGTGACGTCGTCTGGGTTCCTCCTCCAGTTCGGGTACCCACCACGATCCCGCGGCCGCACCTCTGCGTCATCGGCCGCCCGGCCACGGCGAGTAGCCACTCGGACCTGACCCGGCGACCTTCGGCGGTGCCGCCCTACCGGTGGCCTCCGTACACTCCATGAGATGTCGGCCGCCCCGAGGACCGCGCTCACGCGGAGGTGGCGCGCCTCCGGCTGGACGGTCGCTGCCACCACCGGGGCGATGGTCGTGCTGACCATGTGGGCGCTGGTAGGCGAGCACAGCTCGCCGGGCGCCAACGGGCCGCCACTCGCCCTTGACGTCGCGGTCGGCCTGGCCGCGGTGGCCCTCGTCCCGGTCCTGTTCCGGCGTCCCGTGCCGGCCGCTGTCGCCCTCGCCGCGCTGGCCGCCCTCGCACCCACGGCTACCCCTCCATCGACTGCTGCGACCTACGTCGTCGGCCGTTCCCGTCGCCTCCCCACAGCTGCCGTCGTCGCCGTTGCCGGTGCCGCGGCACACGTGGTGAGTGGGCTGTGGCGTCCGCTGCACGGGTTGTCGTTCGGGTGGTGGGTGGTGCTCGTGCTCGTGGCTCACGTCGCCCTGCTCGCCGCGGGAGCCCTGGCCCAGGCCCGCAGCGCCCTGCTCGCCGGTCTGACCGAGCGGGCCAGGAGCGCCGAGGCAGATCGCGACCGGCACGTCGCCGAGGCGGTCGCAGCCGAGCGGACTCGGATAGCGCGCGAGATGCACGACGTCCTCGCGCACCGACTCTCGCTCCTTGCGACCTACGCGGGCGCCCTGGAGTATCGGCCGGACGCGTCGCCGGAGCGGCTCGCCCACGCGGCGGGGGTCGTGCGGGCCGGCGTCCACCAAGCGCTGGAGGAGGTGCGCGACGTCGTAGGCGTGTTGCGGGACGTCCCAGCGGCGGACGGGGTGCCGCCGCCCGCTCCGGATCTCGACCAGTTGGACGGCCTGGTCGGTGAGGCACGGGCGGCCGGTGGCGTCGTCGACATCGCCATCGAACTCGACGGCGTGCCGCCCGGGATGGTGGGGCGGACGGTCTACCGCCTCGTGCAGGAAGGGCTGACCAACGCCCGCAAGCACGCACCGACGGAGCCCGTGCGGGTGCACGTCAGGGGCCGGCAGGACGCCGGCCTGGAGGTCACGGTGGAGAACCCGCTGCGGCCGGGCCAGGCCGGCATCCCCGGGTCGGGGACCGGGCTGATCGGGCTTACGGAGCGGGTGCGGATCGTCGGCGGCCGGCTCGACTACGGCTCCGACGGCGGGCAGTTCCGCTTGTCCGCGTGGCTACCATGGTCGCCGTGAAGGTCCGGGTCCTCGTCGTTGACGACGACGCGCTCGTCCGGTCCGCCCTCGTCATGATGCTCGACGGCGCGCAGGACATCGCCGTCGTCGCCGAGGCGGCAGACGGTGCGGAGGTGCCTGCGGCACTGGACCGCCACCACATCGACGTCGTGCTCATGGATCTGCGCATGCCGCGGGTGGACGGCGTCACGGCCACGGCCCGGCTGCGCGCCCGCCCCGACGCGCCCGAGGTGCTCGTCCTCACCACGTTCGACACCGACGCGGAGATCCTCGGGGCGCTGCGCGCCGGCGCCTCCGGCTACCTCCTCAAGGACACCCCGCCGCCGCGGATCGCCGATGCGGTGCGCCGGGCCGCGGCCGGGGAGGCGACGCTGTCGTCGGCGGTCACCCGGCGGTTGGTGGAGCACGCCGTGGACCGCGCCGACGTAGCCGCCGACGCCCGCATGCGCCTCGCCGCGCTGACCGACCGGGAACGAGACGTCGTCGCCGCCATCGGACGCGGACTGACCAACGCGGAGATCGCCGCAGAACTCTACGTTTCGGTCGCCACCGTCAAGGCGCAGGTCTCCCACGCCCTCGCCGCGCTCGACGTCGGAAACCGGACCCAGGTCGCGCTGCTCGCCCACGACGCCGGGCTGGTGTAGCCGGCCGAGGCCCCCGGGTAGCAGCCGTTGCCTGTCCTAGACTCGCATCAGGAGGTGCAACGTGGTCGACACCCATGCCCCGGAGGGCCGGGAGGACCTGTGTGTGGTGCAGGTGCCCCTGTTTCACGGTCTGGACTATGACGATCAGGTCAACGTCGCCGAAGTCGCCACCCCCACGAGCGTGGCTGCCGGGGAGCAAGTGTACGCGGCCGGGTCCGACACCTCCCAGTTGATGGTGGTGCACACCGGCGCGCTGAAGGTCTCCCGGATCGACGCCGAGGGACGCGAACAGATCCTGCGCGTGCTGGGACCGGGTGAGTTCGTCGGTGAGTCGGCGTTCCTGACCGGTGCTCGACCCGATCACTTCACCACCGCGCTGGAACCGAGCAGCATGTGCGTGTTCCGCCATGCCGACCTCGGCCGCCTGGTGGCCGCTCACCCCTCGATCGGGATGCGGATGCTGCAGGAGGTCAGCAGGCGCCTGGCCCAGACCGAGACCCGGCTGGCCTCGGTGATCTCCGGTGATGTGACCTCGCGACTGGCCGAGTACGTGCTCTCCCTGCACGGCACCACCACCGAGGACGGGGTGGTGGTGGAGTTGCCGCTGGCGAAGAAGGACATCGCCTCGCTGCTCGACACCACGCCCGAGTCGCTCAGCCGCCAACTACGCAAGCTGCAACAGTCCGGGATCGCCCACACCCAGGGTGCCCGCGGGCTGATCATCCACGACATCGACGCCCTGATGGACCTGGCCGCCGTCGCCTGATATGTGGGGCTTGTTTGTCAAGTGGGCAGGGTGAAGCGCCGCCGGACTGGCCGTGTCTGGCGGCGCTTCGTCGTTCGCTGGGGGCGGGTCGGGGTGCGGCGTGTCTGGTGACGCGTGGTCAGTCTGATATGCGCGGGTTGGTTACCGCATGACCGTGTTCCGGCGAGAGCGTCCGAGCGTGTCTGAGGTCGAGCGTGGCCGGCGGGTGCCGGCTGCTCACAGGCGAATCGCTGGTGCGCTCCTCACGCTGCATGCTCCCCGGCCCGGTGGCCGGCGAACGAGCTTTCGGGTGGCTAGTCCATGGTGGCCAGGGACCAGCACCAGCCGGCGAGTTCGCGGGCGATCGCGGTGTTGGCGATGGTGTGCTTCTTCTTGTGGCTGGTCAGGACCTGCCAGCGGTGGTGCAGGCGCCGGTTGCCGGCGTCGCCGCGCGCGGCCACGGTGGCGGGCGCCAGGGCCCACCGGTCCCGCATGGTCTTCCCGGGCCGGTAGGCGCTCTTGTGGTGCCAGGCGGCCTCGATCAGCAGCCGGCGGGCGTGGGTGTTGCCGGTCTTGGTGATCGCACCCAGGTGTCGGGTGCCGCCCGAGGAGTGCTCACTGGGCACCAGGCCGAGGTAGGAGGCGATGGTGCGGCCGGTGAACCGGTGCCAGTCGCCGATCTCCACCGCGAGGGCGAACCCGGTCAGGGTGGAGATCCCGCGCAGGCAGCCCAGCCGGCGAGTGGTCGCGGTGAACTCGCTGTCCGCGGCCGCGGTGAGGATCTCGCGGTCGAGGCGGTCCCGGCGGGCACCGATCGTGGTGACCGCGTCGTAGGCGGCGTCGAACGCCGCCAGAGTCCCGGCCCCGGCATCCTCGAGCCCCTCCCAGCGGACCCGCCGCAGCCACGCGTCGTGAACCCCGGTCCAGGCCGCCTTGCCCTGGTCGTAGACGATCCCCCGGCGCAGCAGCAGCTTGCTCAGCCGGTGCCTGGCAGCCATCAACTCCACCCGGGCGTCATCACGGGCACGCACCAGGTCCCGGGCGGCCTCCTCGGCCACCGTCGGGACGCGCACCGCCACCAGCTCCTCCATCCGCAGCAACCGCGCCAGAAGCAGCGCGTCGCGCTTGTCGGTCTTGACCCGCTCCCCGGCGGGACGCAGGATCTTCGATGGCGCCGCGACCGTGACCGGCACCCCCGCCGCGATCAGCTTCCGGGCGAGCCCGAAACCCGTCGGGCCCGCCTCGTACGCTGCGTGCACCGGCCCATGACCAGCCGCGATACCTGCCACCCACTCGGTGACCTGCCCGCCATCCGCAGGTAGCCCCACCTCGATCAACTCACCGGTCGAGGTGTCCAACGCCGCCGCTCGCACGCTACGCGCGTGCACATCCAACCCAATCGCCGTAACCTCACTGAACACCAGGGCCTCCGCTGCATGTCGGCACCCCCAGCCACTCTGGGGGATGATCCACGAATCTGCACCGTGAGGCCCTGGACCCGTCAAGACTCAGAACCCCACCACCCTCATATGGTCTGAGCC